>NZ_JBHJWQ010000024.1:118785-146697 GCF_042266885.1 Streptomyces sp. NPDC056061 | reverse complement strand
GCCGATGGTACTGCAGGGGGGACCCTGTGGGAGAGTAGGTCGCCGCCGGACTCCTTTTGTGGGAAGCCCCGTGCCCTTGTGGCACGGGGCTTTTCTGCGTTTCAGGGCCCTTCCCCGCTCGGGGAAGGGCCCTTCTTTTATTCATGAGGGGAGGCTCTTGTTTCTCGAAGGGCAGGCGGGAGCGTCCTTAGGCCGTTGGTGAATGAGGTCAAAGGCGGCCTTCCCGCTTGAGGGCCAGGTAAGCATCGGCGAGAGCCGGAGCGAGGTCGTCCGGAGCAGCATCGACGACCAATGCGCCGTGGCGCCTCAATGCGTCTGCGGTACGAATCCGCCGTGCCTGCGCCTGGGTGCCGGCTGCCGCCTCGTAGACCGCATCCACTGTGCCTCTTGCCGCCGTCATCTTCTTGATGTGCGGGTCCGCCACTGAAGCCACCAGCACGGTATGGCGCTGTGTCAGCCGGGGCAGGACCGGTAGCAGCCCCTCTTCCACGGGCGTCGCGTCCAGGCCCGTGAGAAGCACGATCAAGGAGCCACGAGGCGCGTTGGCAAGGGCGGCAGCGCTGAGAGCCCGGGCATCTGTTTCCACCAGCTCCGGTTCGATCGGCGCCAACGCGTTCACCATGGCCGCGAGAACCTCTCCGGCAGCCTTGCCCTGGACGCGGGCGCGGAGTTGGCGGTCGTGGGCGAGCAGGTCCACACGGTCACCCGCACGAGTGGCGAGCGCGGTGAGGAGCAAGGCCGCATCCAACGCCGCATCGAGGCGCGGTACGTCCCCTACACGGCCTGCCGAGGTGCGGCCGGTGTCCAGGACGACAAGGATGTGGCGATCGCGCTCCGGCCGCCATGTGCGCACCGCGACGGCGGATTGGCGTGCCGTCGCGCGCCAGTCGATGGACCGGGTGTCGTCGCCGGGAACGTAGTCACGCAGGCTGTCGAATTCTGTGCCTTCGCCCCGCGTGAGCGCACTGGTGCGGCCGTCGAGTTCCCGCAGCCTGGCGAGACGCGACGGCAGGTGCTTGCGACTGGTGAAGGGCGGCAGGACGCGTACCGTCCACGGGACGACGTGACTGCCCTGGCGGGCCGCGAGTCCCATAGGCCCGAATGAGCGGACGGTGACCCGCACGGCTCGACGGTCGCCGCGTCGTGTCGGCCGCAGAGACGTGGTCAGACGGCGGCGCTCTCCCGCCGGGACCGTCAGAGCGTGACGGGACGCGGTTCGGTCCTTCCCGGCGGGCCAGCTGCTGGGCGGCCAGGCATCGCGAAGGTGTGCCCGAAGGCGTCGACGGGAGGGATTGGTTACGGTGAGTTGCACCTCGGCAGTCTGGCCCAGTCGAACGGATGTATCACCGGATCGGGTGAACTGGAGCGTTCGCACTGGTGCAGCCAGGGCATAGTCGCACAGAATTGCCAGGGAAAGCGGTGCGTTGACTGCGAGCATGCCAGTCCAACTGGGCGCCAGGATGCCTACGGGGAGTGATCCCAGAGCGGCCAGGAGGGCGGTGCGTCCGGTAAGGGCCACGGTCAGCGCCTCATCGGGGTACGGGGACGTGGGCGAGGACTGAAGTGATGACGGAGTCGGGCGTGACTCCTTCCATTTCAGCCTCGGGCCTCAGATGGATGCGGTGGCGGAGTGTGGGGAGCGCGAGAGCTTTCACGTCATCCGGAATGACGTAGTCGCGGCCGGTGAGCCAGGCCCAGGCACGAGCGGTCGACAGCAGAGCGGTGGCGCCTCGAGGGGAGACACCGAGGGAGAGTGAGGGGGATTCGCGCGTGGCACGACAGACATCGACGACATAGCCGGCGATCTCGGAAGAGACCTTGGTGCGGGCGACCGCGTCACGAGCGGCTTCCAGATCGGCCGGTCCGGCGACGGGACGTATGCCCGCTGCGGTGAGGTCGCGCGGATCGAATCCCTGGGAATGACGCGTGAGGACACTGATCTCCTCGTCACGGGACGGCAAGGGCACCGTGAGTTTCAGGAGGAAGCGGTCCAGCTGGGCCTCGGGGAGAGGGTAGGTGCCCTCGTATTCGACGGGGTTCTGCGTGGCCGCAACGAGGAAGGGATCAGGCAGGGGACGAGGAATGCCGTCGACGGTTACCTGCCGTTCCTCCATTGCTTCCAGGAGGGAGGACTGCGTCTTGGGCGGCGTGCGGTTGATTTCGTCGGCGAGGAGGAGATGAGTGAAGACGGGACCGGGCTGGAAGGAGAACTCGGCGGTACGGGCGTCGTAGACCAACGAGCCGGTGACGTCGCTCGGCATCAGATCAGGTGTGAACTGGACGCGTTTGGTGTCGAGTTCCAGTGAGGCGGCAAGAGCGCGGACCAGGAGGGTCTTGGCCACGCCGGGAACGCCTTCGAGGAGCACATGGCCTCGGCACAGCAGGGCGACGACGAGCCCGGTGACCGCCGGGTCCTGGCCGACCACGGCCTTGGCGATCTCGGAGCGCAGTGCCTCCAGGGATGCGCGGGCCGTGTCGCCGTCCGCCGGGAAGTCGGTGGTTCCGGCGGACGCCGGGGGCGAGGCGCTCATGAAGTGCGTACCTCTCTTTCGAGGGTGTCGAGTAGATCTGCCAGTTGGACAAGTGCGTCGTCGTCGGACGGAGCGCTGCCGAAGAGAAGGGCGTGCAGGTCGCCGTTGAAGTCACCGAGGCGGGCGGAGACCGCAGGGACGAGCGCAACCGCGGAGTGAGCGTCGCGGGAGGAGACACCGACGAGGGAGGCGAGACGGAGACGAGAGGCGGAGCGCAGTGAGTCGGCGGCCCGGTCGCGGGCGTTGGCCTTGCGGTAGAGGCGGGCCCGGCCTTCGGCGGACTCGGAGGCTCGGACGGCGACAGGGAGCCGTTCCGTCACCAGAGGGCCCAGGCGGCGTGCGCGCCAGATGGCTGCCAGTACGGCAGCGCATGCGAGTTGCAGGGTGCCCCACAGCCAGCCCTTGGGGATCAGATCGGTGAAGCTGCGATCGGCTTGGCTGCCGTCGGTCTCGTCGTTTCCGGTGACAGCACCGCTGTCGGCAAGTGAGGGGAGGTACCAGACCAGATGTGGGCGGGAACCGAGAAGCTGCAGGGCGAGGGACGCATTGCCCTGATTGCCGAGCTGGGCGTTCTGAAGGAGGTCGGACGAACCGAGGAGAACCGTGTCCCCGGCACCTTGCTCGAACTGGAGCAGGGTGGGGAGTCCATCGCTCGGGAAACACGCAGCGGAAGCAGAGACGGTCGATGCGTAGCGGTAGCCGCCCGTTTCGATGGAACCGGCGCTGCGGGCCGCAGGCAGAGTGCACCGGGGGGCGCGGATCGATGTCGGGCCGACGGGATCTGCGCGGACGCCGGGGAGCAGCGTGCCCACGGAGGGCGGGCCCGGCGCGAGAAGGACGGTGCGGCCGGCCGAGTACGAGGTGCTGGCTCGGAGCCGGTCCTGCTGGTGGGCGGTCAGCAGATCGGGGGAGGTGACGAGCAAGGTGGTGTCGGGACCGACCTGGGCCGTGGCCGCGTCGAGGGTGGTGACGACGCGGACGGAGACGCCCCGCTCCTTGAGGAGCTCGGCGACCGCCCGGCTGCCGTTGCGGTCGGCGGAGCGCGGATCGAGGCGGCCGTGCTGGTCGCCGGAGCGCACGGTGGCCAGGGCGATTCCCGCGCCGACGAGTACGAGAAGGGCGAGCAACAGACCGCGTACGCGGGACCAGACCTGGCGAGGGGAGGCGGAAGTCGAGGTGGTGGGGACAACGGTGGCCTCGGTCATTCGGCCGCTCCCCGGGGCGTCGACGTCAGGAGCGGCTTCGCGGCCTCGAGATCGAGGTCCAGGGCTCGCATGGTCAGATATGCCTGCCGGTCCGTGACGCGCCCACCGTATGTGACGTCGTCGAACTCCCTGGCGGCGGCGCGGAGGCGTGTGGCCTGCGAGGGCAGTGGACGGGCGGCCTCGGCGGCGGCTTCGTCGGCGGTGCGTCCGGGGCGGGGGTCGAGCAGGGCGCGTTCCTCCAGCGAGCGGACGACGGCGCGCATGCGCTCCTGGACCGCTTCGTTCCAGCGGTGGGCGGCGGCGTGGGTCTCGGCGGCCGCCCGGTGTTCGGCAGCGGTGCGGGGGCTGTCGTCGAAGAGGGTGTCGGGGGAGCGCACGCCGCGATGTGGGGTACCCAACCGCCACCAGAGCGCGGCCACCAGTCCGACGGCCACCAGCGCCAGCACGACGAGGCCGACCGGGCCGCCCGGTGCCGCACCGGAGGCCGCGTTCAGGAGATCACCGATCCAGTCCCAGAGCTGGTCGAGGCCGCGCTGGAGGAGACTGGGGTCGTTCTCGTGGTACATCGGCTTGGACAACTCGTGCTCGGCGGCTTCGCGGGCAGGCACACGTGGAGTGTCCACCGGCACGTCGCCGCTCGCACGGATCAGCAACCGTGTTGTTGGTGCCCCCACCCCCGACACGGCATCAGCTCCCGTTGCCGTAGCCGGGCAGACCCGCTGCCCGGGCGAGTTCGAGGTCGAGGGCCTCGCGGCGGATGCGCTGATCGATGTAGAGCAGCGCCATCACACCGGCGGAGAGCGGGTAGGTGATCGTCGCGGTGATCACTTGGCCGATGCCGGAGATGATCAGGAACGACCAGCCGAATTGCGCGGAGCCGTCCGTGAAGAGCGAGCCGGCCCCGCCGCCGTCCACGGCCATCGCGATGACGGTGAACGGAATGGCGATGATCGTGGCCACGATGAGGGTCAGCAGCCAGGTGAGGGCCAGGACGCCGAAGGTCCGCCACCACGCGTTCCTCACCAGCTTCGCGGAACGGCGCATGGAGGCAGTGATCGACTGGCGTTCCAGCATGAGCGCCGGGGAGGCGAGGCAGAAGCGGACCATCAGCCAGAGTACGACGACGGCCGCGGCGAGGAAGCCGACGACGATGAGCCCGGCACCGGCCGTGGAACCGACCAGCAGGCCCGGCAGCAGTCCGATGGCCATGATCGCGGCGCTCATCAGGGCCAGCAGCAGTGTCAGGCCCAGCAACTGCGCGAGCCGGGGCCGGGCCTCGGCCCACGCGTCGGAGAGGGTCACCGGGCGGCCCAGCACCGAGCGACTGATCACCATGGTCAGCACGGATGTCGTGATGAGTGTGGCTATCAGCGTGATGAACGCGGACGGAATGCTGGTGACCAACGCGGACTGGGCGGAGTCGGCGCTCTGTCGGAGCGCTTCCGAGCCGGTTGCGTACGGATCGATCGTGGGCGGGGCCGGCAGCAGGAAACGTTGCACGAGAATCGTCGCGAGCTGGGCGACCACGGACACGGTCAATGTGATGCCGAGCACGGTGCGCCAGTGGGCACGCATCGTGGAGACCGCGCCGTCGAGGATCTCGCCGACGCCGAGTGGGCGGAGCGGGATGACGCCGGGCTTGGCCGCGAGGGGCGGCTGTCCCCAGCCGGGGCCCTGAGGTCCGCCGCCCCAGGCGGGAGCAGGGCCCGGTGCACCGGGCCCTGTGCCGGACGGGCCCGGTTGCGACCACTGCCCGGCCGGAGGCTGTGTGGGGGACCAGTGTGCTGCCGGGCCATTGCCGTCGACGGGCTGGGAAGGCCGGGGAACGTCCGCCCCCTGGTCCTCGGAGGGGGCGGATCCGGGCGAGGCCCAGCCCGGAGTGTCGTTCATTCTCGCTCCTTAACGGTGCTGTCCGCTCATCGGCACGGCAGGTTGGCAGCCATCGTGCCACGCGCAGCCCGGGCACGGGCCTGGCGCCGTATCTCCTCGGTGGCTTCATTTGCGGGCGGCTCACCGGGCAGACTGGGCGGATGGCTGATCAGGACGCGCAACCGCCGGTGGGCATGGAGCCTCCCGCGCTCTCCGTACTTCGCTGGGCCGAACCGCCGGAAGGCCCCGAGCTGGTGCTGCTCGACCAGACGCGGCTGCCGGCCGAGGAAGTCGATCTGGTGTGCACCGATGTGCCCGCGCTGGTGCGGGCGATTCGCTCGCTGGCGGTGCGCGGGGCGCCGTTGCTGGGGATCGCCGGGGGATACGGGGTGGCGCTCGCCGCCGCGCGGGGAGAGGACGTGGCAGCTGCCGCGGGGCTGCTGGAGGGGGCGAGGCCCACCGCGGTGAACCTCGGGTACGGAGTGCGACGGGTCGCGGGTGTGTACCGGGCCGCCATGGAGAAGGGGGCTGATCCCGCGCGGGCCGCCCGGGAGGCGCTCGCCGAGGCGAGGGTGTTGCATCGGGAGGACGCCGAGGCCAGTGCGCGCATGGCACGGCACGGGCTCGCGTTGCTGGACGAGCTGCTGTCGGGCGGCGAGCACCAGCTGCTGACCCATTGCAACACCGGGGCGCTCGTCTCGGGAGGCGAGGGCACCGCCTTCGCGGTGGCGCTCGCAGCACACCGGGAGGGGCGGCTGCGGCAGCTGTGGGTGGACGAGACGCGTCCGCTGTTGCAGGGGGCTCGGCTGACCGCCTACGAGGCGGCGCGCAACGGCATGCCGTACAGCCTGCTCACGGACAACGCCGCAGGCTCGCTCTTCGCCGCGGGAAAGGTGGACGCCGTGCTCATCGGGGCGGACCGCATCGCCGCGGACGGCTCGGTGGCGAACAAGGTGGGGAGCTATCCGCTGGCGGTGCTCGCGAAGTACCACCACATACCGTTCGTCGTGGTGGCGCCCACCACGACCGTGGACCTGGACACCGCGGACGGCGCGTCGATCATTGTGGAGCAGCGGAGGGGGAGCGAGGTGACCGAGTTCACAGCGCCGCAGGGCGGGGTGGGCGGAGACAAAGCCGGTGGCGTGTGTGTGGCGCCTGCCGGGACCACGGCGTACAACCCCGCGTTCGACGTGACACCGCCGGAGCTGGTCACGGCGATCGTCACGGAGGAGGGCGCAGTTTCCCCGGTCACCGGGACCGGACTGGCAGAGCTGTGTGCCAGGTCATCGCAGGTAACGATTAGCTAATGGGATGATGTCGATTATGAAGGGACGCGTCCTTGTCGTCGACGACGACACCGCACTGGCCGAGATGCTCGGGATTGTGCTGCGTGGTGAGGGGTTCGAACCGTCGTTCGTAGCGGACGGCGACAAGGCACTTGCCGCGTTTCGTGAGGCCAAGCCGGACCTGGTCCTGCTGGATCTGATGCTGCCCGGAAGGGACGGCATCGAGGTCTGCAGGCTGATCAGGGCCGAGTCGGGTGTGCCGATCGTCATGCTCACCGCCAAGAGCGACACGGTCGATGTGGTGGTGGGCCTGGAGTCCGGGGCCGACGACTACATCGTGAAGCCGTTCAAACCCAAGGAGTTGGTGGCCCGGATCAGGGCACGTCTACGGAGGTCCGAGGAGCCCGCGCCGGAGCAGCTCGCCATCGGGGACCTGGTCATCGACGTGGCCGGTCACTCGGTGAAGCGGGAGGGTCAGTCGATCGCGCTCACGCCGTTGGAGTTCGATCTGCTGGTCGCGCTCGCACGCAAGCCGTGGCAGGTCTTCACCCGTGAGGTGCTGCTGGAGCAGGTGTGGGGGTACCGTCACGCCGCCGACACCCGGCTGGTGAACGTGCACGTCCAGCGCCTGCGGTCCAAGGTCGAGAAGGATCCGGAGCGGCCCGAGATCGTGGTGACGGTCCGAGGGGTCGGCTATAAGGCCGGACCGAGCTGATATGCCCCAGGGTGGCGCTGCTCCGCAGCCCGGGGCATCGGCAGCCCGCACGGAGGGGGCCGTCGCTCCTGAACACAGGAGGTCCCGGGCGGGACGTCTGCTGCGGGGCGGCCGGTTGTTCCACGACCGGGCGCCCGGCGGTCCCGTGCCGCGACTGCTGATGCGCTGGGTGCGGCGGCCGCTGCTGCCCGCCGTACGGCTGTGGCGCCGCAACCTCCAGCTGCGGGTCGTCGCCGGCACGCTGCTGATGTCGCTCACGGTGGTGCTGCTCCTGGGACTGGTCGTGATCGGGCAGGTGCGCAACGGCCTGCTCGACGCGAAGGGCAAGGCGGTTCAGATACAGGCCGCCGGTGGGTTCGCCGCGGCGCAGGAGAAGGCGAACGCCCCGCTCAACCACGGAGGCCAGGGCGGCGAGACCGCGGATGGCGCGACGGCCAACAATTCCTGGCGGACCGAGCTCGTCGACCAGCTCGCCAGCGGTGGCAAGAACGCCTTCAACGTGGTGGCGCTCAGCGCGGACGACGGCACACGTGCGCCGCGCGGCTCGGGCAGCGTGGATGCGGCGAGCATTCCGCAGCGTCTGCGGGACAAGGTGAACCAGGGCTCCGGGGCGTTCCAGACGTACTCCGAGATCAAGTACGCGAACGGGCCGGAGTCGGAGCCCGGGCTCG
The DNA here is from genome assembly GCF_042266885.1 of Streptomyces sp. NPDC056061. Taxonomy (NCBI): domain Bacteria; kingdom Bacillati; phylum Actinomycetota; class Actinomycetes; order Kitasatosporales; family Streptomycetaceae; genus Streptomyces; species Streptomyces sp. NPDC056061. Next base: position 138,420 of record NZ_JBHJWQ010000024.1, on the reverse strand, counting down.
TCGTGGGCAAGCGCCTCTACGACATCGACCACAACCCGTACCAGCTCTACTACCTCTTCCCGCTGACGCAGGAGGAGAAGTCGCTGACCCTGATCAAGGGCACGCTGGCAACCGCAGGGCTGTTCGTCGTCGTGCTGCTCGGGGCCATCGCGTGGTTCGTGGTGCGGCAGGTCGTCACGCCCGTGCGGATGGCGGCGGGCATCGCCGAGCGGCTCTCCGCCGGTCGGCTCCAGGAACGGATGAAGGTCACCGGTGAGGACGACATCGCCCGGCTCGGTGAGGCCTTCAACAAGATGGCGCAGAACCTCCAGCTGAAGATCCAGCAGCTGGAGGAGCTGTCCCGGATGCAGCGACGTTTCGTCTCGGACGTCTCCCACGAGCTGCGGACACCGCTGACGACCGTGCGGATGGCCGCCGACGTCATCCACGAGGCGCGCAGTGACTTCGATCCGGTGACGGCGCGTTCGGCGGAACTGCTCGGGGACCAGCTCGACCGGTTCGAGTCGTTGCTCTCCGACCTGCTGGAGATCAGCCGGTTCGACGCGGGCGCCGCGGCGCTGGAGGCCGAGCCGATAGATCTGAGGCAGGTCGTGCACCGGGTGATCGGCGGGGCCGAACCGCTGGCCGAGCGCAAGGGCACCCGGATCAGGGTGGTCGGCGACGGGCAGCCGGTGATCGCGGAGGCCGACGCACGGCGGGTGGAGCGCGTCCTGCGCAACCTGGTCGTCAATGCGGTCGAGCACGGTGAGGGCCGGGATGTCGTGGTGCGGATGGGGGCGGCCGGTGGTGCGGTCGCCGTCGCCGTCCGCGACTACGGGGTGGGGCTCAAGCCGGGCGAGGCCACGCGCGTGTTCAACCGCTTCTGGCGCGCCGACCCGGCCCGGGCACGGACGACGGGCGGCACCGGGCTCGGGCTGTCCATCGCCGTGGAGGACGCCAGGCTGCACGGCGGCTGGTTGCAGGCATGGGGCGAACCGGGCGGCGGGTCGCAGTTCCGGCTGACTCTGCCGCGTACGGCGGACGAGCCGCTGCGCGGTTCGCCGATACCGCTGGAGCCCGAGGATTCCCGGCGCAACCGGGAGAACCGCGAAAGGGCCATACCCGCCGGCACCGGGGACGCACACCGGCGGGCGGCGGTACCCGTCCAGCCCCGGGGCAACGACCGGCCCGCACTGCCGTCGGCACCCTCCGTCTCCGCAGCGGCTCCCCGGACGGCGCCGGTCTCGGTCCACCCGGCGGCCCTGCCCGGCAGCGGTGCGCGGGTGGTCGCGCGTTCCGCCGAGGACCGGCCGGACGGAGGCCCGGGAGGCGACATCGACTCGGACGCACGGGACCCGGAGCAGGGGGAAACGAATCGTGGGCGCTGACCGCCACAGGGTCGGGTACGGACGCGTGCGGGGGGCGTTGGCGCTGTTCGGGTCCGGTGTGGTGCTGCTTTCCGCATGCAGTTCCATGCCCACCACGGGGGACGTCAGGCCCGTCGACGGTCCGCCGCTCGGCGATTCGCAGGTACAGGTGTACGCCGTGGCGCCGCGTGCCAACGCCACCCCGAACGAGATCGTCGACGGCTTCCTGGAGTCCATGACCAGTGACGACCCGAAGTTCGAGACGACGCGTCAGTACCTGACGCAGCGGGCGCGGAGGGCCTGGAGGCCGAGTGCGTTCACGACGGTGCTCGCCGAGGCGCCCAACCGCAGCGACCGCCCGTTGAGCGACAGAGATCCCGGCGTCACCGAGCTCGCCTACACCCTGACCGGGGAGAAGGTCGCGACGGTCGACGGCCAGAGTGCCTACCAGCCGCTCGCGCCCACCGACTACAGCGAGACGCTGCACCTGGTCAGGGAGGACGGGCCGGACGGCAAGGAATGGCGCATCGACATGGTGCCCGACGGGTTGCTGCTGGGGCAGTCGGACTTCAGGCGCCTCTACCGTTCGGTCGACAAGTACTACTTTGCCGCGGGGCGGACGGGGGAGCGGCCGACGCTGGTGGCCGACCCCGTCTACCTGCGCAGCCGTACGGACCCCGCGACGCGCATGGACACCGTGACGCAGGCGGTCCGCCGTCTCCTGGCGGGCCCGACCGACTGGCTGCGTCCGGTGGTCCGCTCCGGCTTTCCTCCGGGCACGGCGCTGAAGGAGGGGGTCACGTCGCTGGCGGCCGACGACAACAACGTGTTGAGCGTCCCTCTCGACAAGAAGGCGGATGACGTCGGGCAGGGAACCTGCCGCATGATGGCCGCACAGATCCTCTACACCGTGCGGGATCTGACGTCCGCGCGGATCGAGGAGGTCCACCTGCAGCGTCCCGACGGTTCCAAGCTGTGCGTCCTCGGGGCGGACGAGGCCGAGGATTTCGCGCCGGACGGTTTGTCGAGCGGGCAGGACAGCCAGTATTTCGTCAATGCCAAGGGGCATGTGGAGCGCATTCCCGGCAGTACCAGGGGCAGTGGGACGCCGGAGCCGGTGTCCGGCCCGCTCGGCACCGTGCTGGGGGCGGGCGAGATCGGCGTGGCCCGGGACGAGCAGTGGGCCGCGGCGGTTTCGCCGGACAAGGCATCCCTCTACGTGTCGTCCATCGTCTCGGACAGTGAGGTTCCGGCAGCCCTGGTGAGCAGCAAGGGCAAGAAGTCGGAGGACCGGCTGTCGGCGCCGAGCTGGGACGGCCGGGGCGACCTCTGGGTGGCCGACCGGGATCCGGGCAGGCCGAGGCTGCTGCGGGCGGTGGGAGGCGCCGGCAAGCCGCAGGAGGTCGCGGTGCCGGGCCTGGGCGACGGGCGGATCGAAGCTTTGCGGACGTCCGCCGACGGTGTGCGCATCGCGCTCCTGGTGGGTCAGGACGGCCACAAGACCCTCAGGATCGGCCGGATCGAGCGGCACGGTGAAGGGGAGGAGCAGCAGCTCTCGGTGGTGGATCTGCGGCAGGCCGCACCGCAGTTGACGGATGTCACCGCGATGTCGTGGTCGGGCCGGAGCCGTCTCGTGGTGGTCGGCAGGGAACAGGGCGGCGTGCAGCAGGTGCGCTATGTGCAGACGGACGGTTCGACGCCGGCGTCGGGCGTCCTGCCCGGGCTGAACCAGGTGTCGTCGATCGCCGCGGCGGACGACGAGCAGTTGCCGCTGATGGCGGCGACACTGAGCGACGGGATAGTGAAACTCTCCCCGGGGGACAACTGGCAGACGGTGGTCAAGGACGGCACGGCGCTCGTCTATCCGGGCTGACGTCCGGGCTCCGCCGGCGGGAACCGCCGCCCGTACGGCGGTTCCCGCCGTTCCGCGTTTTCCACAGGGGTGGCCGGGTTCTCCCGGGGAGCGCACAGTGGAGTCATGCGGGGATGGTGGCGGGAGATCTCCGGGCTTGTCCTGCCGGCTTCCTGCGGCGGTTGCGGCAGGCCGCGCGTGGAGCTGTGCGAGGAATGCCGGGCGGATTTGTACGGCGGGATGCCGCGCCGGGTGAGGCCCGTGCCGGAGCCCTCGGGTCTGCCGGTGGTGCACGCGGCCGCGGCGTACGAGAACACGGTGCGCGCGGTGCTCCTGGCCCACAAGGAGCGGGGCGCGCTGGGGCTCGCGGGTGCGCTCGGAACGGCTCTGGCCGGTGCCGTCCGGGCCGGGGCCGGTGGCGGACGTGCGGGAGCCGCCGGTGCGGTGCTGCTGGTGCCCGTGCCGTCGGCGCGGCGGGCCGTGGCGGCACGGGGACATGATCCGATGCGGCGGATCGCGTTGGCCGCCGCCGGTGAGTTGCGGCGACGCGGTGTGGTGGCGCGGGCGGTGCCGGTGCTTCGGCAGCGTCGTGCGGTCTTCGACCAGGCGGGCCTGGGAGCCCGGCAGCGGCGGGAGAATCTCGCGGGTGCCCTGGAGGCCGTGGCGGGGGGTGAGCGGCTCCTCGCGGCCGGACAGGTGGTGCTGGTGGACGATCTGCTGACGACCGGTGCCTCGCTGACCGAGGCCGCGCGGGCGATCGGCGCGGCGAGCGGCGGCGACGGCGGGTGTGGGTCGGTTCCGCACGGCAGGGTGCGGGCGGCCGTTGTCGCGGTATCTCCCTCGGCCTTCGAAATAAACCGGAACTGTTCGCGAACTTGCAACGTTGCAGGTAGTGAGTGAGTAAAAAGACCTGAGCGGAGGTACGTGCGAGTAGCGGGTGCCGAGATCGGGCCGGGCAGGCTATGTTCGGTTGTGTGAGGAATGGTGAATGCCGGACCTCAATGAATGCACCGCCAGGTTTCGGGCAGGTAGCTCACCGATGGTTCATGAGCAGGAATGTCGGTGGGGTCGATACCCCGCCGATGGGGGAGCAGGAGGTGGAAGTCACCGAGTCCGCGGCTCCGGTCGATACCGGGGCCTGGTGCAAAAGGGAGATGCTCCGCCGCCGAGCGGAGCGATCCGGGAACGGAGTTCTGCGTGGACATCGTCGTCAAGGGCCGCAAGACCGAGGTGCCCGAGCGGTTCCGCAAGCACGTGGCCGAGAAGCTGAAGCTGGACAAGATCCAGAAGTTCGACGGCAAGGTGATCAGCCTCGACGTCGAGGTGTCCAAGGAGCCGAACCCCCGTCAGGCCGACCGTTCCGACCGGGTGGAGATCACGCTCCGCTCGCGTGGTCCGGTCATCCGGGCGGAAGCGGCGGCGGGTGACCCGTACGCGGCGCTGGACCTGGCCACCGGCAAGCTGGAGGCGCGGCTGCGCAAGCAGCACGACAAGCGCTACAGCCGCCGCGGCAACGGCCGGATCTCCGCCGCGGAGGTGGGCGAGGTCGTTCCGGACGCGGCGTCGTTCAACGGCGAGGGGGAACTGGTCCCCGGCGAGACGGGGGAGGTCGTACCGACCACCAGGTTCGGCTCGCTGGAGGTGCAGGGCGAGGGTCCGCTGGTGATGCGCGAGAAGACGCACGTCGCCGCACCGATGTCGCTCGACCAGGCGCTCTACGAGATGGAGTTGGTCGGGCACGACTTCTATCTGTTCGTCGATTCCGAGACGAAGGAACCCAGTGTCGTCTACCGGCGGCATGCTTATGACTACGGTGTCATCCACCTGAGGACCGACCCGCTGGCCGCCGATGGCGCGAGCGGTGCGGGCGGCGCGCTCGGCGGCTGAAGCGAATCCCTCCACGGTGCCCCCGGGAGCGTCTGTGCGCTACCGGGGGTACGCGTGTGCGGAGAGTGGGATCACCGCTCCGGCGTCCGGGCATGAAATCATGTCGTCCCAAGCCAACCGGTGTTCTGCGGACCGCGGTTGGCGGACCGTGTGTGAACTTCAGGCCGTGGCCTTCAGGGGGAGGAACGATGGCGGACACCTTCGGGCCCGTGCGCGACGCCAACCATCGCGTCGCCGACCACCGCGACGCGGACCATCGGGGCGTGTATCACGCCGACGATGCCGCTGCTGCGGATGGCGGCTTCCGCAAGGAACCGATCCGGGTGCTCGTCGTGGACGACCACGCGCTCTTCCGTAGAGGTCTGGAGATCGTCCTCGCGCAGGAGGAGGACATCGAGGTCGTCGGCGAGGCGGGTGACGGCGCGGAGGCGGTCGACAAGGCGGCCGATCTGCTGCCCGACATCATCCTGATGGACGTGCGGATGCCCAGGCGCGGCGGCATCGAGGCATGTACGTCGATCAAGGAGGTGGCTCCCAGTGCGAAGATCATCATGTTGACGATCAGCGACGAGGAGGCCGACCTCTACGACGCGATCAAGGCGGGCGCCACCGGTTATCTCCTCAAGGAGATCTCCACGGACGAGGTGGCCACGGCGATTCGCGCGGTCGCCGACGGGCAGTCCCAGATCAGCCCCTCCATGGCGTCCAAACTGCTCACCGAGTTCAAATCGATGATCCAGCGGACCGACGAGCGTCGGCTCGTACCGGCCCCGCGGCTCACCGACCGGGAACTCGAAGTCCTGAAACTCGTGGCGACGGGCATGAACAATCGCGATATCGCGAAGGAACTGTTCATTTCCGAGAACACCGTGAAGAACCACGTCCGCAACATTCTGGAGAAGCTCCAGCTGCACTCCAGGATGGAGGCAGTGGTCTACGCCATGCGGGAGAAGATCCTGGAGATCAGGTGAACGGCGCGGCGGCGCGATGACGGAACCGGCCACGGCGGCCGGAAGCGGGCCGGGGCCGGGGCACACGCTCAGCCCATAGGGCGGGCTCAGCCCAGGGCACGGGCTCAGCCCAGGGCACGGGCTCAGCCCAGGGCACGGGCTCAGCCCAGGGTGCGGGTGATCTCCTGAGCGAGCGGTCCGCGCAGTTCCGGTGCGTCCACCCGCTCCAGCCGGATGTCCGTGCAGCCGACCCAGGACGCCGCCTCGACCAGGGCGGCGGCCATCGGTTCCACGGCCCGGCGGTCCTCCAGGGACACCTGGCGGGCGACCAGCGTGCTGCCCTCGCGGGCCGGGTCGACACGTCCCCGCAGCCGTCCCCCCGCCAGCAGCGGCATCGCGAAGTACCCATGTATCCGCTTGGCCTTGGGGGTGTATGCCTCCAGACGGTGCGTGAAGCCGAAGATCCGCTCGGTGCGTGCCCGCTCCCAGATCAGGGAGTCGAACGGCGACAGCAGTGTCGTGCGATGCCGACCGCGCGGCTCCGAGGACAGCGCTGCCGGGTCCGCCCAGGCGGGCTTGGCCCAGCCCCGCACCGTCACCGGTACCAGGCCGGAGTCCGCCACCACCGCGTCGAACTGCTCGCCCTTGAGCCGGTGGTAGTCCGCGATGTCGGCACGGGTCCCGATGCCCAGGGACTGTCCCGCGAGCGCCACCAGCCGCCGCAGGCACTCCGTGTCGTCCAGATCGTCGTGCAGCACCGCGTCGGGCAGCGCCCGCTCGGCGAGGTCGTACACCCGCTTCCAGCCGCGGCGCTCGGTGCACACCACCTCGCCGTACATCAGGGCACGTTCCACGGCGACCTTCGAGGCCGACCAGTCCCACCACTCGCCGCCGTTCTTCGCGCCGCCCAGTTCCGTCGCCGTCAGGGGGCCCTCGGTACGCAACTGCTTGATCACCGTCTCGTAGGCGCCGTCCGGCAGGTCGTGGTACCAGTGGGGGCGGTTGCGGTACGCGCGGCGGCGGAAGGCGAAGTGCGGCCACTCCTCGACCGGCAGGATGCAGGCCGCGTGCGACCAGTACTCGAAGGTGCGGCCGCCTGACCAGTACGCCTCCTCGATCGTGCGCCTGGCGACCGTGCCGAGGCGCGCGCGGGGGATCAGTTCGTGCGAACGTGCGAGCACCGAGATCGTGTCGAGCTGGACGGCACCGAGATGCCGCAGCACCCCGGGGACCCCGGCCCTGCGGTTCGGTGCCCCCAGGAAGCCCTGGGCGCGCAGGGCGATCCTGCGGGCCTGGTCGGCGGAGAGTTCGACGGCGGGGGGCGGCACAGACGTCATGTCCCGCACCTTAGACGCAGGCACTGACAGCGGACCGGCGTCCGGTCGGTTCAGTAGGTTCAGTAGGTTCAGTGAGTTCAGTAAAGTCCAGTCAGTTCGGTCGGTCCGGCGGGAGGCCGGTGGGCCGGTCGGCCGCGGGCAGGTAGGTCCGGCCGCCCGGCAGGCCGAGATCGGACGGGAGCAGCGCACCGACCCAGGCATCGCGCCGCACTTCCTTGTTGAGCAGCCCCGACCGCTGTTCGCCCTCCATGCGGAAGCCGGCCCTCAGCGCAACGGCGCGCGAGGCGGCGTTGCCGACCTCGGCCCGCCACTCCAGCCGGTCGCAGCCGAGCGAGTCGAAGGCCCAGCGGGCTGCGGACAGCACCGCCTCCGTCGTGTAGCCGCGGCCCCGGTGCTCCTCGGCGGTCCAGAACCCCACCTCGAACGTGTCCGGGAGGTTGCGGCGCGTGAGGCCGAGGGCACCGGCCAGGGCTTCGCCCTCGCGCAGCACCACCGCGAAGTTGTACATGGAGTCGTCCCGCCAGCCGCCCGGACAGATCTCCTGGGTGAAGAACTCCGCGTCGGCACGGCGGTACGGGGAGGGCACGACGGTCCAACGCCGGATGTCGGGGTCCTGGCAGGCGGAGTGGATCCTGTCCGTGTCGGCATCGGTGAACGGGCGGAGCAGCAGACGCTCGGTGGTGAGGGTGATCGGTTCCATGAACGGATTCTGGTGAGGCTGCGGCCGGGAGGCGAACACTTTTCGGACTTCCCGGCACCTTCGGCGTCCCCCGTCCGTTGACTCGGAAGGGATGGAGCGGTCGACGCGGCGGCAGCCCTCCCGGCGCGGCGGGGTCCTCGCTTACGATGGCCGTTGCGGTGGGGCCCGCCTACCGTGCCCGCGCCAGCGTCCATCACACGACCCAGTGCCAGGCCCGACCGGCAAGGAGACCAGCCTCAGTGTCCGTCTTCAACAAGCTCATGCGTGCAGGCGAAGGCAAGATCCTGCGCAAACTGCACCGCATCGCGGACCAGGTCAGCTCCATCGAAGAGGACTTCATCAACCTCTCCGACGCCGAGCTGCGGGCGCTCACCGACGAGTACAAGGAACGGTACGCGGACGGCGAGAGCCTGGACGACCTGCTTCCCGAAGCGTTCGCGACCGTCCGCGAGGCGGCCAAGCGCGTCCTCGGACAGCGCCACTACGACGTCCAGCTCATGGGCGGCGCAGCCCTGCACCTCGGATACGTGGCCGAGATGAAGACCGGCGAGGGCAAGACCCTGGTCGGCACCCTGCCGGCGTACCTCAACGCGCTGTCCGGCAAGGGCGTGCACCTGATCACGGTCAACGACTACCTGGCCGAACGCGACTCCGAGCTGATGGGCCGGGTCCACAAGTTCCTGGGCCTGACCGTCGGCTGCATCATCGCCAACATGACGCCGGCCCAGCGCCGTGAGCAGTACGGTTGCGACATCACGTACGGCACGAACAACGAGTTCGGGTTCGACTACCTCCGCGACAACATGGCATGGTCCGCGGACGAGCTCGTCCAGCGCGGCCACAACTTCGCCGTGGTCGACGAGGTCGACTCGATCCTCGTCGACGAGGCCCGTACGCCGTTGATCATCTCCGGCCCGGCCGACCAGGCCACCAAGTGGTACGGCGACTTCGCCAAGCTGGTCACGCGCCTGACCAAGGGCGAGGCGGGCAACCCGCTCAAGGGTGTCGAGGAGACCGGCGACTACGAGGTCGACGAGAAGAAGCGGACCGTCGCCATCCACGAGTCCGGTGTCTCGAAGGTCGAGGACTGGCTGGGCATCGAGAACCTCTACGAGTCGGTGAACACCCCGCTCGTCGGGTACCTCAACAACGCCATCAAGGCCAAGGAACTCTTCAAGAAGGACAAGGACTACGTCGTCATCGACGGCGAAGTCATGATCGTCGACGAGCACACCGGCCGAATCCTCGCCGGTCGCCGCTACAACGAGGGCATGCACCAGGCGATCGAGGCGAAGGAGGGGGTGGACATCAAGGACGAGAACCAGACGCTCGCCACGATCACCCTGCAGAACTTCTTCCGCCTCTACGGCAAGCTCTCCGGCATGACCGGTACGGCGATGACCGAGGCCGCCGAGTTCCACCAGATCTACAAGCTCGGCGTGGTCCCGATCCCGACCAACCGCCCGATGATCCGCGCCGACCAGTCGGACCTGATCTACCGGACCGAGGTCGCCAAGTTCGCCGCCGTCGTCGACGACATCGTCGAGAAGCACGAGAAGGGCCAGCCGATCCTGGTCGGCACCACCTCGGTCGAGAAGTCCGAGTACCTCTCGCAGCAGCTCTCCAAGCGCGGCGTCCAGCACGAGGTCCTCAACGCGAAGCAGCACGACCGCGAGGCGACGATCGTCGCCCAGGCCGGCCGCAAGGGCGCCGTCACGGTCGCGACGAACATGGCCGGACGAGGCACCGACATCAAGCTCGGCGGCAACCCCGACGACCTCGCCGAGGCCGAGCTGCGCCAGCGCGGCCTCGACCCGGTCGAGCACGTCGAGGAGTGGGCGGCCGCGCTGCCGGCCGCGCTGGAGAAGGCCGAACAGTCCGTGAAGGCGGAGTTCGAGGAGGTCAAGGATCTCGGCGGGCTCTACGTCCTGGGCACCGAGCGGCACGAGTCGCGGCGTATCGACAACCAGCTGCGCGGTCGTTCCGGACGTCAGGGCGACCCGGGCGAGTCCCGCTTCTACCTGTCGCTCGGCGATGACCTGATGCGGCTGTTCAAGGCGCAGATGGTCGAGCGCGTCATGTCGATGGCCAACGTGCCGGACGACGTGCCGATCGAGAACAAGATGGTGACGCGGGCGATCGCGTCGGCCCAGTCGCAGGTCGAGCAGCAGAACTTCGAGACGCGGAAGAACGTCCTGAAGTACGACGAGGTGCTCAACCGGCAGCGCGAGGTCATCTACGGCGAGCGTCGCCGGGTCCTGGAGGGCGAGGACCTCCAGGAGCAGATCCGCCACTTCATGGACGACACGATCGACGACTACATCCGTCAGGAGACCGCCGAGGGCTTCGCCGAGGAGTGGGACCTGGACCGGCTGTGGGGCGCGTTCAAGCAGCTGTACCCGGTGAAGGTCACCGTCGACGACCTGGAGGATGCGGCCGGGGACCGGGCCGGGATCACCGCCGAGTTCATCGGCGAGTCCATCAAGGACGACATCCACGAGCAGTACGAGGCGCGTGAGAAGCAGTTGGGCTCGGACATCATGCGCGAGCTGGAGCGGCGCGTGGTGCTGTCCGTCCTGGACCGCAAGTGGCGTGAGCACCTCTACGAGATGGACTACCTCCAGGAGGGCATCGGCCTGCGGGCCATGGCGCAGAAGGACCCGCTGGTCGAGTACCAGCGCGAGGGCTTCGACATGTTCAACGCCATGATGGAGGGCATCAAGGAGGAGTCCGTCGGCTACCTGTTCAACCTGGAGGTCCAGGTCGAGCAGCAGGTCGAGGAGGTTCCGGTGCAGGAATCCGCCGAGCCGACCTCGCTCGCCAAGGAGGACGTCGTCCCGGCGGCACGGCCGGAGATCCGTGCCAAGGGGCTCGACGCCCCGCAGCGCCCGGATCGGCTGCACTTCTCCGCCCCCACGGTGGACGGCGAGGGCGGGGTCGTCGAGGGCGACTTCTCCAGCGACGACTCCGCCGCGGCGTCCGGCTCCGGCGGGATGACCCGGGCGGAGCGGCGCAAGGCGCAGAAGGGCGGCGGCGGACGCCGCCGGAAGAAGTAGCGGTACATCGGTACCGGTGCGGCGTCGGGCGGACCCGACGCCGTTGCCGGTCGGGTCGCGGCCGGGGCCGGGCACCTTTCGAGGGTGCCCGGCCCCGGCGCGTTCCCGTCCCTCGTTCTCCTTCCGGCTCCCGTTTCGGTTCCAGCTCCGGTTCCGGTTCCAGTTCCAGCTCCAGTTCCAGTTCCGGGCCATGGGTTCTCTCCGGGGCGTGGCGGTGCGGCTCGTGCGGTCGGCCTCTTCGGCCGGTTCCGGGCAGGAACGGGTCCCGTGCCCCGGCCGGAACGGCGCGGCACGCTCACCGGGATGCGGCCGCGTGCAGCCTCTCGTCGCCCAGTTCCACCGCCGCGCAGCGCCACCGCAGGTCCCTGCCCTGCTCCAGACGGAAGGCGATGGCCCGGATCTGCTCGCCCGCCGCGATGCTCGCGCACGCCTCCACCACCCCCGGAACCGGCTGGGCGCCGTGGCACATGCGGATCACCGGGCGGGCCCCGCAGCTGCCGAGCGGGGTGCGCGGCGCCAGTTCGGCGAGTTGGTCGTACGCCTCGCCGATGGTGTGTCCGAGCATCCAGTGCACCGGGCGCTGGCCACTGAGAACGGCCAGCAGACGCTCGGCGAACCACTGGTGGGGACGGACACGCCGGGGAACCCTCGTGCGCTGCGGCGGTACGGTCTCGGGCCTGCGGCGGTCGTGCCGTCCTGCGGGTCGGGTCCTGTTCGTGCTCATCGCGCATCGCCCCCGTGCTTCAGAGGCCCGGGTCAGTACCGGGCAGTAACTTCTGATGGGGATCTTCTACGGCGGCGGGAAGGTGCTGGCAAGCACCGGTGCGCCTCCGGAGAGGGAAGGGGTGAATCACCTATCCGGGTGATGGAGGCCGTGCGGCGGAGTGCGCGGCAGGCGCGGGGAGGGTGAGAGGCGGTTGCCGGGTGGACGGGGCCGGCCGGGGCGCACGTAGCCCCAAAGGAGGATGCCGCACGTATCCTGAGGGCGTTTCCGACTACGAAAGCGGCAAGCCATGCGCGTGTACGTCCCCCTGACCCTGTCCGGTCTCGCAGCGGCGCATCGGGCGGGCGAGATCGGCCCCGGTCCGCTGACCGCCTACGCGGTGACGCCGGGGCTGCGCGAGTGGTACGTCTCCGACGACATCGAGGAGCTGGAGTACGCGGCGCTGAACCGGGCCGCGGCGGCCTCGCTGCGGCTGATCGCCCAGAACCCCGACATCGTCCGGCGGCGGGTCGTCGTAGCCGTCGACGTACCGGACGGCGCGGCCGTGGCCGACCCGGACCGCAGTCTCGACGCCTCGTCGCTCGGAGAGGTGCGGATCGCGTCCGCAGTGGCGCTGACCGACGCCGCCTCGGTGCACGTCGACGCGGACGACGCGGAGAAGGACGTCGCCGCGGCCGCGGCGGCGCTGGGCGCGGCGGACCTCGGTGACGACGACGCGCAGTTCACCGTGGACGGTGCCGAGGATCACGAGCTGCTGTGGTTCGGCATCCAGGAGATCCCGAACCTGATCGGCTGACGCCGGGCCGGGGCTCCCTCCGGGCGGAGCGTCCGTGCCGGGCCTCCTCCCCGCAGCCGGGGCCGCACCGCTCCCGTGCGGATTGTCGGACCCGGGCGGTACATTTCTTCGTCATGGGGACGCACGGGAAGCACCGCACGCATCTGGTCTGGGACTGGAACGGCACTCTGCTCGACGACAACGCCGCGGTGGTCGGTGCGACGAACGCCGCCTTCGGCGAGGTCGGCCTGGAGCCGATCACGCTGGACCAGTACCGCGAGATGTACTGCATCCCGATACCCCGCTTCTACGAGCGGCTGATGGGCCGGTTGCCCACGGACGCCGAATGGGAGCGGATGGACGTGATCTTCCACGAGTACTACGCCGAGCGGCGTGCCGCCTGCGGGCTCACCGAAGGCGCTGCGGACCTGCTCGCGCGGTGGCGGCTGGACGGCGGGAGCCAGTCGCTGCTGAGCATGTACGGGCACGACCAGCTGGTCCCCACGGTGCGGGGGTACGGCATCGAACGGCACTTCCTGCGGGTCGACGGGCGCACCGGCCCGTCCGGCGGCAGCAAGGCGCGGCACATGGAGCGGCACCTCGCCGCGCTGGACGGCGTGTCTCCGGAGCGCACCGTGGTCATCGGTGACGCCGTGGACGATGCCGTGGCCGCGGCCCATGTCGGCGCGCGGGCCGTGCTCTACACCGGGGGATCGCACAGCAGGTCCAGCCTGGAGGCGGCGGGGGTGCCCGTGGTCGACAGCCTGGCCGAGGCCGCGGACCTCGCCGCGCGCATGGCCGGGTGACGCGGGCGCGGGGCCGGACGGGGCGACGGGACGGAGCCGGGCCGCGACGGCCACGAGTGACGTCGGGCGGTCACGGGCGGAGCCGGGCCGGGTGGCCGTACGAGTGGCGTCAGGCGGTCACCGGGGCCTTCGTGCGGAGCACCTTCAGGAACTCGCGCATCCACGCCGAGTGGTCCGGCCAGGCGCGGGAGGAGACCAGCACCCCGTCGACCACCGCCTCGTGGTCCTCGAAGGCGGCGCCCGCCGCCTGCATGTCCAGCTCCAGCGCGGGATACGCGGTGACGCGCCGGCCGGTCAGCGCGTCGACCGCCGCCGTCATCAGCGGACCGTGGCAGATCTGCGCGACCGGCCGGTCCGAGTCGAAGAACGCCTTGAGGATCTTGCGCAGCTCGGGATCGTTGCGCAGATACTCCGGGGCACGTCCGCCCGGCACGACGAGGGCGACGTAGTCCTCGGGGGCGACCTCGGAGAAGGCGAGATCGGCGGGCCAGGTGTAGCCCGGCTTCTCGGTGTACGTGTCGAAGCCCGGTTCGAAGTCGTGGACCACGAAGCGGAGGATCTTGCGGGCGGGGGCCGCGACGTGGACGTCGTAGCCCTCCTCGCGCAGCCGCTGGTAGGGATAGAGGACTTCCAGGGACTCGGCGGCGTCGCCGGTGACGATCAGGATCTTCGGTGCCATGGCGGGGCTCCCACGGTTCGTCGGCCTGTTCCGAGTACCAGAGTGCGACAGCACGGGCCGACGCGCTGTCCAGAGTGTCAAACTTCCGCCCCGTCTTTTGTACACATGCGGCTCGTGACGGTTATGGGTGGTGTCGAGATAGCCTGGACCCCGTGATCAGTGCGATACGTCTCGGGGGCAGCGAAGCCCCCGGCCTGCGCCCGGAGTGCCACAGCACCCGGGCCACGACTGATCCTCTCCACCCGGGACGAGCGTCAAGAATGGCCAATATGGTCCCCGGAATCTCTCGAAGCGGCATAGCGTCGAATCCGACCGGTAACCCCGTGTCGTGGCGGTACGTCGCTGTTTACACCTACGTCACGCAACGGCGCGCGACAGGAGCCAGAGGACATGCAGACCAAGCTGGACGAAGCCAAGGCAGAGCTGCTCGCACGGGCCGCCAAGGTAGCTGACAACAGCCCGGGCGGTGGTGTCGGTGGCCCGGGCGGTGCCCCGCGGGTGCGTGTCGCAGCCGCAGGGACCGAGCAGGAACGTCCCGGCCAGGACACCATCCTCGCCTACCTCCAGCGCTACTACCTGCACACCGCCCCGGAGGACATCGGCGGCCGCGACCCCGTCGACGTCTTCGGCGCCGCCTCCTCCCACTTCCGGCTCGCGGAGGCTCGTCCGCAGGGCACGGCGAACGTCCGGGTGCACACCCCGACCGTCGAGGAGAACGGCTGGACGTGCAGCCACTCCGTCGTCGAGGTCGTCACCGACGACATGCCGTTCCTCGTCGACTCCGTCACCAACGAACTGACCCGCCAGGGCCGCGGCATCCACGTCGTGATCCACCCGCAGGTCGTCGTCCGCCGTGACGTCACCGGCAAGCTCATCGAGGTCCTCACCGAGGGCAACGGCCTCCCGGCGACCCCGCAGGGCCGGAAGGCGGCCAAGACCGCCAAGGACGGCGGCGCCGAGCTGCCGCACGACGCGCTCGTCGAGTCCTGGATCCACGTCGAGATCGACCGTGAGACCGACCGCGCCGACCTCCAGCAGATCGCCGCCGACCTGCTGCGGGTGCTCTCCGACGTGCGGGAGGCCGTGGAGGACTGGGGCAAGATGCGCGAGGCCGCGCTGCGCATCGCCGACGACCTGCCCGGCGAGCCGCTCGACGACCTCGGCGAGGACGAGGTCGAGGAGGCCAGGGAGCTGCTGCGCTGGCTGGCCGCCGACCACTTCACCTTCCTCGGCTACCGCGAGTACGAGCTCAAGGACAGCGACGCGCTGGCCGCCATTCCCGGCACCGGCCTCGGCATCCTGCGTTCCGACCCGCACCACACCGTCGACGAGGCCCACCCGGTCAGCCCGTCCTTCGACCGGCTGCCCGCCGACGTCCGGGCCAAGGCCCGTGAGCACCGGCTCCTCGTCCTCACCAAGGCCAACAGCCGGGCGACCGTCCACCGCCCCAGCTACCTCGACTACGTCGGCGTGAAGAAGTTCGACGCCGCCGGCAACGTCATCGGGGAGCGCCGCTTCCTCGGCCTGTTCTCGTCCGCCGCCTACACCGAGTCCGTGCGCCGGGTGCCCGTCATCCGCCGCAAGGTCGCCGAGGTGCTGGAGGGCGCGGGCTTCTCGCCCAACAGCCACGACGGCCGCGACCTGGTCCAGATCCTGGAGACCTACCCGCGCGACGAGCTCTTCCAGACGCCCGTCGACCAGCTGCGCTCCATCGTCACCTCCGTGCTGTACCTCCAGGAGCGCCGCCGGCTGCGGCTCTACCTGCGCCAGGACGAGTACGGGCGCTACTACTCCGCGCTGGTCTACCTGCCGCGCGACCGCTACACCACCGGTGTGCGGCTGCGCCTGATCGACATCCTCAAGGAGGAACTGGGCGGCATCAGCGTCGACTTCACCGCCTGGAACACCGAGTCGATCCTCTCCCGGCTGCACTTCGTCGTCCGGGTCGCGCCGGGCACCGAGCTGCCGCACCTCACCGACGCGGAGGCGGACCGCATCGAGGCCCGGCTCGTCGAGGCCGCCCGCTCCTGGGCCGACGGCTTCCAGGAGGCGCTCACCGCCGAGTGCGGCGAGGAACGCGCCGCCGAGCTGCTGCGCCAGTACGGCCGCTCGTTCCCCGAGGGCTACAAGGCCGACCACTCGCCGCGCGCCGCGGTGTCCGACCTGGTCCACCTCGAAGCGCTGAAGAAGGACGAGAAGGACTTCGCCCTCAGCCTGTACGAGCCGGTCGGCGCCGGACCCGGCGAGCGCCGCTTCAAGATCTACCGCACGGGTGAGCAGGTCTCCCTCTCCGCGGTCCTCCCCGCCCTGCAACGGCTCGGCGTCGAGGTCGTCGACGAGCGCCCGTACGAGCTGCGCTGCGCGGACCGCACCCACGCCTGGATCTACGACTTCGGGCTGCGGATGCCGCAGACCAACGGCAGCGGCAACTACCTCGCCGACGACGCCCGCGACCGCTTCCAGGACGCCTTCGCCGCCGTGTGGACCGGCGCCGCCGAGAACGACGGCTTCAACGCGCTGGTGCTCGGCGCCGGCCTGGGCTGGCGCCAGGCGATGGTGCTGCGCGCCTACGCGAAGTACCTGCGGCAGGCCGGTTCGACCTTCAGCCAGGACTACATGGAGAGCACTCTCCGCAACAACGTCCACACCACCCGGCTGCTGGTCTCCCTCTTCGAAGCCCGGATGTCCCCGGAGCGGCAGAGCGCCGGCACCGAGCTGACCGACGGACTCCTGGAGGAGCTGGACGGGGCCCTGGACCAGGTCGCCTCGCTCGACGAGGACCGCATCCTGCGCTCCTTCCTCACCGTCATCAAGGCCACCCTGCGCACCAACTTCTTCCAGACGGAGGAGGACGGCACGCCGCACGGCTACGTCTCGATGAAGTTCGACCCGCAGTCCATCCCGGACCTGCCGGCACCCCGCCCGGCGTTCGAGATCTGGGTCTACTCGCCGCGTGTCGAGGGCGTGCACCTGCGCTTCGGCAAGGTCGCCCGAGGCGGTCTGCGCTGGTCGGACCGGCGGGAGGACTTCCGCACGGAGATCCTCGGCCTGGTCAAGGCCCAGATGGTGAAGAACACGGTCATCGTGCCGGTCGGCGCCAAGGGCGGCTTCGTCGCCAAGCAGCTCCCGGACCCGGCCGTCGACCGCGACGCCTGGATGGCCGAGGGCATCGCCTCCTACCGCACCTTCATCTCGGCGCTGCTCGACATCACCGACAACATGGTGGCCGGCGAGGTCGTGCCGCCCAAGGAGGTCGTCCGGCACGACGAGGACGACACCTACCTGGTCGTCGCCGCGGACAAGGGCACCGCGAAGTTCTCCGACATCGCCAACGAGGTCGCGGTCTCCTACGGCTTCTGGCTCGGCGACGCGTTCGCCTCCGGCGGTTCCGCCGGATACGACCACAAGGGCATGGGCATCACCGCCCGCGGCGCCTGGGAGTCCGTCAAGCGGCACTTCCGCGAACTCGGCCACGACACCCAGACACAGGACTTCACCGTCGTCGGCGTCGGCGACATGTCGGGTGACGTGTTCGGCAACGGCATGCTGCTCTCCGAGCACATCCGGCTCGTCGCCGCCTTCGACCACCGGCACATCTTCATCGACCCCACCCCGGACGCCGCCACCTCGTACGCCGAGCGGCGCCGCCTGTTCGACCTGCCGCGCAGCTCCTGGGCCGACTACGACAAGGAACTGCTCTCCGCGGGCGGCGGCATCCACCCGCGCACCGCCAAGTCGATCCCGATCAACGCGCACATCCGCGAGGCGCTCGGCATCGAGGCCGGCGTCACCAAGATGACGCCCGCCGACCTGATGCAGACCATCCTCAAGGCCCCCGTGGACCTGGTCTGGAACGGCGGCATCGGCACGTACATCAAGTCGTCCGCCGAATCGAACGCGGACGTCGGCGACAAGGCCAACGACCCGGTCCGGGTCGACGGCAAGGACCTGCGGGCCAAGGTCGTCGGCGAGGGCGGCAACCTCGGTGCCACCCAGCTCGGCCGCATCGAGGTCGCCCGGGGCGGCGGCCGGATCAACACCGACGCGATCGACAACAGCGCCGGTGTGGACACCTCCGACCACGAGGTGAACATCAAGATCCTGCTCAACGGCCTCGTCCGGGACGGCGACATGACCGTCAAGCAGCGCAACAAGCTGCTCGCCGACATGACCGACGAGATCGGCCGCCTGGTGCTGCGCAACAACTACGCGCAGAACGTGGCGCTCGCCAACGCCACCGCCCAGTCGGCCTCCCTGCTCCACGCCCACCAGCGCTTCATGCGCCGACTGGGCCGCGACGGGGACCTGGACCGCGGGCTGGAGTTCCTGCCCAACGACCGGCAGATCCGCGAGTTGCTGAACGGCGGCAGGGGTCTGACCCAGCCGGAACTTGCCGTGCTGCTCGCCTACACCAAGATCACTGCGGCGCGTGACCTCATCCGGACCAGCCTCCCGGACGACCCGCACCTCCAGAAGCTGCTGCACGCCTACTTCCCGCAGCAGCTGCGCGAGCAGTTCCCCGAGGCGGTCGACGGACACGCGCTGCGCCGCGAGATCATCACCACGGTGCTGGTCAACGACACGGTGAACTCCGGTGGTTCGAGCTTCCTGCACCGGTTCCGGGAGGAGACCGGGGCGTCCGTCGAGGAGATCGTGCGGGCGCAGTTCGCGGCCCGCGAGATCTTCGGCCTGGGCCAGGTGTGGGACGCGGTCGAGGCGCTCGACAACGAGGTCGCCGCCGATGTGCAGACCCGGATCCGGCTGCACTCGCGCAGGCTCGTGGAGCGCGGCACCCGCTGGCTGCTCGGCAACCGGCCGCAGCCGCTGGCGATCGCCGAGACGATCGACTTCTTCAAGGCGGGAGTCGAGCAGGTCTGGGCCGAACTGCCCAAGATGCTCCAGGGCGCCGACCTGGACTGGTACCAGTCGATCCTGGACGAGCTGACCGAGGCGGGCGTCCCGGGCGAGCTGGCCCAGCGGGTCGCCGGATTCTCCTCCGCCTTCCCGGCGCTGGACGTCGTGGCGATCGCGGAGCGCACCGGCAAGGACCCGCTCGCCGTCGCCGAGGTGTACTACGACCTCGCGGACCGGCTGGGCATCACCCAGCTGATGGACCGGATCATCGAGCTGCCGCGGGCCGACCGCTGGCAGTCCATGGCCCGCGCCTCCATCCGCGAGGACCTGTACGCGGCACACGCCGCGCTCACTGCGGACGTGCTGGCCGTGGGCAACGGGACCTCGACGCCCCAGGAGCGGTTCGAGGCGTGGGAGGAGAGGAACGCGGCGATCCTCAGCCGGTCGCGTTCCACCCTTGAGGAGATCCGGGGATCGGACGCGTTCGACCTGGCGAACCTGTCGGTGGCCATGCGGACGATGCGGACGCTGCTGCGCACCCATGCGTGACGCCAGGTAAAGGGGGCGGGGGGGGGACCCGCATAACCCGGGGCCCCCCCCCCCCCCCCAATACCCCCCGGAATGTAAATAGGGGAAGTGGGGGCCCCCCCGGACCCCCGGCGCGGCCGA
>NZ_JBHJWQ010000024.1:0-118775 GCF_042266885.1 Streptomyces sp. NPDC056061 | reverse complement strand
TCGTTGGGGCCGTCGGTGGCCCCCCTTTGGTTCCCCCTTGTAACGGGGGGGGGGGGTCACCCCGAAACCGCGTTCCCCGCCCCGCCCCGCTCATTTCCCCCGGGAATTGAACTTCTCGTACGTGGCGACCACCTCGTCCGCCGGGCCGTCCATCCGCAGCGTCCCCGCCTCCAGCCAGATCGCCCGTTCGCAGGTGTCGGTGATCGTCTTGTTGCTGTGGCTGACCAGGAAGACCGTGCCCGCCTCCTTGCGCAGTTCGACGATCCGCTCCGCGCTGCGCCGCTGGAACTTGGCATCGCCGGTGGACAGCGCCTCGTCGATCAGGAGAACGTCGTGGCTCTTGGCCGCCGCGATCGAGAACCGCAGCCGGGCCCCCATGCCGGAGGAGTACGTCCGCATCGGCAGGGTGATGAAGTCGCCCTTCTCGTTGATGCCGGAGAAGTCGACGATGTCCTGGTAGCGCTCGCGGATCTCCTCGCGCGACATGCCCATCGCGAGGCCGCCGAGCACCACGTTGCGCTCCCCGGTCAGATCGCCCATCAGCGCCGCGTTCACGCCCAGCAGCGACGGCTGGCCCTGGGTGAGCACGCGGCCCCTGGTCACGGGCAGCAGGCCGGCGATCGCCTTCAGCAGCGTCGACTTGCCCGAGCCGTTGGAGCCGATCAGGCCGATGGCCTCGCCCCGGTACGCGGCGAAGCTCACGCCCTTCACGGCGTGCACCTCGCGCACTCCGGGGGCCTGCCGGCGCGAGACGATCCGGCTGAGCGCCGAGGTGGCGCTGCCCCTGCCGGTGCGGGCGCCGTTGACCTTGTAGGTGATGTGCACCTCGTCCGCGACGACGGTCGGCACCCGCTCGTCGCCGCCGGTCATGCCGTTGTCGCCGTTGGTGCCGTTGTGCTCAGCCACGTCCGTACCGCTCCTCCGCCTGCCAGAAGTACACGAAACCCCCGACGCCGCACACCAGCGCCCAGCCCGCGGCGATCACCCACACGTGCGGCGGCAGATGCGAGGCGCCGAAGCTGTCGATGAGCGCGAACCGCATCAGGTCGATGAAGACTGCCGCCGGATTGCACTCCAGCATCACCACCACGTAGTGCGGGACCCGGTCCCCCTTGAGCATCTGGTCGACGCTCCACATGACGCCCGAGGCGTACATCCAGGTGCGCAGGATGAACGGCATCAGCTGCGCGATGTCCGGGGTACGGGCGGTGAGCCGGGCCACCGCCATGGAGACGCCTGTGTTGAACACGGCCTGGAGGAACAGCGCCGGGACCGCCAGCAGCCAGGACGGCTTGGGGAACTGCCCGAACCCCACCAGGATCAGCACCAGCGCGCCCAGCGAGAACAGCAGTTGCTGGAGCTGCTGGAGGGCCAGCGCGATCGGCAGCGAGGCACGCGGGAAGTGCAGTGCCCGGACCAGCCCTATGTTGCCGGTGATCGCGCGGGTGCCCGCGGTGATCGAGCTGCTGGTGAAGGTCCAGATGAACACGCCGGTGACGAGGAAGGGGATGAAGTCCTCGACGTTGCGCTTGGTGTTCATCAGCACGCCGAAGATGAAGTAGTAGACCGTCGCGTTCAGCAGCGGGGTCATGATCTGCCAGATCTGGCCGAGCTTCGCCTGGCTGTACTGGGCGGTCAGCTTGGCCGTGGCGAACGCCGTGATGAAGTGCCGCCGGTCCCACAGTTGCCGGAGGTAGGCGCTCAGCGAGGGCCGGGCCCCGCTGGTGGTCAGTCCGTGCCGGGCGGCGAGCGCGGCGAGCTCACCCGGCGCGTACGCCGGGAAGTGCGCGGGCGCGGAGGTGTCGGCCGGGGCCGCTGGGGTTGTTGTCTGGCTCACCACGATCGCTTTCGACGGCAGGGCGGGGACGCGGGACACGGGACGGTCGGCGGCACGAACCTCCGACGGCACGGAATCTCCGACGGGATACGGGACGGACCCCCGACCGGTCGGCTCCCCGACGGGGTGGCCTCCCGGAGGGAGACGGGGCTGCCGACAGGGACGGGCCTTCGACGGGACGGGACCGTATCGTCGCAACGCCGAGGGTAGGGCGTGATCACGTCGCAACGCAACCGTTTCGTCGTGCCGGACTATGATTCGGCCATGACCACCGATCCGGGAACCCGCCGCCGCGCCCCCGCCGGAGCCGCCGTGCTCCGTGAGGACGTCACCGACGCGATCCGCAGTGCGGTCTTCGAGGAACTTGCCGCCGTGGGCTTCGCACGGATGTCGATCGAGGGCATCGCCCGGCGGGCGGGCGTCGGCAAGACCGCGGTCTACCGGCGCTGGAAGTCCAAGCTGGCCCTGGTGCTCGATCTGGTCTCCGCCGTCGCCGTCCAGGGCATGCCGGCCCCGGCCACCGGTTCGCTGCACGGCGACGTCCGCGCCGTGCTGGAGCTCGCCTCCTACGCCCTGCGCCATCCGGTCGCCTCACAGGTCATCCCGGACCTGCTGGTGGAGGCGGCGCGCAGTCCGGAGATCGCCGACACGATCAAGGCCGCCCTGCTGGACCCGCAGCAGGGCATCGCGGCCGTGGTCGTGCGCGACGCGGTGGCGCGCGGCGAACTGCCCGAGGACAGCGATCCGGACCGGGCGCTGGACCTGATCGTCGGCCCGCTCTACTGGCGCCTCGCCGTCGTCCGCACCCCGCTGCCCGCGGGCTACCTCGACGACCTGGCGTCCTCGGCGGTCGCGGCGCTCAAGAGCTGAGACCGCCGCGGGGCCGCCGGGTGCTCGGGGCGGCGGGCGACGGCCGGTGGCCGGTGGCCGGTGTTCGGAGTCCGGTTCCCGGCCAGGTGCCGACGGGGACGGCCCGTCGGCCGGTTACGCGTTCGTGGCTCCGGTATCGGCCCCGGCCCCGATGTCCGTCCCGGCGAGCAGGTCCCGTTCCGCGTAGTAGGCGCGCAGTGCGGCCTCGCTGCCCGAGCCCATGGCCGTCATGATCCGTTGGAATCGGGCGGACCGCAGGTCGCCCGCCACGACGACGCGGGGATGCTGGGCGCCCGGCGGGCAGTAGCCGTCCGCGCCCCGGACGAGATCGCCGGGCGGGGCGGTGGGCGCGCTGCCGATGCTGAGGTACGCGGCATCCGCCGTGACCGTGCGCCGTGTGCCGTCCCGCCCCACCGTCGCGGCCGTTGTCCCGCCCCCCTTCGGGACGTGCAGGGTCAGACGGGCCACGGGGAGCAGCGTGACGCGGGGGTCGTCGCGGGTCTCCTCCATCTTGTAGTTGTCGCTCTCCGGGTGGGCCACCAGCAGGCGGGTCCCGGTGTCCGGGTGGGCCCGCAGGAAGGTGCCGATCGGGCGGTCGCCGCCGAGGACGAGAAGGGTGCGGCCCTCGGCGTCGTCCGCGTCCGCCCGCCAGAGCGGGGGCAGGTCCAGGCCGTCGGGGGCGGTGATCCACGGGACGTCATGGGGCCGGAGCGGACCGACGCCGGTGGCGACGACCGCGTAGGGGGCGGTCAGTCGGGCGTCGGTGTCCAGCGTGACCGTGACACGCCTGTCGTCGGCGCGGAGTTCGGTGGCGCGGCGGCCGAGTTCCAGGCGGCACGACTCCGTGCTCCTCAGCTCCGCGGTGATGGCGTCGGCGAGCCCGGGGCCGTCGGTATGGCCGCCGAGGACGTTGTTCAGGACCGGGATGCGGTACAGGTTGCGGCACAGCGTGTCCGGCTCGATCAGCACCGAGCGCATGCCGACGCCCGCGGCCGTGCGAGCGGCGGCGCAGCCTGCGGGGCCGCCGCCGATCACGATCAGGTCGGTGTCGGTGTCGGTGTCGGTGTCGGTGCCGGTGCCGGGGGCGACCGGCGAGCCGGTGGGGGACGGTGTGTCGGCCATGGGGGTCATTCCAGCACCGCTCATCCGCCGCCGTGCACCCCTGTCGCGTTCCCGGCCCGGAGACTTCGGCGACGGCGTCGGCCTCCGGCCCGCGCCCGCCCGCCACGGATTACGGGACGGCCCCGGCTCACCGGGCCGTCACCCCTCGGCCAGCATCCGGTCCGCCACCCGGGCCGCCGCGCGGCCGTCGTCGAGGTCGCAGAAGTCCCGGCGGAAGCTCGCGTACGCCTGCGCGTACCGGGCCGCCGACGCGGCAAGGGTGCCGGCGTCGCGCAGCACCGCGGCGATGTCGTCGGTACGGGCGAGCAGCGGGCCCGGGGCCCTGGCCTCGAAGTCCAGGCAGAAACCGCGCACCGTGTCGCGGTAGTGCGCCAGGTCGTGGCTGTGGAAGAGCATCGGGCGGCCGGTGTGCGCGAAGTCGAACATCACCCCGGAGTAGTCCGTCACCAGCACATCGGCGATCAGCAGCAGTTCCGCGGTGTCCGGGTGCGCCGACACGTCGCGCACGCCGTGTTCCTCGGGCACGCTTCCGGCGGCCCGGGGGTGGCGTCGCACCAGCAGGGTGTGGCCGTCGCCCTGGGACCGGGCCAGTGCTGCCAGGTCGAGCGCCGGGTCCCAGCGGTACCGCGGGTGGACGTCGTCGGCGCCGGACGGGTGGGCCAGGTGGTCGCGGTAGGTCGGCGCGTACAGGACGACCCGGCGGCCGTCCGGGATGCCGAGCCTGCGCCGTACCCGCTCGGCGGTCTTGGCCCGGTCGGCGGAGAACAGCAGGTCGTTGGCGGGCGAGCCCACCTCCAGGACCTCGCCGTGGTAGCCGAGCGCGCGGCGCAGCACCGGGGTCGAGCGGCGGCTCGGGGAGACCAGGAACGACCACTGGGCCGCCCGGTGGGGGAGTGAGGCGTGCGACTGGTGGTCGGCGTACAGGGTGTCGCGGAGGTCGGCGCCGAAGCGGCCGAGCGGGGTGCCGTGCCAGGTCTGCACCACGGTCTGGCCGGGCCGCCGCTCGAACCACTCGGGCAGCTGGCCGGCGGCGACGATCAGGCGGGACCGGGCCAGCGCCTCGTGCCAGGCGGCGCTCCGCTCGACGACCGGGGTGGCGGAGGGCGGGACGTGGCCGTGGAGTCCGTCGGTGACCCACAGGTGCTCCGACGCCACGCCCCGGCGCACGAGTTCGGCGTGCACGGCGCGCGGCGAGCCGCCGCCGGTGTAGAGAACGGCGTCCCGCAGCGGCAGCGCGCGTCGCGCCGGGTAGTGCGTGGAGCGCAGTTCGGCCCGGCGGTACGCGCCCCGCTCGGCGACGGGGAGTACCGGACCGGCCCACAGGGTCATCCGGTCGCCGAACCGGCGCTCCAGGGCGAACTCCCGGCCGAACGAGGGGGCGTCGATGCCGATGCGGGGCGGCGGGAGCCGGACGCCGAGCGTGGTCGGCACCCGGACCGGTCGGCCGCCCAGCCGGGCCTCCCAGTGCCCCTCGGACAGCCCCGCCGCCACCGAGGGCGCCAGGAACGCGGTGAAACGGCGCCCCTCGTAGGCCCCGGCCGCCCTCTCCCCGTAGGTTCCCGCTCCCGTGCGCGGTGCGGCGTGGGTCACCGGGACGGTCACCGTCTCGCGCAGCGTCTCGTGCCGCAGGACCAGGCGGGCCGGTCCGTCGCCCTGCCGCATCGCCGTCCCGGCGCCGGTGACCCCCTCGACCCGCAGCGCGCCCTCCGCCGTCCATACGGCGGTGTCCACGAACGGCTGCCCGCTCAGGTCCAGCACCAGCTCGCCCGCCGCGTCGGCCACCACCGGCGGTGCCGGGTCCGGGGCCGCGGCGAGCGGCACCCGCGACCCGTCCGCCAGCACCAGCCGCACCCGCCACCGTGCGCCGGGCTCCGGCTCCACCTCGCGCGGCGCCCGGTGCGGTGCCGCCGGAGCGGCGGCCATCTGGGCGAGGTCGGCGAGCGGGATCCGCACCGTGAACCGGTCGTCCGCCCGGCACTCGACCGGGTGGCCGAACTCCTGGTCCGTCACTCCGTCGCAGGTCAGCACCACGGCCCTCGGCCGGGCCCCCGCGTACAGCCTGCCGGTCAGTTCCAGTTCCTCGCCGAAGCGGCGGCCCTCGCACCGGGCCGGCAGTCGGGTCAGGGACAGCCGGAGCCGTCCGCCCCGGTAGTCGAGCACCGCCCGCCGCCCGTCGCCCAGGTCGTGGACGAGCGGCTGCACGGCCCCCGCCTCCACCGCCCGGACGGCCACCCGGCGGACCGTCCCGTGGGCGGCCACCATGACCCCCACCATCCACTCGCCGTCCCGCAGCCGACGCGGATCGAGCGTCAACTCGAAGCCGGAATGTTCGTAATCATGCAGCTCCTGACCGGAGTTGATGGTTGCCTCGGGTGACGGAACGTTTCGCATCGGTACCGTGCGCAGGTGCCTGCCCCGGACCGAACGCACCATGCCCATCTTCAGCGAGTGCCGCGGCGATCCGGCCGGCAGATTGCGGATGTACGCGTAGCCGCGCAGCCGCAGTTTCCCGTCGTCGTCCCAGCGTGCTCCCGACAGCCGCGCCACCGCCGGGAGATCGGAACGGGAGACGCGCGCGAGGTCCGGCAGGCCCGGGAAACCCGCCTGCCGCAGCCCCGGCACGCCACCGACCACGAACGTTCCGGCGCCGTTGGCCCGTTCGAAGGTCAGCACGGACACCAGGTCCGCGAGCCTGCGCTCCCGCACCAGCCGCCACTTGAACCGCAGCTCCACCGGCAGTTCTTCGAGCGCGTCCCTGCCCGGCACGTCCATCCGCTCCATCCGGTCCAGGAACGCGCCCGCGCCCGCCATGAACGCCTCCCGGTACGCGGGCCCGCCGGAGGCGAGCCCCTCCAGGAAGTACACGAAGTCGTCGCGCAGGCAGGACAGGTCGTACCGCCGCCGTGCCCCGGAGTTCGCCCTCCCGCCCCGGCCCGAGAGGAACGCGCTGACCTGCTCGCACATCGCGATCCGGTCCCGGACGCCCCGCACGTCCGTGCGCCGCCGGGTGATCGACCCCTCCCGCACGCGCCAGTAGTAGACGTGCTCGGGCAGGACGTCGACCGAGCCCGCGAGGTAGTGCGCCGGGATCACCACCGGGGTGTCCTCGTAGAGCCGCCCCTCCGGGAAGGCGAAGGCGTGCTGGTCCCAGAAGGAGCGCCGGAACACCTTGTTCCAGGCGACCCGGTCGGTCAGCAGGCGAGGATCGCGGCTGATGTGTGTGCGGGCCCGGTAGGCGGTCAGCCAGCGGTACTGCCACGCCTGCTGACGCCCCTGCTCGTTCAGCCGCCACACGTTGCCGGTCGCGAGATCGGAACCCGTCGACTCCAGCGAGGCCAGCATCCGCGCGAAGGCGTCGTGGACGACGACGTCGTCGCTGTCGACGAACGCGAGGTACGGCACGTCCGGTGTGGTGAGCCGCACCCCGGTGTTGCGGGCGGCGCTCAGCCCGGCGTTGTCCTGGCGCACGTAGCGGAAGCGGCGGTCACGGGCGGCGAAGTCCTCGGCGATGGCCGTGCTGTCGTCCGTCGAGCCGTCGTCGACGAGGACCACCTCGACGGCGCCGACCGACTGCCCGGCCACCGACCGCAGACAATCCTCCAGGTGGTCCTCGACGTTGTGGACCGGGACGACGACACTGAGGCGCGGCTTCATGCCCGCTCAACCGGGTCGAACGCCACGGGTCACCGGCACTGCCCCGATCGGGTGAACGGCGGACGCGGCGGACGGCCGGTCGCGGGTGTTCGACCGCCCGTCACGGACCGGAGGACACCCCGGTTCCCGGCCGTGCCCGAACAGGGGAGAACCCCTCCGCCGGCGCCGGACGCCGCTCCCGTTCCCACGGCTCGTCGTGGGAACGGGAGTTACGGCCCGGGGAGCCTGCTCCCCGCTGCTCCCCAGGCCGTTATCCTCGGCTGCCATGCTCCTCAGCGTCGTCGTCCCCGTCCACCGCGCCCAGGGATACCTCAGAGCCACCCTGGAATCCGTGCTCGGCCAGGGGCCGGACGGTCCGGACGTGCTCGTCGTCGACGACGCGTCGCGGGACGGCAGCGCCCTGATCGCCGCCGAGTTCGCCGCCCGCGACCCGCGGGTCCGGGTGCTCAGCCTCCCCGAGCACCGCGGCGCCGGTTGGGCCCGCAACGCCGGGGCGGCCGAGGCGCGCGGGCGGTACCTGCTCTTCCTCGACGGCGACGCGCTGCTGCGCCCCGGCGCGCTGGAGGCGATGACCGGGCGGCTGGACGGGGGCGGACCGGACGTGCTCCTGCTCGGGCACGACCGGATCGACTGGTGGGGCGAGGTCGTCGCCCCGGAGCCCGGCCCCGGGGACGCCGGCGGGGCCGGGCGCGGGGAGTCGGCTCCGCGGCGGGGGACGGCGACCCGGGAGCCGGCGCCGCGCACGGCGTCCGGCCTCGTGCGCGACGGCCTGTCCACCGCCGTCCCGCGCCTGTTCCGCCGCTCCTTCTGGACCACCCACGGCCTGCACTTCACCGACGGCCCGTACGAGGACGTCCTCCCCTGCCTGCGCGCCACACTCCTCGCCGCCGACGCGGGCACCCTCGACGCCCTCGACCGGATCTGCGTCCGTCATCGCCTGCGGCGCGGCGGCACCTTCGCCACCACCCCCGGGCGCGACCACTTCGCGGTCCTCGACGCCTACGAACGGCTGCGCGCCGGGACCGGACACGACCCGCGGATCGAGGAGGCGCGCGTCCGCCACCTGAGCGCCGTCCGCGACGACCCCGGCCGGATCGCCCCCGCGGACCGCGCCGCCTTCCACCGCGCCGCCGCCCTCCCCGGCAGCTACGCCGCCCACCGCGCCCAGGAGACCGCCCGCACCGCCCGCACCCGCACCCGGGCCGCGCTGCGGGCCCGCAAGAAGACGCTGCGGGCCCGTGTCATGCGAGCCGCCTACCGCACCGACCTGCACCGCCCGCTGGACCCGAACCTCGCGGTGTACGGCGCCTACTGGAACCGCGGCGTCGCCTGCAACCCGGCCGCCATCCACGCCAAGGCCCTCGAACTCGCCCCGCACGTCCGGGGCGTCTGGGCCGTCTCCTCCCGTCACCTCGACCGCATGCCCCCCGGCGTCCCGTACGTCATCGAGGGCTCCCGCGCCTACTGGCGGGCCATGGCGAGCGCCACGTACCTGATCAACAACTCCAGTTTCCCCGGCGGGTTCACCAAGCGCCCCGGCCAGCGCTACCTCCAGACCCACCACGGCACCCCGCTGAAGACCATGGGCCTGGACCAGCGCGCCTACCCCGCCCTCACCCGGGGCGCCGGCCTGGAACGGATCGTCGCGCACGCCGACCAGTGGGACTTCTCGCTCTCCGCCAACCCGCACACCACCGAGATCTGGGACCGGGTCTACCCGTCCGGCTACGAGCACCTGAACCTCGGCTACCCGCGCAACGACGTCTACTTCACCGCCGGACCCGAACGGGCCGCCGAGATCCGCCGCAGCCTCGCGATCGACCCGGACCGCACCGTCCTGCTGTACGCGCCCACCCACCGCGACTACCGCAAGGGCTTCCTCCCCCCGGTCGACCTGGACCGGCTGACCCGCGAACTCGGGCCGCGGTACGTGGTGCTGGTACGGGCGCACTACTTCTACGGCCGCTCGGCGCACCTGGCCGCCGACACCCGGGTGCGGGACGTGACCGGGCATCCGTCCGTCGAGGAACTCTGCCTGGCCTCCGACGCGTTGATCACCGACTACTCGTCGCTGATGTTCGACTACGCCTGCCTGGACCGCCCGATCATCACCCACGCCCCGGACTGGGCCGCCTACCGGGCCTCCCGCGGCACGTACTTCGACCTGCTCTCCGGCCGCCCCGGTGACACCCCGGGCGCGGTCACCACCACCGACGACGAACTGCTGGAGACGCTGCGCGGCGGCGAGTGGCGCTCGGCGGAGGCGGCCCGGCTGCGGTCCGCGTTCCGGGAGCGCTTCTGCCCGTACGACGACGGGCACGCGGCCGAGCGCGTGGTGCGGCGGCTGTTCCTGGACGAGGGCGCGTAAGTACCGTCCCGTGCTCCCGAACGGCGGTGCGTAAGCACGGTGCGGGCGATGTCATCCGTTCGGGAGAGCGCGCGACCGGTGACCCCGGCGCGCCCTTGCGGTTGAGCCGTACGCACAGTCAGGCCCCGATGAAGGACGTCCCGCCATGCCGCCACGGCTCAGTGTCGTCGTACCCGTCCACAACATGGAGCTCTACCTGACGGACTGCCTGAAGTCCCTCGCGGAGCAGACCATGACCGACCTGGAGGTGGTGATGGTCGACGACGGATCCACCGACGGCAGTGCGGCCGTGGCCACCGGATTCGCCGCCCGGGACAGCCGGTTCCGGCTCGTCAGCCAGGCGAACGGCGGCCTCGGGCACGCCCGCAACACCGGGGTCCGGCACTGCCACCCCGGCGCCCGCAACCTCGCCTTCGCCGACAGCGACGACGTGCTCCCGCCCCACGCGTACGAACTCCTCCTCGCGGCCCTGGACGAGACCGGCTCGGACTTCGCGTCCGGCAACGTGCTGCGGCTGAAGCCCTCCGGGAAGCTCCAGCAGTCGCCCAACTTCCGCAAACCGATGGCGACGACCCGGCTGCGCACCCACATCACCCGCGACTGGGACCTCGCCGCCGACCGGATCGCCTGCAACAAGGTCTTCCGCCGCTCCTTCTGGGACGAGCACGCCTTCGCCTTCCCCGTCGGCGCGCTCTACGAGGACGTGCCGGTCATCCTGCCCGCCCACTTCCTGGCCCGCTCCGTCGACGTGCTGAACGACACCGTCTACCACTGGCGCGAGCGCGCCGGCTCGATCACCTCCCGCCGCGCCGTCGTCCGCGGCGTCCAGGACCGGGCCACGCACGTCCTCGGCGTCTCGGCCTTCCTGGACGAGCACCGCGGCGCCGCCGACAAACGGCGCTACGACGAACACGTCCTCGCCAACGACCTGTGGTACTTCATGGAGGCGCTGCCCGACGGGGACGAGGAATACCGGCGGGCCTTCCTCACGTACGCCAACGAGTTCACCGACCAGGTCGACCCCGCGGTCCTGGACGCGCTCCCGCTGCGGCTGCGGCTGATGTGGTACCTGGCGCGCGAACGCCGGACGGACGAACTGCTGGCGCTGCTCGCCCACGACCGGGCCGAACCCGGCGCCTTCGCGGTCCGGGGCGTGCGCCGGCGCAGCGCCTCCGTCCCGGTGCTCACCGCCCCGGTGCCGCCCCGGGTGCTGCGGGTCACCGAACGGGACCTGCCGCTCACCGCCCGGCTGCGGGACGCCCGGTGGCGCGACGGCAGGCTGCACCTGTCCGGGTACGCCTACATCCGGAACCTGCCCGCCGCCTCGCGCGGCAGCGAGTTCCGGGCCGGCTGGCTGCGGGCCGGGCGCCGCCACCTGGTGCCGCTGCGGCTGCGCACCGTGGTCGACCCCGAGGCCACCGCCCGTTCCCGGCAGAGCCTGCACGACTACGACCGGTCCGGATTCGAGACCGTCGTCGACCCGGCCCGGCTGCGCATCGACGCCACCGACGGACCCGAACGCCTCACCTGGCGGGCGGAGATCGGCATCGCCGGGCACGGCATGCTGCGCCGCTCCGGCCTCTCGACGAACGAGGCGGCGGCCCCGCCGCCGGTGCACCGGCCCGACGGCGACCACCGCATCGTGCCCGCCTTCGAGGGCGGCACACTGGTGCTGCACGCCGAGCGCATCGACGCCCGCTTCGAGTCGCACCGGGCGCGCGACACGGGCGACGGGACGGCCGGTGTGGTGATCGACGGCATGGTCCGTGCCCGCAGCGGCGGGGGACCGCTGCGCCTCTCCCTCACCCACCGCCCCTCCGGAACGTCCTTCGACTGCCCGGTGACGGTGCACGCGGACGCCGGGTTCCCGGCGGCGCGGTGGCGGCGCTTCACGGCCGACATCCCGCTCGCCGCCTTCGCCGGGGCCCGGCGGGCGGCGGGCGGCGGGACGACGCCCGCGCACATTCCCTACAGCCTGCACCTCGTCGGGCCGGACGGGCGCAGGACACCGATCGACGTACCGGGGCCGGTCCTCCCGGGCCGCTATCCGCTGGACGCGGACGTCCGAGAAGACGGGGACGCGGGCGGGAAGGGGGAGGGGGAGGAGGACGGCGACGCGGGCGTGCGGCGCGAGCTCGGGCTCACCGCGAGCTCGCGGGGCAACCTGCTGATCAGCGACCGCACCGTGCAGCCCGCCGCCGACCTGGCGACCTGGACGCACGACGGCCGCCTCGTCCTGGAGGGCACCTACCCCGACCGCCCGGGACGGCCCGTCGAACTGGTGGCCCGGCACGGCGGACACGACGAGGAGATCGTCCTCCCCGTGGCGTTCTCCGGGGAACCCGGGGCACGGCGCTTCCGGGCGACGCTCCGGCCCGACGCCGTCGACGGCCCCGGCGGCCCGCTCCCGCTGGGCCGGGGGCACTGGTACCTCTTCCTCCGCGAGCGGACCGCCGACGGCACCGGGGCGTACGAGGCCCCGCTGCGCATCCCGGCCGCCTCGCACCGCGCGCTCCCCGTCGCCCGCACTCTCGGCGGCCGGGAGTACACCGTCGAACGACGCTTCCACGACCAGCTGCTGATCGCCTCCGCACCGGTGCTCCCCGCCGCGGAACGCGGCCCGCGCGCCGGGCGGCTGCTGTGCGAGGCGTACCGGCGCCTGGGCACCGCGCCGCTGCGCGACACCGTGCTGTACAGCAGCTTCGACGGCCGCCAGTACTCCGATTCGCCACGCGCCGTCCACGAGGAGCTGGTCCGGCGCGGCGGCGAGCACGAGCACCTGTGGGTGGTTCGCGACCAGCAGGCACGTGTCCCGGACGGCGTCAGGGCCGTCGAACACGGTTCGGCCGCATGGCACGAGGCACTGGCGACCAGCCGGCACATCGTCACCAACACCCAGCTCCCCGAGTGGTTCGTGCGGCGCGACGGCCAGTTCGTCGTCCAGACCTGGCACGGCACTCCCCTCAAGCGGATCGGACTCGACCTCGCGGGCACTGCTCAGGCCAACGCCGCGTACATCGCCAGCATCGAGAGCCGCGCCCGCCAGTGGAGCGTCCTGGTCTCCCCGAACAGCTTCTCCACCCCCGTCCTGCGGCGCGCGTTCGGTTACGAGGGTGAGGTCCTGGAGTGCGGCTACCCCCGCACCGACCTGCTCCGCGCCCCGGACCGCACCAAGGTCGCCGCGGCCGTACGGGAGCGGCTCGGCATCCCCACGGACAAGCGGGTCGTGCTCTACGCCCCGACCTGGCGCGAGGACCGGCCGCAGGGCGACGGTCGCTACGCCCTCGATCTGCGGCTCGACCTTGCCGAGGCCGAGCGTGAACTCGGCGCCGACACCGTCCTGCTGGTACGCCGCCACTACCTCGTCGCCGACCGGCTCCCGGACTGCGGCACCGGCTTCGTCCGCGACGTCTCGCGCCACCCGGACGTCGGCGAACTGATGCTGATCAGCGACGCCCTGGTCACCGACTACTCCTCGCTGATGTTCGACTTCGCCCTCACCGGCCGCCCGATGCTGTTCCACACCCACGACCTGGCGCACTACCGCGACACCCTGCGCGGTTTCTGTTTCGATTTCGAGGCCCGCGCCCCCGGCCCGCTGATCCCCGACTCCGCCGCCCTCGTCGAGGCGCTGCGCGACCCGGTGCGCGCCACCGAGGCGCACGAGCGGGCGTACGAGGCGTTCCGCCGGGACTTCTGCGACCTCGACGACGGGCACGCCGCCGCGGCCGTCGCCGACCGCATGCTCCGGACGGACGGCCCGGTCACGAATGGCCCGTCCGAGTGATTCGGGAATGCGGATGCCTGCGTCGCTTTGCAGGGAATTGACACCTCGATACCTGTGCGTGCGCGCACCGTTGCATCACTCGGAGTCCTCGTGTTGCTACGTTCTGTATTCATGGGTATCCGAATGCGGTGCGTGACCCGGGACGTGCGGCGGGCGAGAACAGTGGTGCTCGCCGCCGCGGCCGTGGGTCTCCTCACCCGAATGCTGATCGCGGCGAACAAACCCGGTCCGGCCGACGTGCACATCTTCCGCGGTTTCGCCGAGGCCGTCGTGCGCCACGGCCCCATTCGGATCTACGAGCAGCCTTTGCCGGGACTGCCCGTCTACAACCATCCGCCGCTGGCCGGGTGGCTGCTGCTCGGCCTCCACGAACTCACCGAACTCGGAATTCCGTTCGGAATCCTGATCAGATCACCCGCCTCGATCGCCGATTTCTTCTGCGCGCTTCTCGTGTTCGAGATCGTGCGCCGCCGCGCCTCCCTCGGCGCGGCGGTCGCCTGCGGGGCGGGTGTCGCCCTGAGCCCCGTGCTGATCGCGACCTCCGGCTACCACGGCAACACCGACGCGGTCGCCATCACCTTCGCCCTGGCCGCCGCCCACCTCCTGGTGGACCGCAGGTCCCCGTCGGCCGCCGGAGTGGCCGCGGCGCTCTCGATCAGCGTCAAGTTCGTCCCGGTGGTGGCGATCCCGGCGCTGTTCGTCGTCGCGCTGCGGGCGGGCCGCCCGGCCCTGCTCCGGTTCACCGCGGGTTTCACCGCCCTGATCGCCCTCGTCTGGGGGCCCGTCCTGGTGACGGTGCCGGAGAACCTCATGGAGAACGTCCTGGAGTACGCGGGCGGCAGTTGGCGCCTCTGGGGCATCGTCCGGTTCGCCGACGTTCTCGGACTGCCGGATTCGTTCATCGCCTTCGTCCAGGGCGACGGCCATTTCCTGTTCGTGCTGGCCTGCGTGGCGGCCGGGGTGTGGCTGGCCCTGCTGCGGCCCGGCCAACTGCCGGTGATCGTCGGCTTCACGATGGGACTGCTGCTGCTCCTGTCCACCGCCTCCGCGCTCCAGTACCTGACCTGGGCGGCCGCAGGGCTCTTCGTCATCGGGTTCTGGGAGGGCGCCGCGTACAGCTGCCTGCTCGGCCTCACCGCCCTCCTCGGTTACCAGGGACGTTCCGCCGTGCGCTGGAGCGACCCGGTGCTGCACCTGGCCGAGGCCGGCTGGGCCGTCCTCGCCGTCGGCCTGGCCGTCGGGGTCCGCAGGATCCTCGCCGCCCCGCCGGTCCCGCCCCCGCGGGGCACCACCGAGGACCCGGCCGCGGTCGCCGCCCCCCGCTCCCCGCGGCCCACCGGCTCCCCCGTCGCGTGACCGCGCCACCGGGCGCCGGGCCGCCGCTCCCCGGACACCGGGCCCGCGATCACCGAACCACCCACCAGCGAGTACCGAGCACGACTGGAGAACGCCCCGTGACGGAAAGCCCGAGCCCCAGGATCGGCATCCTGGTGGTCGCGTACAACGCCGAGACGACACTGGAGCGGACCCTCGACCGCATCCCGGAGGACTTCCGGTCCAGGATCGCCGAGATCCTCATCCTCGACGACGCGAGCCACGACGCGACCTTCACCGCGGGCTGCCGCTGGTCGCAGACGGAGGGCATGCCGCGCACCGTCGTCATGCGGCACACCAAGAACCTCGGATACGGCGGGAACCAGAAGGCCGGATACGCCCTGGCCGCCGCACACGGACTCGACATCGTCGTGCTGCTGCACGGCGACGGGCAGTACGCCCCGGAATTCCTGCCCGACATGGTCGCACCGATCGAACGCGGCGAATGCGAGGCCGTGTTCGGCTCGCGCATGATGAAATCCGGATCTGCCCTCAGGGGCGGCATGCCGATGTACAAATGGCTCGGCAACCGCATTCTCACCCGCCTGGAGAACACTCTCCTCGGATCCCGGCTCACCGAATTCCACTCCGGATACCGCGCCTACAGCGTCGCCGCACTCAAGAGACTGCCGATCGACCGGAACACCGACGCGTTCGACTTCGACACCCAGATCATCGTCCAGTTGCTCGACGCCGGAATGCGGATCAGGGAGATCCCGGTCCCCACCTACTACGGCGACGAGATCTGCTACGTCAACGGCATGAAATACGCGAAGGACGTCGTCAAGGACGTCCTCGAATACCGGCTCGCCGTCAAGGGATTCGGCACCTGCCCGTGGATCCCCAAACCCGTCGAGTACGCGTTCAAGGAGGGCGACGGCTCCTCGCACGCCGTCATCCTGGAACGGATGCGCGGTATGCCGCCCGGCCGGGTCCTCGACCTCGGCTGCTCGGGCGGCCTGTTCGCCGAGCGTCTCGAAGCCCTCGGCCACGAGGTGACGGGCGTGGACTACGTCGAGGTGCCCGGCGTGCGCGAGAAGTGCACCCACTTCCACCTCGCCGACCTGGAGGCCGGACTGCCTGCGGCGATCGGCACCGACTACGACTACGTGGTCGCCGGTGACGTCATCGAGCACCTCTCCCGGCCCGAACGGGTGCTCGGCGAGATCGCCGGGGTGCTGCGGCCGGGCGGCAGGGTGCTGCTCTCCGTACCGAACTTCAGCCACTGGTACTCCCGGCTCCGGGTCGCGCTCGGGATCTTCGGCTACGACCGGCGCGGCATCCTCGACGAGACGCACCTGCGCTTCTTCACCCGGGCCAGCCTGCGCCGCACCGTCCGCGGTGCCGGGTACGACGTCCTGCACCTCGCGTCCACCGGGGCCCCGTTCTGGGCGCTGCTCGGCGGCGGGCCGCTCCCGGCGGTCCTGGGCGGGCTGTCGAAGCTGCTCACCCGGATCCGGCCGACGCTGTTCGGCTATCAGTACGTCGCCCTGCTCACCCCGCACGCGGCCGAGACGATCATCGCTGGAGAGCACGTCGATGTTCAGGACATCCTCAACCGACAGTACGTCCCCGCGGACCGGGTCGGGGTCTGAGCGGCCGACGCCCGAACCCGGCGGGGAGCGGCCGACGGCCTGCGAGGCCACCGTTCCCCGTCCCGCCC
This sequence comes from Streptomyces sp. NPDC056061, assembly GCF_042266885.1. Taxonomy (NCBI): domain Bacteria; kingdom Bacillati; phylum Actinomycetota; class Actinomycetes; order Kitasatosporales; family Streptomycetaceae; genus Streptomyces; species Streptomyces sp. NPDC056061. The sequence goes on along the minus strand of NZ_JBHJWQ010000024.1, from coordinate 102,100 downwards.
CCGCCCCGGCGTCCGGGACGCCGGGCGGCACAGTCAGGAGCAGGACCTTGACCCTCCCCAGTCTGATGCTGCTGCTGTTCGCCGTGTTCTCCTCGGCGGGCGGCCAGATCATGCTCAAGCACGGGATGAAGGGGGCCGCGGCCGCCGCCGCGCACGGCGGCGGATCCGTCGCCCTGCGCGCCGCGACCAGCCCCTGGGTGGTGCTCGGCCTCGTCGTCTTCGCGGTGTCGGCCGTCGCCTGGATGACCACTCTGGCGAAGGTCCCGCTGTCCATCGCCTACCCGTTCAACGCCCTCGGGTACCTGCTGATCGTGCTGGCCGGGGCGACCGTGCTGCACGAACGGACCTCGGTGTGGACCTGGGGCGGCTCGCTCCTCGTTGTCGTCGGCCTGGTCACGGTGATGGCAGGTCAGCAGCGTTGAGCGCGCGGCGCCGGACGGGCCCCGTCAACCGGCCCGTCCGGCGGTCCGTTCCGCGACCTCGCCCAGCAGCACCCGCCGCACCACCCGTTCCGAGGCGCGGCCGTCCCCGTACGGGCAGAACCGGGCCCGGAACGCGGCCCGCAGCGCCTCGTTCGCCGGGCTGCGCCAATCGCCGTCGCGGAAGATCCGGATCAGCTCGCCGGTGCTCCCGGAGACCGCCCCCGGGGTGTCGCCGGGCCGCCCGGACAACAGGTCGAAACAGACTCCTCTGACCGTGCGGTACGTCTCCCAGTCCGGGGCGTGCACCACGATCGGCCGGTCCAGATGGGCGTAGTCGAACATCACCGACGAGTAGTCCGTCACCAGCGCGTCCGCCGCCAGGCACAGCTCCTCGATCCGCGGATGCTCGCAGACGTCCAGGAGCGAGGGGTGCTCGGGCAGCCCGCCCCCCTCGTAGAAGTAGTGGGCGCGGACCATCACCACGGTGTCCGGGCCGACCGCCTCGCAGAACCGGACCAGATCGAGCCTGCTGGTGAACGCCGCCTCGTAGTCGCGGTGCGTCGGCGCGTACAGCACGGCGCGCACACCGGGCCGGAGGCCGAGACCCCGGCGGATCTCCGCGATCCGCTCCGGCGTCGCCGTGGTGAGGGCGTCGTTGCGCGGATAGCCGCATTCGAGGGGGCGCGCGGTGCCCGGGTAGGCGCGCGCCCACACCTCCGTGGAGTGCGGGTTGGCGGAGACGCTCCAGTCCCACCGGTCGACGCGCCGCAGCAGCCGGTCGAAGTTCAGCCCCTGGGCCGCCGCCGGATAGTCCTGCTGATCGAGCCCCATGATCTTCAACGGAGTGCCGTGATGGGTCATCACATGGACTTGGCCGGGGCGTTTGACCAGGTGGTCGGGGAAGTTGACGTTGTTGAAGAAGTACGTGGCACGGGCCAGCAGCCGCCAGTAGCGGCGGGTCCCCGGCACCACGTGGTCGATCCCCTCGGGCACCGCGGCCACCTGGTTCTCCGCCACCACCCACACACCACGCACCTCCGGGGCAAGTTCCCGGGCCTTGCGGAACACCGCCTCCGGATTGCAGCTCACCCCGCGGTTCCAGTACGCCGCGTAGACCGCGAGCCGCGGGTCCAGCGGAAGCCTGCGTTGCCACCAGTAGTACGGCCCGACGAGCGTGCGCCGGATGTGCGACCGCAGCCTGCCGGGCGCCGCGCGCAGGGTCCGGCGCAGGGCCAGTGCCGCGTCGAGGGCGCCGAGCGCGACGTACCGGCCGCCGCCCAGCAGCCGCGGTCGCAGGCCGCCCGCACCGGCCGGGAAGCGGTGACCGGCGGGCCGGTGCGCACGGTGGAAGGCCGCCACCGACCGCGCGTAGCGCCTGCGCCGACGGGTCACCGCCCCGTATTCGGCGACGAGTTCGCGTACCGCCCGCTCGAACAGCAGGACCGGCACGGGCTGCGGCAGCGACCGGTCCCGGACGAACTCCATCAGGGCGGCGTACGCGTCGACGAGCGCGTGCGGCGCCGGGGCGTCCGCGGGGTGCGCGCCGGTGCCCCGGCCCGCCGTGCCGGCCGTCCGCGGGGCGGGCAGCGGCCGTCGGCCGCGGTGTTCGACGCAGGCGAGGGGGAGCGCCGCGACGGAGGAGGCCGCGGCGAGGGTGCGCAGGGCGTACATCCGCTCCCCGTGGGGTCCCGGCCCGAAGGCCGGGCCCTGCTCCTCGTGGAAGGCGCGGCGCACGGCCCGGTTCCAGCAGACCGGTGCGATGTCGAGCAGCCCGGGGTGCTCGGCGAGGGTGAACCGGCCGTCGGGCAGACCGGCGAGCAGTTCCAGCGACCGGGCGGGCCGCGAACGCCCCCGGAACGGCCGTCGGTGGTGGCCGAACAGGAGCACGTCCGGATCGCCGGTGGCGGCCAGCCGGCCGGCGACGGCCGCCAGGGCGCCGGGGAGCAGGACATGGTCGCCCTCCAGGAGGACCAGGTAGTCCCCGGTGGCCCGCCCGGCCCCGGCATTGCGCCGCCCGTCCGGACCGGCCCCCGGCGGCAGGTGGACGGCCCGCACCCGGTCGTCCCGGGCGGCGAACTCGTCGAGCACCAGCCCCGAACCGTCGGGCGCCTCGTCGTCAACCCCGATCACCTCGAAGTCCGTGAACGACTGGCAGAGCACCGAATCCAGGCAGGCACGGAGCTGTCCCCGGGCGTGGCGGACGGGCACGACGACACTCAGCCGGGGCATGCGGGCTCCTTCTCGGACTCGGAAAGCATGTGTGCGGGGCGGGCGGGTACGGCCGACGGTCAGGGACGGTCCGCGGGCCGTGCCCCGGTCAGCCCGTCGGTGGGGGCCTGCCGAACGGCCGGGACCGCGACCTCGGCCGGGGCGCCGACCGGGAACCGTGCCGGGGCGATCGCCGGGGGCGCGGGCCGGCGCTCGGCGGGCGGCACCGGGACCGGCCGCACGGTCTCCTCGCCCAGGAAGACCCGGCGCACCACCCGCTCCGCCGCGTTCCCGTCGTCGTACGGGCAGAACCGCTCCCGGAACGCCGCCCGCAGCCGGGCGGAGCGGGGGCCGTACCAGTGACGGGTCGCGAGGATGCCGAGGAGTTCGTCGTCGCTGTGCGCGATCGCCCCGGGCGGGCAGCCGCGCAGGTCGACGCAGGTGCCGCGGGCCGCCTCGTACGCCTCGCGGTCGGCCCAGTGCAGGACGATGGGCCGGTCCAGGTTGGCGTAGTCGAACATCAGCGAGGAGTAGTCGGTGATCAGCGCGTCCGAGGCGAGTGCCAGCGCCTCGACGGACGGATGACCGGTCACGTCGATGACGCGCGGGTGCGGATCGCGCAGCGGTGCCGCCCCGTACGTGTAGTGCGCGCGGTCCAGGATCACGAAGCCGGGGCCCAGGACCCGCAGCACGCGCGCCAGGTCGAGGCCGGGCGGCACGTCGCGCCGGTAGTCGCGGTGGGTGGGCGCGTACAGCACGGCCACGGCGCCCACCGGGATGCCGAGGGACGCGCGCAACCGGGCCACGTCGTCGGCGGTGGCCCGCTGGTGGACGTCGTTGCGCGGGTATCCGTACTCCAGCGTGGCGCAGCGCGCGGAGGCCGACGGGTACACCCGCTCCCACACGAGGGTGGAGTGGAGGTTCGCGGACAGCGAGAAGTCCCACGTGTCGACGCGGGCGAGCAGGCGCCCGAAGTCCATGTCCCGGGCCGCGGCGGGGCGGTCCCGGAGATCGAGGCCCATCGTCTTCAGCGGGGTGCCGTGATGGGTCTGGAGCAGCACCTGACCGCGCCGCTTGACCAGCCGCCGGTCGAAGTTGACGTTGTTCACCAGGTACTTGGAACGGGCGAGCGCCCGCCAGTGGGCCCGGGTCCCGGGGGTGATCCGGCGGGTCGCGGCGGGCAGGGTGTGCGCGTCCTCGGGACCGCAGATCCACGCCGTGCGAAGGCCGGGCACCAGCTCGCGGGCCTTCGCCTCGATCGCCGCCGGGTTGCAGGCGTAGCCGCGGTACCAGTACGCGGCGAACACCGCCCGGTCCGCCCGGACGGGCAGCCGCAGCTGGACGTGGTAGTACCCCTGGAGCGCGGCGGCGCGCAGCACCCGGACCGCGGCCGTCGCACGCCCGCGCAGCCGTCCGCGGCACGCCCGCGCGGCCCACATCAGCCGGTACGTGCGGTGTGCGCCCAGCCGGATCAGGCCGTGGCGGACCCGGGCCCGGAGCGGGACGCGGGTACCGGGGCAGCGGTGGCGGCGGCGGTGGGCGCGGGCCCGGCGGAAGAACTCGGCGCGGCTGCCGCGCGGCAGCCGGTCCCGCGCGGTGTACACGGTGCAGAAGTGGTCGAGCATCCGGCGGAACAGCACCGGTCGCCAGGGCGCGAGCGCGGGGCGGGCGTCGACGAAGGCGAACACCCGGTCGTACTGGTCGAAGACGTCGAAGTGCTTGCGGCTGGTGGTGGCCAGGATGTTGCCCCGGCGCCGTTGCCGGTACCCGACGCACACCCGGTCCAGGACCGCGATCGAGCGGGCGGCCATCAGCGCCGGATACGTCCAGGGGGTGTCCTCGTAGTAGCCGGGCGGAAAGGCGAGTTCCTCGGCCTCGACGAACGCGCGCCGGTACGCCTTGTTCCAGGCGACCATGAGGACCTTCAGCAGGCCGGGCCGGTCGGTCAGCGCGAAGGAGGCGGGGCCGGTCTCGGCGAGGTGATCGGCGAAGGTGTTGCGCACGCTCTCGCCGTTCCAGTACGTGCGGGCGTAGTCGTAGACCAGGACGTCGGGTTCCCCGGTCGCCCCGATCCGGTCGGCGACGGCCCGCAGGGCGCCGGGAGTGAGCGTGTCGTCGCCGTCCAGGAAGATCAGGTAGTCGCCGGTGGCGCGGGCGATCCCGGCGTTGCGCGCCCGGCCCAGACCCACGTTCTCCGGCAGGTGCAGGGCCCGGACGCGGTGGTCCCGGTCGGCGTACTCGTCGATGAGGGTGCCGCAGGCGTCGGGCGAGCGGTCGTCCACCGCGATCAGCTCGAAGTCCTCGAAGGACTGGGTGAGCACCGAGTCCAGGCACTCCTGCAGATATGCCTGGACCCGGTAAGCGGGCACGATGACACTGAACCGGGGCACAACACATCCAGAGGGCGTTCGCGGTGCGTGGGGGGCGGTCCGCAAACGTCGGACGGAGTGCCGGAGTTACGTCAAGACGCGGCAAATACGGGAAACGGCAGGTGGGGTGGTCCTGTCGCGGTGAACAGGACCACCCCCGCGTTGACGCACAACCGTGCGTTTCCACGTCACTGCGGTGTCGCCGCGGCATCGCCACGACGTCACCGGGGCTTCACCCACCGCTCTCCCCGCCAGGGATCGGCCGGGCAGTCCCTGGCTAGGCCGTGTCTGACAATTCCACGCGGGCGGGCGCCGCCCCGCACGGGCCCTCGCCGCGTTGCCGAAAAGCCCTGGTAGCTCCGCTACAAGGACTTCCCGGCGCCTTGCGATGCACCGCACAGGACGACGCCCGCTGATCCACGCGGAATTGTCAGACACGGCCTACTTCACCGCGCCGGCCATCACACCGGAGACGAACTGGCGCTGGAAGGCGAAGAAGACGGCGAGCGGAATGACCATCGACACGAAGGCGCCCGGCGCCAGCACGTCGATGTTGTTCCCGAACTGCCGTACCTGCTGCTGGAGCGCGACCGTGATCGGCGGCGAACCGGAGTCCGCGAAGATCAGCGCGACCAGCATGTCGTTCCACACCCAGAGGAACTGGAAGATGCCGAGCGAGGCGATCGCCGGACCGCCCAGCGGCATCACGACCCGGGTGAAGAGCCGGATCTCGCCCGCCCCGTCGAGCCGGGCCGCCTCCAGCAGCTCCCGCGGGATCTCCGCGAAGAAGTTCCGCAACAGGAAGATCGCGAAGGGCAGACCGAAGGCCGTGTGGAAGATGACCACACCGAACGTGGTCTCGAAGATCCCGATCGCGCCGAAGAGCTTCGAGACCGGCACCAGGGCGACCTGCACTGGCACCACCAGGAGTCCCACCACCACCAGGAACCACCAGTCCCGGCCGGGGAAGTCCATCCAGGCGAAGGCGTACCCGGCAAGCGAGCCGAGCACGACCACCAGGACGGTCGCCGGGACGGTGATCATCACCGTGCTCAGCAGGGAGTGGGTGATCGTCGAATTGTCCAGCAGCCGGGCGTAGTTGTCGAAGGTGATCTGCGACGGGGCGGTGAACACCTTCCACCAGCCGTCGGCGGCGATGTCGTCCGCGCCGCGCAGCGAGGAGAGCAGCAGCCCGATCGTCGGCATCAGCCAGAACAGGGCCACCAGCACGAGGAAGACCCGCATCGCACCGCCCCCGGCGCGTGCGGCCGCGCGTGCGGCGAGGGACTGCTCGGCCCGCACCGGACCGGTCCCGGCGGACGTGGTCGAGGCGGTCGTCATCGGCGCCCCTCCTTCCGGATCCGGCGGATGTTGACGTACATCACCGGGAGTACCAGCAGCAGCAGGAGCACGGCGATGGCGCTGCCGATGCCGAGGTCCGCGTCGGTGCCGAACGAGGAGCGGTAGAGCTGGAGCGCCAGCACGTTCGCGTCGGCCAGCGAGGAGCCCGGCGAGATGATGAAGACCAGGTCGAAGACCTTCAGGACGTTGATCATCAGCGTGACCAGCACCACCGAGAGGACCGGTGCGAGCATCGGCACCGTGATCCGGCGGAACACCTGCCACTCGTTCGCGCCGTCCACCCGGGCCGCTTCGAGGAGTTCACGCGGCAGGCCCGCCAGGCCCGCGGCGATCAGCACCATCGCGAACCCGGCCCACATCCACACGTAGGAGCCGATGATCGCCGGGGTGACGAGGGTCGGGCCGAGCCATTCGACACCGTTGTACGGCTCCCGGAAGTTCTTCGCGGGGAGCCGGAGTTCGGCGCCGTCGGCCGACGCGGGCAGGGTGAACACCCCGTCCGGGCCCGCCTTCGCGGAGGCCACCACCTTGCCGTCCTTGACCGCCTCGACCTCGATGCCCCTCAGCCCGAGCTCCTCGGCGTCGATGACGTTCGGCCGCCCGCCGCCACCCTTGGTGAAGTCCAGCCACGCGGTGCCGGTGATCTTCCCCGGCTCCGCCGCGGCGGCCTTCGCCGGCCTCGCGTCCGACGGCATCTTCGCCGGTGCCACGCCGACCAGCGGCAACTGCACCGGCTGTCCGGCCCGTACCGGCACCTTGGTGACGAACGAACCGCCTTCGCCCGGCTTCAGCGGGTGGACGGGCAGCGGGTGCGCGTTTGGGTAGCCGGCCGACTCGGCGAAGGTGTCGTGCACCCCCACCCAGACGGCGTTGGCGACCCCGCGCTCCGGTGCCTGGTCGTACACCAGCCGGAAGATGATCCCCGCGGCGAGCATGGAGATCGCCATCGGCATGAAGACGATCAGCTTGAAGGCGGTTCCCCAGCGGATCCGTTCGGTGAGCACCGCGAAGATCAGCCCGAGGGCGGTGGAGACGGTCGGCGCGAACACCACCCAGATCGCGTTGTTCTTGATCGCCGTACGGATGGTGTCGTCCGTGAACAGCGCCTTGTAGTTGTCGAGCCCGGCGAAACCCGTGCCCGCCTGGTCGAGGAAGGACCGGTAGACGGAGTACGCGATCGGGTAGACCACGAGCGCGCCGAGCAGCACCAGTGCCGGGGCCAGGAACAGCGCGGCGACGACCTTGCGGGTGCCGGTCACGCTCCCGCGACGGCGTCCCGGACCACCGGAGGGTCCGCCGGACGGCTTCCTGGGCGCCGGTACCGACGGCGGCGCGGACGAATGCGTATCGGCGGGGGGCACCGCGTCGGCGCCCCCCGCTGCGGCTGTCGTCATCGCGTCAGCTCTTGTACGCCTTGGCCGCGTCGGACTCCAGTTTCGCCTGGGTCCCCGCGATGTCCTTCGGGTTCTTCAGGAAGTCCTGGAGGGTCTTCCACTCGCCCTTCCCGGGCGTCCCGCCGAACGACTGCGGGGCCTGGTCGGACATGTCGAACCGGACCGTGTCACCCGCGCCGATCAGCGCCTTCGCCATGGTGCGCTGCACCTCGTTGGGGTACGCGGCGGCGTCCAGGGCCTTGTTCGGCGAGATGAAGCCGCCCTGCTCCGCCATGATCTTCGCCGCGTCGGTGGAGGCCAGCCAGGTGAGCAGGGCCTGCGCGCCCTTGCCGTCCTTCAGGGCCACCGCCGCGTCGCCGCCCGTCACCACGGGTGACTCGGCGCCGACCGCCGGGAACGGGAACACCTTGGCGTCCGTCCCGATCTCCGCCTTCGTCTGCGCGATGTTGACGCCCACGAAGTCGCCCTCGAAGACCATCGCCGCCTTGGGCTGGTCGCCCCCGGTGAAGGTCTGGGTGACCGAGGCCGGGAACTCCGTCTGCAGCGCCCCGTCCGCCCCGCCCGCGATCAGCGACGGCTTGCCGAAGAGTTCGGCGAGGGTGGTCAGGGCGTCCTTGACGGACGGGTCCGTCCACTTGATCCGGTGCCGGGCCAGCTGGTCGTACTTCTCCGGGCCCGCCTGCGAGAGGTAGATGTTCTCGAACCAGTCGGTCAGCGTCCAGCCGTCCGCGCCGCCGACCGAGACCGGCGCGACGCCTGAGGCGGAGACGGTCTCGGCGGTCGCCAGGAAGTCCTTCCAGGTCTTCGGCTCGGACGCGCCCGCGTTCTCGAATGCCTTGGCGTTGTACCAGATCAGGGACTTGTTGGCGGCCTTGAAGTAGACGGCGTACTGAGTGCCGTCCACCGCGCCGAGGTCCTGCCAGACCTTCCCGTAGTTCTTGGTCAGCTGGGCCTTGGCCTCGGCCCCGACCGGCTTGGCCCACTTCTTCTGCGCGGCCTGCTGGATCGCGCCGACCTGCGGGATCAGCGCGACGTCCGGCGGCTGACCTCCCGCGATCTTCGTACCGAGGAAGTTGATGATCGGGTCCTGCGCCGGGACGAAGGCGACCGATGCCCCCGTGCGCTTCTCGAACTCCTTGAGGACCTTGACGAAATTGGCCTGTTCGGCCCCCGTCCAGACCGCCGCGACCGAGAGCTTCTCGCCGTCCAGCTTCGGCAGGGCGACCGACGGGCTCCCGCTGTCGCTGCCGGAGCTCTTGTCGGACTTCTCTTTTCCGCTGTCGTCGTTGCCGCCGCAACCGGTGAGGGCCAGCGCGCCGATGGCGGTGAACACCGCGGCTGCTCTGCTGATCCGATGGGTGGTGCGCATAGCTTCCCCGTCTCTCACATCGTTGTGTCCGCACAGTCCTACGCCGGGTGTACGAGCGCCGCAATACCGATCCCCACGCCAACTCCTTGATCGTGATGGGCTCGTGACGTGGTGTCAGTCGGGTGGGAGGGCGGTGCGACGCCGGGCGGGCGGCGTGCCGGAAGGGGACGGTGGTGCGTGCCGCCGCAGCCTGCGGCGGGGGACCGCGGCGCATCGGGGGGCCGGTGCGCGACTGCGACCGGAGCCGCGCACACCGGGACGGGCACAGGGGTGGCACGGGGCCGCGGGGCGGGCCCACCGGCGGGATGGGCACGGGACGGCGGGGCGGGCCCGGAGGACGGCATCGCGGCACGGGCACGACGGCGTGCGGCCGCGTGCACCGTCGGCGGGTGCCGGGCATCCGCTCTCGGCCGGCGGGCGCCCGGCGCCGGGTCTCGGGCCCCGGCCGACGGTCGGTCCGGTACGACGGTGCGGGGACGCGGGGGTACCGGACCCGTCGGTCAGGAGTGGACGGGGCCGAGCGGGGCCACCGGTTCGGCGTCCACCGACCGGGCCGCCCGTTCCAGCGCACTGGCCAGCAGGGCCAGGTCCGTCGGGCCGTTGCCCAGCTCGCGGACCGGCCGGCGGGTCGGCGGGTCACCCATCCGCTGCCACTCCAGCGGGACGACCGTGGGGCGGGACGTCGCCGTGCGCGGTATCCGTCCCGTCACCCGGCCGCCCTGGAACGGGGTAACCCGCCCGTCCGGATGGCCCAGCCTGCCGCGTCCGGGCACCGGATCCTCCGGCGAGCGCGGGACGACCGGGGCGTCGAGCACGATGCGCAGCCGGGCCCCCCGCGCCAGATCCGTGTCCTCGGTACGGTCCGGACGGGCGGACGCGGCGATCAGGTGGACGCCGAGCCTGCCGCCCTCCCTGGCCACGGCCTCCAGGGCCCGTACGACCGAACCGGCGGCGGGACGGCCCGGACTGCCCAGTGAGGGGGCGACCAGGGCGTCGAAGTCGTCCACCAGGACGACGAGCCGGGGCAGCGGGGACGGGCCGGGGGCCGGGGGCCGCGCGCCCGCGGGCCGCAACCGGAGCGTCCCGCTCATCGGGGAGTCCACGTCACCGCGCTGTTCGGCGCCGCTCGGCGGGCGCTGCCCGATCATCCGTCGTGCCGCCTCCCGCTGCTGGTGCCACGCGGCGAAGTCGTCCTGCCCGAGCAGTTCGGCACGGCGCTTCAGCTCGCCGCCCAGCGCCTGCGCGAACTCCCGCATCCGCACCGGGTCGGAGGCCGCCAGATGCGTGAACGCGTGCGGCAACTCGGCGCAGGGGCGCAAGCCCTCGCCGCGTTCGCCGCCGGCACCGTCGACCAGCAGGAGACCCAGCCGGTCGGGCCGGTCGGCGGCGGCCAGCGAGGCGGCGACGGCGCGCAGCAGCTCCGTGCGCCCGCTGCCGGACGGCCCCTCGACGAGCAGGTGGGGGCCCTCCTCCGTCAGATCCACGCCGACCGGGCCGTGCGGGCCTGCCCCCAGCACCATGACGGGCCGCCCGAACACCGGGACGGTCGCACCCGCACCCGCGGCCGTGCCGTGGTCCGGCTGCGAGCCGGTGCGCGCCGCCGGGGAACCGTGTCCGGCCACCGCTTTGCCCGCGCCGCTCCGCGCCGCGACCGGGGGAGCGTCGGCACGCGCGCCACTGACCCGGTGGGAAGGCCCCGACGCGCCGGAACGGGGGCCTGCGGCTGCCGGGGCGTCGCCGCCGGACCAGGAACCGGTCCCGGGAACGGTACGGGAGCTCGGCGGGTCCCCGGACGGGTCCTGGCGTCCGCCGTCGCCCCGGGCGGCGCCGGAGTACGGGGTGCGCCCGGAGCCGCGGGCCCCGTGTTCCGTTCCCGCCGCGTCGGTCCGGTCGGTCCCGCGGGCCTCGTACGCCGCGTCGGCGGTGAAGTCGTGGCTCACCGTGCCGATGTGGGTGACGGTGTCGCTGCCCGGGTACGGGGTGCGCCCCGTACCGCGCCCGGACGGCCCGCCCGGCACCGGGCCGCCGCCCGTGCGCTGGGCGCCCACGCGGGGGGTCGCGCCGCGCGGGGCCGGGTACGGCGTACGGCCCGAGCCGGGCGCCTCAGCCGCAGTGCCGCCGCCCGCGTGCCCGCCCGGACGTCGGCCCGGACCGTGCGACGCGGCACCGGGACGCTCATCGGCCGCGGCGGCCCAGCGGGCCATCAGGGAGGCCGGGGTGGCCCGCGCCAGGCCCAGCTCGTCCAGCAGCCGGGCGGAGAGCGGGAGCACGGCCGAGGCGGGCCGGCCGTGCGTCGACGCCGGGGCGTCCGTGCGCAGCGGGGCCAGCGCCCGGCCGAACCGCTCGGCCCAGTGCGCCGACACCGCGTCCACCGCGGCGACCGTGCCGCGGCCCGCCGCCCGGCCGTCGGCCGTGCGCAGCAGCCGCAGCGCCGTCGCCACGTCCCCGCTCAGCATCGCGACCGCCCCGCACTCGCGGAACGCGATCGAGGCGTGGCAGGCGGCCTCGTACGTCGCCGCCACCGGGGAGACAGGAGTGGCGGCCGGGGTCTCGGCGAGGCAGATCAGGTGGATTCCGGCGGCGGCCCCCGCCGCGGCCAGCCGGGCGGTGCTCTCCCGCAGCGCCGCCGAGCCGGGGTCCCCGTCGACGACCACCACGGTGAACGGTCCGGCGTACCGTGCGGCGGCCTCGGCGATCATGGTCCGGTCCAGGCTCGCCCAGCCGGGCCCGAGCGGGCTCTCGTCCAGCCGCCGCGCCAACTCCGCCGTGCGGGCGGTCGCCTGCTCGCGGTCGTACGCGAGGAGCAGCCGGCAGTCCTGGCCGTGCACCGGGCGCAGATGGGGCAGCCAGCCGAGCCAGGACCACTCCCGTCCGCGCTCCTCGGCGCTCCGGCCCCGGTCGGCGCTGATCAGGACGATCTCCAGCTCGGCGGGGGAGTGCAGCGCGGCGAGCTGCGCCACCACGGAACGCGCGAGTCCGGCGAGGCGGGTCCGGGGCCCGGCCAGGCCGAGCGAACCGGCCTCCCGCAGCCCCACGGTCACCGGCACGGCGGGCAGCTCGGCCCGGTCGGTCGTCCCCAGCCGCACCACGAGTGCCTCCGGATGGTCCGTGCCGCGCTCCCAGAGCCGGGGTCCGGGGCCGAGCGCGGTCAGCAGCACGGCGGCCGGGTCGGGCCAGGTGCTCGCCGAGGCCGCCCCCGGCGACGGTTCGGCGGCGGCCGGGTACGACGCGGCGGCTGCCGCCCCGTCCGGTCCCGCCCCGTGGGCCGGCTCGCCCCGACCGCCCGCGAGTCTGCGGGCCCAGGCGCCCAGCCCGCCCCGCCGGGGTGCCTCGCCGTCCGGCGGGTGCGGGGAACGACCGGGCGCGGCCGGGCGGCCGGTCGTTCCCGCGGCGGCCGGGTCGGAGTCGTCGGGCCGGGCGTCGTGCGGGCCGGTGCCGGGTCCGGGGAGGACGGCCGGGGCGTACCCGTGGCCGGGCCTCTCGGCGCCCCCGGCCGCCGCGCCGGACACCCGGAGGTGCCCCTCGCCGTCCGGGGCCGTCGCCAGCGTCGGCGTGCGGGCACCGGAGGTCAGCAGGAGCGCCGACTCGCCCAGCCGCAGCAGGGCGCCCGGCTTCAGCCGGACCGGGCGGTCGCGCACCGCCCTGCCGTCGAGCAGGGTGCCGTTCGTCGATCCCAGGTCCGCCACCGAGACCAGGCCGTCCTCGGCCACCGTCACCGCGCAGTGCAGCCGCGACACGTCGGGGTCGTCGAGCGGGACGTCCGCCTCGGCCGAGCGGCCGATCCTGACCGGGCCGCCGTGCAGCAGATGGACCCCGCCCGCGTCGGGCCCCGCCACCACGTGCAGCTGCGCCGGGACGGCCTCGTCGGCGGCCTCGTCCTCGCCCGGGACCTGGAGCGAGAGCACCGCCCCGTCGACCAGCGGGGGCTCGCCCAGCGCGCACCGCCGGTCGTCGAGCCGCTCACGCCCGGCGAACAGCACCACGGCGCCGCCGCCGGGCGGCCCCTCGGGGCCGGAGACGGCCGCGGCGAGTTCGGACGCCACGGCGGCGAGGGCCGTCCCCGACGGGGCGGTGACCAGCACGTCGCAGGCGCGCGCCGGGGTCTGGCCGCTGCGCGGCGCGAGGACGGTCAGCCGGATCTGCATCGCCGTCAGCGGTCCCTTCTGCGCGGGGCGCCGGGCAGGGGAAGACCCTGTGATTTCCCCCCACCCGACACGGACGCGTCGTCCGGTACAGGTTCGTCACGAGCCGCGAGGCGTCCGCGCCACAGTCCCGTGCTGAAGGCATCCTCGCACCTGCCGCCGACAGTGCGCCCCGGGGCCACCGCCAAATGATCTTGATCGGCCGGTCGCATGCCCGCCCGGGCCCGTCCGGAGGGCGCCCGGGGCGCACCGGAGCCCCGGTACACCCCTCGTTCCGCCCTCCGGTCAGGCCCGCTTGCTGTCCGGTCTCGACGTATTTCAGGTAATTCTCCCCGGCTCCGATTCGGTGCGAGGACGGGTTTTCGGACCGGATGGGATCGGTTTCGGACGCTTTTCGGGATCAGGCGTGGCAACCATCGGCTCGGAGAAGGCGTCTTGTTCCACGATCGCCCGGTGACTCCCGCGAAGGTGCCCGGCCCCGTCGGCCGGATGCCACCCGGTCGTCCTCCGGACGGGGCCGCCGGTTTGACGACAGGCCCTAGAGTGGGCCGGAACTCCTGGTACGAATCCGGGGACACCGTGAACACCACGATCTGCAGGGAGCGCATGACGTGCGGCCGGTAGGCAGTAAATACCTGCTTGAGGAGCCGCTGGGCCGCGGCGCCACGGGCACCGTCTGGCGTGCCCGCCAGCGGGAGGCCGCAGGCGCCGAGGCGGCCGTCGCGGGCGAGCCCGGCGAGACCGTCGCGATCAAGGTCCTGAAGGAGGAGCTCGCCAACGACGCGGATGTCGTGATGCGGTTCCTGCGCGAGCGCTCGGTGCTGCTCCGGCTCACCCACGAGAACATCGTGCGCACCCGTGACCTGGTCGTCGAGGGCGATCTCCTCGCCCTCGTCATGGACCTGATCGACGGCCCCGACCTGCACCGCTACCTCCGCGACAACGGCCCGCTCACCCCGGTCGCCGCCTCGCTGCTCACCGCGCAGATCGCGGACGCGCTCGCCGCCAGCCACGCCGACGGCGTCGTCCACCGCGACCTGAAGCCCGCCAACGTCCTGCTCGACGAGAGCGGCGGCGGTATGCGCCCCATGCTCACCGACTTCGGCATCGCGCGCCTCGCCGACTCCCCGGGGCTCACCCGGACCCATGAGTTCGTCGGCACGCCCGCCTATGTCGCCCCCGAGTCCGCCGAGGGCCGCCCGCAGACCTCCGCCGTCGACATCTACGGCGCGGGCATCCTGCTGTACGAGCTGGTCACCGGCCGCCCGCCGTTCGCCGGGGGCACCGCCCTCGAAGTCCTGCACCGGCACCTCAGCGAGGAACCCCGCCGCCCCTCCACGGTCCCCGAACCGCTGTGGACGGTCATCGAACGCTGCCTGAGCAAGGACCCGGACCGGCGTCCCAGCGCCGAGAACCTGGCCCGCGCCCTGCGCACCGTGGCGGCCGGCATCGGCGTCCACGCCAGTTCCGCCGAGATCGCCGCCGCGGACGGCGTCGGGGCGCTGCTCGCCCCCGACCCGGCCCCCGCCCCCGTCCCCGAGACCCCCGGCGCGGCCGACCCCACGCAGGTCCTGCCGAGCAACGCGGGCTCGTTCGATCCGAACGCCGCGACCAGCGTCCTCCAGCAGACGCCCGGCCAGGGCGCGGGCGGCGCCGAACCGACCTCGGTCATGCCGCCGGTGCCGCCGCGTCCGGACGGCGCCCCGCAGCCCGAGGACCCGCACCCCTGGCAGTCCCAGCTCCGGGCGGCCCGTGACCGCAACGAACAGACGCAGGTCCAGTACCTCGACCCGGACCAGGACCCGCTGCGCCGCCGCCCCCAGCGGCCCCAGCCGCAACCCCAGCCGCAGCCCCAGCGGCGACAGCAGCCGCCGCAGCACCGGCAGTACCCCCCGCAGAACCAGCAGCAGTACCCGCCGCAGCAGTACGCCCCGCAGCAGCAGTACCAGCCGCAGCCCCCGCAGCAGTACCAGCCGCCGCAGCGCCAGCAGTACGCGCCCCCGCAGCAGCCCGCCCCGCCGCAGCAGCCCGCGCCGCGCCCACCCCGCGAGCCGCGGCAGCGCAGCGCCAACCCCATGCGCATCCCGGGCCTCGGCTGTCTCAAGGGCTGCCTGTTCACGCTGATCCTGCTCTTCGTCGCGGCCTGGCTGATCTGGGAACTGACCCCGCTCCAGGACTGGATCGGTCAGGGCAAGAGCTACTGGCAGGCGATCAGCGACGCCTTCTCCACCGTCACCGACTGGATCTCGAAGCTGGGCGGCGGCAGCGGCCCCTGAGCGGCCGACGCATCATCAACTCTGTAGTCATGTCGACTTCCGGCGGGCGGATTCCCCTGTGATTCCCCCGCAATTCGCCCGCGGAAGTGAGGGTTGGCGCCATCCCGGGCACGCAACCCCCCGGCCGACGCGTAACTTTGTCGACCGGGGGTCATGAGCGACGGTCCATCGCCAGCCGCTGAGGGAGCAGTCTTGGCACGGAATATCGGCAGCCGGTACACCGCCCACCAGATCCTGGGGCGCGGCAGCGCCGGCACGGTCTGGCTCGGCGAGGGCCCCGAGGGCCCGGTGGCCATCAAACTGCTCCGCGAGGATCTCGCGTCCGACCAGGAGCTGGTGGGCCGCTTCGTCCAGGAGCGCACCGCCCTGCTCGGCCTGGACCACCCCCATGTCGTCGCCGTCCGAGACCTCGTCGTCGACGGCAACGACCTCGCCCTCGTCATGACCCTGGTGCGGGGCACCGACCTGCGCACCCGCCTCGACCGCGAACGCCGCCTCGCACCCGAGGCCGCCGTCGCGATCATCGCGGACGTCGCCGACGGCCTCGCCGCCGCGCACGCCGCCGGAGTGGTCCACCGGGACGTCAAGCCGGAGAACATCCTCCTCGACATGGAGGGCCCGCTCGGCCCCGGCAACGCGCACCCGGCGCTCCTCACCGACTTCGGCGTCGCCAAGCTGATCGACACGCCCCGCCGTACCAAGGCAAGCAAGATCATCGGCACCCCGGACTACCTGGCCCCCGAGATAGTCGAGGGCCTCCCGCCCCGCGCCGCAGTCGACATCTACGCCCTCGCGACCGTCCTGTACGAACTCCTCGCCGGCTTCACCCCGTTCGGCGGCGGACACCCCGGCGCGGTGCTGCGCCGCCACGTGACGGAGACGGTCGTCCCGCTCCCCGGCATCCCCGAGGAGCTCTGGCAGCTGCTGGTCCAGTGCCTGGCCAAGGCCCCTGCCTCGCGGCTGCGCGCCTCCGAGCTCGCGTCCCGGCTGCGCGAGCAGCTGCCGCAGCTGGCCGGCATCCCGCCGCTGGACGTGGACGAGCCGGGTGCCGAGCCGGAGCCCCGGACCCACGACGAGCAGCAGTACGCCCCCGCCCCCGAGGAGCCCCGCCGCCGCGGCGCGGTCCCGCTGGTCCCCGGCTCGTCCACCGACTCCAACCGCGACACCCACACGAGCATGCGCGTCCCGGCCGCCGACGAACTCTCCGGTGGCCCGCACGGCACTGCCCGCGCCCCCCGCTCCCCGGGCACGCCCCGCCCCGGCTCGGCCCGCAACAAGTCCGCCGCCGTACGCAAGCGCCGCCTGACCCTGGGCGCCGCGGCGCTGGTGCTGGTGGCGGCGCTGGGCGTGGGCGGCTGGCTGGCGTTCGGCGGCGGCGACGGGGACGTACCCCCGCAGGACACGAAGGAATCGGCCCCCGCCGCACCATGAGGGCCGCCCCGGCGAAGCGGCCCGCGAGGCCGGCCCGGACGACGCGCGGAGCGGGCTGCCCGACGGCGCGGATCCGTGCGGAGGGGGCGGTCCGGGGATGGTCCGCGCCGACAGCCGTTACGCTGGACCCGTGGCAGTCGTCGATATTTCCGAAGAGCTGAAGTCCCTCTCCTCGACCATGGGGTCGATCGAGGCCGTCCTGGACCTGGATGCGCTGAGGGCGGACATCGCCGCGCTCGAGGAGCAGGCGGCAGCGCCCTCCCTCTGGGACGACCCGGAGGCGGCGCAGAAGATCACCAGCCGTCTCTCCCACCTCCAGGCCGAGGTCCGCAAGACCGAGGCGCTCCGCGCCCGCATCGACGACCTCGAGGTCCTCTTCGAGCTCGCCCAGGACGAGGGCGACGCCGACGCCCTGGCCGAGGCGGAGTCCGAGCTGGAGTCCGTCAGGAAGGCGCTGGACGAGATGGAGGTCCGCACCCTCCTCTCCGGCGAGTACGACGCCCGCGAGGCCCTGGTCAACATCCGCGCCGAGGCCGGTGGCGTGGACGCCGCCGACTTCGCCGAGAAGCTCCAGCGCATGTACCTCCGCTGGGCCGAGCAGCGCGGCTACAAGACCGAGGTCTACGAGACGTCGTACGCGGAGGAGGCCGGCATCAAGTCGACCACCTTCGCCGTCCAGGCCCCGTACGCCTACGGCACGCTCTCCGTCGAGCAGGGCACCCACCGGCTCGTCCGGATCTCGCCGTTCGACAACCAGGGCCGCCGCCAGACGTCCTTCGCGGGCGTCGAGGTGCTGCCGGTGGTCGAGCAGACCGACCACATCGAGATCGACGAGTCCGAGCTGCGCGTCGACGTGTACCGCTCCTCCGGCCCCGGCGGCCAGGGCGTCAACACCACGGACTCCGCGGTGCGCCTGACCCACCTCCCGACCGGCATCGTCGTCTCCTGCCAGAACGAGCGTTCGCAGATCCAGAACAAGGCGTCCGCGATGAACGTCCTCCAGGCGAAGCTCCTGGAGCGCCGCCGTCAGGAGGAGCAGGCCAAGATGGACGCCCTCAAGGGCGACGGCGGCAACTCCTGGGGCAACCAGATGCGGTCCTATGTCCTGCACCCGTACCAGATGGTCAAGGACCTGCGTACGGAGTTCGAGATGGGCAACCCGGAAGCGGTCTTCAACGGTGAGATCGACGGCTTCCTGGAGGCGGGCATCCGCTGGCGCAAGCAGAACGAGAAGTAGCAGTATCCGTACGGCCGTCGGGCCCGGGCAGGTCGTCTGCCCGGGCCCGACGCGTTGCGCCTCCTGCCGCGCCGCCGGACCCGCCGGTCCCGGGCGCGGCAGAGCGGGGAACCCGGTGTGCCGAACGGGTCACAGTCGTGGTCCCGAATACCCGTCAAGAACCCCCATACCTGCCCGTACACCCCGAAACGGCCTTGACGTAATCCTTAACTGTGGACAGGGTGCTAGGGCAGCACGCTTGTGACCTCACCCACGATGGGCGGTGGGAGAAGGAACGGCGTCCGGAGCCTTCGAATCCAAGGCGGAGGAGGGAGTGATGGCGAAGCCATCACGACTGACGACCAAGCCGGAGGTGGAAGGCGCCGGACGCCGCGACGCCGCTGACCGTCGTGGGTGAGGTCGCTATGTCTGGGACAGGTGCGAACGGGGGCGGAGCGGGATGGACACGGCACGGCTGTGGCCCCGCGGAGCGAGTGACCCCGCAGGGCCGTGGACCGCATAGGGCTGCTCCGATGACGAATTCAGCTACTGGGGGTAGCAACAGATGACCAAGAAGACGCGGGTTCGCGTCGCGCGGATAGCCGCCGGTGCGGTGATCGCCGCGGGTGCCTCGCTCACCGCTGCCGGTGCGGCGTCGGCGCTCGACCTCGGCGGTTCGTCCGACGACAACGCGATCAGCGCCCAGGTGACGCTCGGGGACGACGACGAGTGCAGCCCGATCGACCCGCGCTGCAATGAGTCGGGCGGTAACGAGTCCGGCGGTAACCAGTCGGGCGGTAACGAGTCCGGCGGTAACGAGTCGGGCGGTAACGAGTCGGGCGGCAATGAGTCCGGCGGTAACCAGTCTGGTGGTAACGAGTCCGGCGGTAACCAGTCGGGTGGCAATGAGTCCGGCGGTAACGAGTCCGGTGGTAACGAGTCGGGCGGCAATGAGTCCGGCGGTAACCAGTCTGGTGGTAACGAGTCCGGTGGTAACGAGTCCGGCGGCAATGAGTCCGGTGGTAACGAGTCGGGCGGCAATGAGTCCGGCGGTAACCAGTCCGGTGGTAACGAGTCCGGTGGCAACCAGTCCGGTGGCAACCAGTCGGGCGGCAACCAGTCCGGTGGCAGCACGTCGAACGGCGGCTCCACCACCGGCAACGGCGGCACCACCGGCAACGGTGGCAGCACGGGCAACGGTGGTACCACCGGTAACGGTGGCACCACCGGCAGTGGCTCCTCCGGTACCACCGGTGGCGACGCCAACACCTGCACCGTCGACCTCGACGGTGCCAAGTGCGCCGACAACACCACCCCCGACTCCGCCGGCAACCAGCCGGTGGAGCAGGGCAAGGGCAAGGACGAGCTCGCCGAGACCGGTGCCGCCGAGACCACGTTCCTGCTGGTCGGCGCCGCGACGATGATCGCCGGAGGCATCGGCTTCCGGATCCTGCCGCGTCTGGTGGGCGGCCGCACCGTCGCCTGACGGCGACCCGGTACGTGACAGACCATGCGCAAGCACGGGGAGGGGCCCGGGACGCCGATCGGCATCCCGGGCCCCTCCCCGTATTCCTGCCCGCTCCGGCGGGCGTGTGGACCGGGTGTGGCTACACGGTCTGGTGCGCCAGCAGGGCCAGCGCTCCCAGCAGCACCACCAGCAGAGCCACGAGCGCCACGGGGCTCAGCCCGGCGAAGACACCCTGCTGCTGCAACCGCTCCCGGCTCGCCCGGCAGACGGGACAGCGGCCCTCGCTCACCGGCGCCGCGCAGTTCGCGCACACCAATCGGTCATAGGTCATGCGCTTTCCTCCTCCCGCGCGGCGGAGCCGCCTGTGGCATCTCTCCGCACAACGCTCACGGAAACGCAACCGTTCCCCCTCCCACTGTGCCAGCTCGCGCGGCTTTCGGCGCGGCCCGCCGGACAGCACCCGTTCCGTAGCGCTTCCGCCCCGCTTCCCGTCGGTGCCGTTCCGCCACAAATCACCCATCCCCGGGCGCTCGCCTGCACGCGTCAGTCCGGTTCGCGTATGGTCACGCACACCTACTCCCGGCCGACCGTGGTGCATCCGTGATCCGATTCGACAACGTCTCCAAGACCTATCCCAGGCAGAGCCGCCCCGCTCTGCGGGATGTGTCCCTCGATATCGAGAAGGGCGAGTTCGTCTTCCTGGTGGGCTCCTCCGGCTCCGGCAAGTCCACCTTCATGCGACTCATCCTCCGCGAGGAACGCGCCAGCACGGGCTCGGTCCACGTCCTGGGCAAGGACCTCGCACGCCTCTCCAACTGGAAGGTGCCGCACATGCGCCGCCAGTTGGGCACCGTGTTCCAGGACTTCCGGCTCCTGCCCAACAAGACCGTCGCGCAGAACGTGGCGTTCGCGCAGGAGGTCATCGGCAAGCCGCGCGGCGAGATCCGCAAGGCGGTGCCCCAGGTCCTCGACCTGGTCGGCCTCGGCGGCAAGGAGGACCGGATGCCCGGTGAACTCTCCGGTGGTGAGCAGCAGCGCGTGGCGATCGCGCGGGCGTTCGTGAACCGTCCCATGCTGCTGATCGCGGACGAGCCGACCGGCAACCTGGACCCGCAGACCTCCGTCGGCATCATGAAGCTGCTGGACCGGATCAACCGGACCGGTACCACCGTGATCATGGCGACTCACGACCAGAACATCGTCGACCAGATGCGCAAGCGCGTCATCGAGCTGGAGAAGGGCCGTCTCGTACGCGACCAGGCGCGCGGCGTCTACGGCTACCAGCACTGAGCACCGAGCACTGAAAGGACGCCATGCGCGCCCAGTTCGTCCTGTCGGAGATCGGTGTCGGCCTCCGTCGCAACCTCACGATGACCTTCGCCGTCGTCGTCTCCGTCGCCCTCTCGCTCGCCCTGTTCGGCGGCGCGCTGCTCATGCGCGAGCAGGTCAGCACGATGAAGGACTACTGGTACGACAAGGTCAACGTCTCGATCTTCCTCTGCAACAAGAACGACGTGTCCTCGACGCCCAAGTGCGCCAAGGGGGCTGTCACCGCGCAGCAGAAGAAGGAGATCGAAGCCGATCTGAAGAAGATGGACGCCGTCGACACGGTCACGCACGAGTCGGCCGACGAGGCGTACAAGCACTACCAGGAGCAGTTCGGCGACTCGCCCATGGCGGGCAACATCACGCCGGACCAGATGCCGGAGTCGTTCCGGGTCAAGCTGCACGACCCGAAGAAGTACAAGGTCGTCGCCACGGCGTTCGCCGGCCGTGACGGGGTCCAGTCCGTCCAGGACCAGAGATCCATCCTGGACAACCTCTTCGGACTGATGAACGGCATGAACGTGGCAGCCCTCTTCGTGATGGCGCTGATGCTGATCATTGCGTTGATGCTGATCGTGAACACCGTCCGGGTGTCCGCGTTCAGCCGACGGCGCGAGACGGGCATCATGCGGCTGGTCGGCGCCTCCGGGTTCTACATCCAGATGCCGTTCATCATGGAAGCCGCGTTCGCGGGTCTCATCGGTGGCGTGCTCGCCTGCGTGATGCTGCTGGCCGGCCGGTACTTCCTGATCGACGGCGGACTCGCGCTCAAGGACAAGCTGAATCTGATCGACTTCATCGGCTGGGACGCGGTCCTCACCAAGCTGCCGCTGGTCCTCGCGATCGGTCTGCTGATGCCCGCCGTCGCCGCTCTCTTCGCACTCCGCAAGTACCTCAAGGTGTGACGAGCGCCCCTGGGCTGCGCGGTCAACCGTCCGTGCACCCCAGGGGCGTTGTCCTAGACTCGACGCCATGTCGGGTCCCGCGCAGTGTTTCGGGCCCCGCGGCGCACGCCGCGGGGCGGCCCTGACATTGGTCTTCGCGAGTGTGCTGGCCACCGCGGCCGCCACCGGTTCGCTGCCGCGCGACGGTGCGAAGTCCTCACGCCCGGCGACCCGTTCGGTCGCCTCCACCGTCGACGGCGACGAGGTGGCGGCCGCCGCCGCCCGTGCCGTGGCCGACGGCAAGTCCGGTACGAAAGCGGCCGAGGAGGTCGTCAGCCGCAGCGGTGACCGCTGGGGCTCGGTGTACGACGAGCGGCAGTACGAGGAGTTCGAGCAGGCCCTCGACGGCTCGTACACCGGCGTCGGCATCGCTGCGAGGCGTTCTGCCGACGGCAGGGTCGAGGTGGTCCGGGTGCAGCCCGGCGGGCCCGCCGACCGGGCGGGTATCGAGCCGGGCGACCTGCTCCGCACCATCGACGGCCGACGGGTCGACCGGCGCCCCGTCGCCGAGGCTGTCGCCCTGTTGCGCGGGGACGGCGAGGACGCGGCCGCCGGCAGCGCCGTCGTCCTCGGGGTCCAGCACGGTTCGGTACTCCGGACCCGGACGCTCCGCAGGGCCAGCCTCCACACCGAGGCCGTCACCGTCCGGTGGATCGGGCGCGATCGCGTCCCGTCCGCTGCGTCCCGCCCTACCGGGTCCGGCACCTCCCCGGCGGTGATGATCGACGTCGACTCGTTCACCAGGGGCTCGGGAACCGAGGTCCGCGACGCCGTCCGCAAGGCCCCGGCGGGCGCCGGGGTGCTGCTCGACCTGCGGGGCAACTCCGGCGGGCTGGTCACCGAGGCCGTCGCCGCCGCCTCGGCCTTCCTGGACGGCGGACTGGTCGCCACGTACGACGTGCACGGGGAGCAGCGGGCGCTCTACGCGGACCCGGGCGGCGACACCGTCCGCCCCCTCGTCGTCCTCGTGGACGGCGGCACGATGAGCGCCGCCGAACTCCTCACCGGCGCACTCCAGGACCGGGGCCGCGCGGTCACCGTCGGATCGCGCACCTTCGGCAAGGGCTCGGTCCAGATGCCCAGCAAGCTCCCGGGCGGTTCGGTGGCCGAGCTGACCGTCGGCCACTACCGCACCCCCATGGGCCGAGGCGTCGACGGCCGGGGCATCACTCCGGACCTGGTGGTCGGCTCCCGGGCCGAGGAGCGGGCCGAAACAGTATTGAGTGGCCTCGGGGGCGGGGTGTAGTGCGAAAATGACCACACTATGGCCAAGCAAAAAGACACGGGGCGCAAGCTCATCGCGCAGAACAAGAAGGCGCGGCACGACTACCACATCCTCGACACCTACGAGTGCGGCCTCGTCCTGATGGGCACCGAGGTCAAGTCGCTGCGACTGGGCCGGGCCTCCCTGGTGGACGGCTTCGTCCAGATCGACGGCGGCGAGGCGTGGCTGCACAACATCCACGTTCCGGAGTACGTGCAGGGCACCTGGACCAACCACTCGGCGAAGCGCAAGCGCAAGCTGCTGATGCACCGCGCAGAGATCGACAAGCTGGAGTCGAAGGCGAGCGAGACCGGTCACACGATCGTGCCTCTCGCGCTGTACTTCAAGGACAGCCGGGTCAAGGTCGAGATCGCGCTCGCCAAGGGCAAGAAGGAGTACGACAAGCGGCAGACCCTGCGCGAGAAGCAGGACACGAGGGAGACGAACCGGGCGATCGCGGCAGCGCGCCGCCGTCAGCGCGGCACCGGCTGAGGGCAGCGGGCGAACGCCGGGCGGGGCCGCCGGGAATAGGCTGGCATCGTCGTGCGTTGGTCACGTACGATGGCATCGCACCTCACAGCGGGTGCACGCATTGAAAACACCACATGGGGATGATCGGTTTCGACAGCGGCTGTCGAAGCAGGGGAAGCGTGTCGAGGAAGCGGCAATGATCTCGTAAACCATATGTCGCAACCAATAATCGCCAACACCAAGCGCGATTCCTTCGCCCTCGCTGCCTAAGTAGCGACTTGCGAAGTGTCAGCCCGGGGGTGATCCCGACCCGGATCCTGGCATCATCAAGGGATCTAAACTTCTGAGCCCGGTCACGGGGCCCAGAAGGAAATCAAACAGTGACTGAGCCCGTCGGAGACTTGTTCGCGTGATCTCCGGGGCCGAGAAAATCGCAGCGAACTGCACACGGAGAAGCCCTGATTCCGCACCGTTGGACGCGGGTTCGATTCCCGCCATCTCCACCATCCCATGTGAACGAGGACCCCGTCGCCATCGGCGACGGGGTCCTCGTCGTCGTGCGGCACCCCGCCCCGAGGGGTCATTCCCGAGGGGCGCGGACCCCGGCCGCCGTCAGGACCAGTGCCAGGGCCGCCGCGCACAGCGGCGCCGCGTAGCCGGTCACCGTCCCGGCGTGCTCCACCAGCCGGCCGCCGGCCGCCGAGCCCGCTGCTATGCCCCCGAGCATGGCGGTCACGGCGAGCGTCATGCCCTCGTTGAGCTGTGCGCGCGGGGTGAGCCGCTGGATCAGGGTCATCCCGGTGACCATGGTCGGGGCGGTGGCGGCGCCCGCCAGCAGCAGACAGCCGGCCAGGACGGGCAGCGCGCCGCCCGTCGTGGCGGCCAGCAGTGGCAGCGACATCAGCGCCGTCATCCCGGCCAGGCAGAGCAGCAGCCTGCGGCGGACGTCCCCGGCGGGGCGCAGCGAACCGTAGACCAGCCCCGCCACGCAGGAACCGGTGGCCTGGAGGGCCAGGACCGCGCCCCCGGCATGGGCGATGGTCACGACCTCCATCGCCCCGAAGACCGCCCCCGTGGCCAGGAAGACGGCGAGCAGCGCGGGCATGCCGGGGCTGCGCAGCGGGGAACCGGCGGACGTCGCGCGCGGCGCCACCGGCGGTTCGGTCGCCCGCTGCGCGGCGAAGATCAGGATGCCGGTCATCAGCAGGATCGCGCCGGTCAGGGTGCCGGCCTCGGGAAAGAG
Organism: Streptomyces sp. NPDC056061; assembly: GCF_042266885.1. Classification (NCBI taxonomy): domain Bacteria; kingdom Bacillati; phylum Actinomycetota; class Actinomycetes; order Kitasatosporales; family Streptomycetaceae; genus Streptomyces; species Streptomyces sp. NPDC056061. The sequence goes on along the minus strand of NZ_JBHJWQ010000024.1, from coordinate 77,195 downwards.
CGCCCCGCACAGCACGGCTGCCAGCACCGGGCCGAGCATGAAGCAGAGCTCGTCCGCCGCCTGCTCGAAGGAGTTCGCGGTGTGCAGGGCCACCGGGTCGCCCCGGTGCAGATGGGCCCAGCGGGCGCGGGACATGCCGCCGGTGTTCGGGGTGGTCGCGGTGGCGGCGTACGCGGCGAAGAGCGTCCAGACCGGCGCGTCGTTGTGCACGCAGAGCACCAGGGCCAGCGAGCCGAGGACGGCGACGGCGGTGGCGGGCACCGCAACCCTGGCCTGCCCGTACCGGTCGACCAGTCGGGCCGTCCACGGCGCGACCACGGCGGTGGCGGCGAGCCCGGTCGCGGTGACCGCACCGGCCAGCGCGTACGAGCCGTGCGCCCCGGCGATCATGATGATGGCGCTGACGCTGAACATCCCCATGGGCAGGCGGGCGAGGAGATTGCCCGCGGTGAAGGCGCGGGCGCCCGGGGTGGCGAGCAGACGGAGGTACGGGTTGGCGGGGACCCGTCGCGGACGGGCGGGAACGGGGGCGCGGCGGGCGACGACCAGCACGTCCCCGGACAGGGCGAGCAAAGGGCCGGTGGGCGGATTTCTCTCGTACGGCATGGACAGCAGCCTCGTGGCGGTCCGCCCGCGGGGTCCAACACCTTCTGGGCGCGGATTGACGCATCCGTGTTGTAAATTCTCCGGGTGCCCGCTCCCGACGACGCCGCCCCGCCGCACCCCCGGACGCCCGGACGGCACGGCGACACCGACCCCCGGCTGCTCCGTGCCTTCGTCGCCGTGGCCGAGGAACTGCACTTCACCCGGGCCGCCGCGCGGCTCTACGTCGCGCAGCAGGCGCTGAGCCGGGACATCCGGCGGCTGGAACGCGAGCTGGGCGCCGATCTCTTCGTGCGCACCACTCGTCAGGTGGCCCTGACCGCCGACGGGGAACGGCTGCTCCCGTACGCCCGGCGGGTGCTGGAGGCGCACGCCGACCTCGCCGCCGCGTTCGCCGACCCCGTGGCACGGCCGCTCTTCGTGGACCTCAACACCGACGGCATGACCGCCGCCCGGGTGCTCGCCCGCGCCCGCGAGCTGGCCCCGGCCTGCGAGCTGATGGCGCGCTTCGAGAGCGGCCTCACCTGGGCGGCGGGCGAAATCCTCGCCGGTCGGCTCGATGTCTCCTTCGGCCGTGCCGCGGGGCTCGATCCGGGGGTGCGGGCGCGGCTCGGCATGCAGCCGGTGCGGTACGAGCCCATGGCCGTCCTGCTGCCCGCCGACCATCGGCTGGCCGGCCGGGAGGCCGTCGCGCCGGGCGACCTGGCCGGCGAGACCGTGTACGCGGGCAACGGGAACGCGCGGACCGAGGAGTGGACGGATTTCGCCCGGCTGCTCTTCGCCGACTGGGGCATCGAACTGGCACCCTCGGTTCCGCTCGCGGTCGGCGTCGCCGAATTCCAGCGGGTCATGGCGAAGTCGGCGTACCCGGTGCTGTGCGTCGTCGACTTCCCCCCGCTGCCGGGAACCGTGGTGCGCCCGCTGGTCCGGCCGGTACCGGTCTCCCCGCTGCTGCTGGTCTGGCGCAAGGGGCTGCGGCATCCGGGGCTCGACGCCCTGCGCGAGGCCGCGGCCCGGCTGGGTGCCGAGGGGGGCTGGCTGGTGCGGCCGGAGGGGAGTTGGCTGCCCGCCGCCGACGCCGCGCTCATGCGCGCACCGGTGCGGCCGGGACGGCAGGACCCGGCGGGCCCGGCCCGTCGGCACGGCGGGACGGACACGGCGCGGAAGTGGCCGGGGACGCAATGAGCGGGAAACATGGGAGCACCGGGCCCGTCACACGCCGTCGGCAGGCTGTTCGCACCGTCGGCGTCGGGCCGCGGTGGGACGACGAGCCGGGTGGAACGCATGCGTGAACGGAACGAACCCCTCGCGGGTTTCACCGTGGGAGTCACCGCCGCACGCCGTGCGGAGGAGTTCGGCGCCCTGCTGGAGCGGCGCGGAGCCGCCGTCCTGCACGCGCCGGCCCTGCGCACCGTGCCGCTCGCCGACGACACCGAACTCCGTGCCGCCACCCGGGACGTCATTCGTTCCGCTCCCGACGTGGTCGTCGCCACCACCGCCGTCGGCTTCCGGGGCTGGACCGAGGCCGCCGAGGGCTGGGGTCTCGGCGACCGGTTGTCCGCAGCCCTGCGCGGTGCCGAACTACTGGCCCGCGGCCCGAAGGTGAGGGGCGCCGTCCGGGCGGCCGGGCTCACCGAGACGTGGTCGCCCGCATCGGAATCCCTGGACGAGGTGCTCGACCGGCTCCTGGCGGAGGGCGTGAGGGGGCGTCGGATCGCACTGCAACTGCACGGCGAACCCGTGCCCGGCTTCATCGAGCCGCTTCGCGCCGCAGGGGCCGAGGTCGTCCCCGTCCCGGTCTACCGCTGGACGGATCCCGAGGACATCGCGCCGCTCGACCGGCTGCTCGACACCACCCTGGTCCGCGGCCTGGACGCCCTCACCTTCACCAGCGCCCCGGCCGCCACCTCGCTGCTCGGCCGGGCCCGGAGGCGCGGGCTGCTGCCGGAACTCCTGGGCGCGCTGCGCGAGGACGTCCTCGTGGCCTGCGTCGGACCCGTCACGGCCCGGCCGTTGCAGGCGCTCGGCGTCGACCCCGTACAGCCGGAACGCTTCCGGCTCGCGCCGCTCGTCCAGCTCCTGTGCCACGAACTGCCCGCAAGGAAACCGGTGTTGACGGTCGATGCTCACCGGGTCCAGATCCGCGGTCATGCGGTGATCGTCGACGACGAACCGCGCCGGGTGCCGCCCGCCCCGATGGCCCTGCTGCACGCCCTGGCCCGTCGGCCGGGCCGGGTGGTCTCCCGCACCGAGCTGCTGCGGACGCTGCCCGGCGGCGGCACGGACGAGCACGCGGTGGAGACGGCCGTGGCGCGGCTGCGCACGGCCCTGGGCGCACCCGGTCTCGTCCGGACGGTCGTCAAGCGCGGCTACCGGCTTGCACTCGACGGGGTCACGGGCGCCGGACCCGGTGATTCCTGAGGCGGCCGGGCGGCGCGGGGAGCCGGGGTTGTGGTCGTGCCGCCGGGAGCGGCGCGCACGGGAGGAACCCGACCGCGACGACGCCCGGCCCGGCCCTGACGGTCGGTCGGTCCTCCGGGCCGGTGCCCGGCCCGCTCGTCGTTGTCAGTCCCGTCCGCTATGACTGGGAACAGCGCGAGGACATGTGCGGGACGACCGACGGAGGAAGACGATGGGCACCTGGGGCGAGGGAAATTTCGACAGCGACACGGCCGCGGACCATCTGTCGGGCATCACCGGCCGCCTGGTCTCGGAGATCGAGACGGCGATGGCGGGCGACCCGGTGGGCCTGGAGCCCGACGAATACGACGGCGTGACCGTGCCGTGCAATATCGAGCTGCTGTGCCTGATAGCCGAGCAGGGCCATGTCGGCGCTGCGGTGCCGGAGGTGGCGGCGGTCGAGGGGTGGAAGAGAACGTTCATGGACGTGTGGGAGCGGACCATCGACGATCTGGAGCCCGTGCCGGAGTACAAGGAGGGCAGGCGGGCGGAGCTGATCCGCACCTTCGACCGACTGGCCGACCTGGCGAGGGAGCGGGACGCGGGGTGAGCATCCGGGCGGACGGGCGTGCCGCGTGGCGCGGGGGACGGAGGATGCGTCGCCGGAGGCGCGGGGCCATGGTGTGGGCAGCGGCATCGTGGCGTCGGGGGCGAATACAGCACCGGGATAGTCTGATCGGATGATCCATGACTCCCATCGGCTCGATGCCGAGGTGCGGCTCCGTCCCGTCACCCCGGACGACGCCGCCTCGCTCGCCGCGTCCCTTACCCGCAGCCGTGCGTACATGCGGCCCTGGGAGCCCGTGCGGCCGGAGACCTTCTACACCGAGCGCGGCCAGCGGGAACGACTGGAGGGGCTGATCGCCGACCGGGACGCGGGCCGGTCGATGTCGTGGGTGTTCGCCGACGAGCAGGACCGCGCCGTTGGTGCGATCAGCCTCAACGGCATCGTGCTCGGGCCGTTCCGCAGCGGCACGCTCGGCTACTGGATCGACGTCGAGTACGCGGGCCGGGGGCTGGCCACCGCCGCCGTGCTGCGGGTCTGCGAAATGGCCCGGGATGAGCTGCGGCTGCACCGGGTCGAGGCGGGGACGGTGCTGCACAACGTGGCCTCGCAGCGGGTGCTCGTCAAGTGCGGTTTCGAGGAGTACGGGGTGGCCCCGCGCATCCTGCACATCGACGGCGAGTGGCGTGACCACCGGATGTTCCAGCGGATCCTGCACGACGACCCGCCGTTCGACTGAACCGGCGGCCCGGCCCTCGTGCCGCGTCCGGTCTTTCGTGCCGAGCCCGGCCTTCGTGTCGCGTCCGGTCTTTCGTGCCGCGTCCGCGGCGGGGTACGCACTGGGGCGCGGCACGCACCGAGGGATCGCGAGACCCTTCGGTCACGGAGACATGCCTCGGCCACGGCGACGTGCCGTCGGAGGGGCACGGCCGGAGCAGGATGCCCCGGCATCGATCATCGCGGTGCGGGCGCCGTCGTCCGTTCCGGGAACGCCACCGGCCCGGGGCGGACGGTCCCCGGACGGCGCAGGGGTTCCGGGCCGGTCGCCCGACAGGCACTCTGGGGGAGACCTCCACCGGAGACCCGAGGCGGTGATACATACATGGCAGCGGGCAAGAGTGCGTACGACCGGCGGTTCGGCTCCGGCCGCCCCTGCCTGGACCTGGTGGCGACGGCGAGCGGCGGCCCCGGCCGCCGCGAACTCCTCGACGGCGCCGAGCGGCTCGCCGACTGGCTGGTGGCCACCGGTCTCGTACCGGGCGGCACGCACCTCGGTGCCGTCGACGACAGTTGGGTGGCACGCTTCCGGCAGTTGAGAACCCGCATCGACCGGCTGCTGACCGCCGAACTCGGCGGGCGCGGAGCCGAGGGCGACCTGGAGCGGGTCAACGCGCTCGCCGCGATGCCGCCCCCGGGGCTGCGGGCCGTACGCGGCAGGGGCGGCACGCTGGTACGGGCGCTGAGCGCCGACCCCGAGTGCGGAGCGCTGCTGGCGGCGGTGGCCCGTGACGCGGTGGAACTCCTCACCGATCCGGTGACCCGGGCCGGTCTGCGGCGCTGCGAGGCGGACAACTGCCGTCGGCTCTACCTGGACACCTCGCGCGGCCACCGGCGCCGCTGGTGCTCCGGCGAGGGGTGCGGCAACCGGGAGCGGGTGGCCCGGCACCGGCGCCGGGCGGCAGCAGCCGCGGCGATCGCCGACGCCGCTTCCGGCACGACGGGGAGAACCGGCACGGAGATCCCACCGGGCGCCCCGTGACGCTCGTGGTGCTCGTGGTGCTTGTGACACGAGTGCCACCGGAGCACGCCGCCGCACCGATGGACGCGGACCGGGGAGGTCTGGGACGCGGACCGGGCCGGGAGGTGTGGAACGGTGCGCGGGGGAGTGCCGTGAGGAATCCACAGTGTCACGGAAGTGGATCCATCATCTGTTTCCCGCGCACGGCAGGTGCGCCGTGGCCCCCCTTCGCATATGGTTGACGGCTGCCCAATGCACATCAGAAAGGGGCCTCGGTGGCCGCGCAGGATGCCGCTGTCGATTCGTTGCGGGACCGGGAAATCGGTGTCGAGCAGGAACATCTCGACGATGTTTATCGCCGACTTGAGGAGAAGATCCATGAGGCCGAATTCCTCATGGACGACGCCGTCAAGCGCGGCCAGGTCGGTACGCCGGGAGCGCTCGCCGAGCGCGATGCCCAGGTGTTCCGGGCCGGAATTCACCTCAACCGGCTGAACAGCGAGTTCGAGGACTTCCTCTTCGGAAGGATCGACCTGCTTCTCGGCAAGGACGGCGAACGCGGTCCGGACGGTGCCTACACCTCGGTCGAACCGGCCGACGACGCCGTGCGGGACGACAATTCCGCCGACATCGCGGAGACGCTGCACATCGGCCGGATCGGAGTTCTCGATTCGGACTACGCGCCCCTGGTCATCGACTGGCGGGCCCCGGCCGCCGCGCCCTTCTACCGGTCGACGCCGAAGGAGCCGGGCAGGGTGGTCCGCCGCCGGGTCATCCGCTCCAAGGGGCGCAAGGTCCTCGGGGTCGAGGACGACCTGATGCGGCCCGAGCTCACCGCGTACCTGGCCGGGCAGCCGCTGCCCGTCATCGGCGACGGCGCCCTGATGGCCGCGCTCGGCCAGGCGCGCAGTCACACCATGCGGGACATCGTCTCCTCCATCCAGGCCGAGCAGGACCTGGTGATCCGGGCCCCCGCCGCCTCCGTCACCGAGGTGTCCGGCGGCCCCGGCACCGGCAAGACGGCCGTGGCCCTGCACCGTGCCGCATACCTCCTCTACCAGGACCGTCGGCGCTACGCGGGCGGCATCCTCGTGGTCTCGCCCACGCCGCTCCTCGTCGCGTACACGGAGGGGGTGCTGCCCTCGCTGGGCGAGGAGGGGCAGGTCGCGATCCGTGCGGTGGGCTCGCTCTCCGACGAGGCCGCCGGTCCCGAGGGCGCCACCGCCTACGACGAGCCCGCCGTCGCCCGGATCAAGGGCTCCTCCCGGATGCTCGCGGTGCTGCGGAAGGCGGCGCGCGGCGCGCTGGAACGGCCCGGCACCCCGGTGCCCGGGGCCCGCGAGGGGCAGCTGTCCTTCGGCGACGCGAGCGAGTCCGCCGAGGCGGCCGACACGACTCCGGCCACCCCGGCCCGGCTGAGGGTCGTCGCCTTCGGCGCCCGCATCGAACTGGAGGCCGCCGAACTGCGCCGCATCCGGCAGTCGGTGCTCGGCGGCACCACCCCGGTCAACCTGCTGCGCCCGCGCGCCCGCCGAATGCTTCTGGACGCCCTGTGGAACAAGTCGTCCGGCCGGGGCCGCTACACCGACCCCGAACTCGCCGCCGAACTGCGTTCCTCCTTCGACGAGGACGTCTCCACCGAGACCCCCTTCCTCACCTTCCTGGACGCGTGGTGGCCGGAGCTCACCCCGCGCGGGGTGCTCGCCGAGATGGCCGACGAGCGACGGCTGGGCCGGTGGGCGCGCCGTGTCCTCAACCAGGGCGAGGTGCGCCGCCTCGCCCGCTCCCTGAAGCGGCTCGACGGCGCGGGCGACGGTCCGCTCTCCGTCCACGACGTGGCGCTCCTCGACGAGCTCCAGACGCTGCTCGGCACCCCGCACCGGCCGCGGAAGAAGCGCGAGCTCGACCCGCTGGACCAGCTCACCGGGCTGGAGGAGCTGATGCCGCAGCGCGAGGAGACCCAGCGGGAGCGGGCCGAGCGGCTGGCCGCGGAACGCACCGAGTACACGCACGTCATCGTCGACGAGGCGCAGGACCTCACCCCCATGCAGTGGCGCATGGTGGGCCGCCGCGGTCGGCACGCCACCTGGACGATCGTCGGGGACCCGGCGCAGTCCTCCTGGTCCGATCCGGACGAGGCCGCGCGGGCGCGCGACGAAGCGCTCGGCAGCCGTCCGCGCCGCCGCTTCACCCTCACGGTCAACTACCGCAACCCGGCGGAGATCGCCGAGCTGGCCTCGAAGGTCCTGGCGCTGGCGATGCCCGGGACGGAGGCACCGACCGCGGTGCGCTCCACCGGTGTGAAGCCGCGCTTCGAGACCGTACGGGACGGGGACCTGGCCGCCGCGGTGCGCGAGGAGGCGCGGCGGATGTTGGACGAGGTCGACGGAACGGTCGGCGTGGTCGTCGCGATGAACCGGCGGACACAGGCCCGCGACTGGCTCGACGGCCTCGGCGAGCGGGTGGTGGCGCTGGGCAGCCTGGAGGCGAAGGGTCTGGAGTACGACGCCACGGTCGTCGTCTCGCCCGCCGAGATCGCCGACGAGTCCCCGGCGGGCCTGCGGGTGCTGTACGTGGCGCTGACGCGTGCGACGCAGCAGCTCACGGTCGTCTCCGGGGAGCGCGACCTGCCCGACGAGGACGGCGTCCCGGACCTGCTGCGGGACTGACCGGAGCCGCGGCCGGCCCCCCGGCCCCTCGCGGGGGACCGGCCGCGACACGGGGCGGGTGGGGCGAAGGGCCGACTGCGGCGCGGGGGCGGATCACGGCGCGGGGCCGGGGGACGACCACGACACGGGGTCGGCCGCGGCGCGGGGGATGACCACGACACGGGGCGGCCGATGCCGTCGGCCTGACGCAGCAGAATCGATCCGTCTCCGGGAATCACTTTTCCGGGGTCTTTGTTAGCCTGGTATGCGGCACCGGCTCGATCCAAGCCCCCGGGCCCAACCTTCGTCGCTTCGAGCGACCACTTGCCGCGAGGCGAGCATGGCGGGTCGGTGCCGTTCAAGCAGAGGGCAGGTCCGCGTCACCCTTCGGTGGCGCGGACCTGTTCTTGTTGCTCCCGGGCCCCGTCAGGGCCTTCTCCCGGGCGTTCTCCCCGTGGCGCGTTCGCGCTCGCGGTCCCGGCACGGGCTTCCACCATACCTGTGAAATCTCGTATGGTGAAAACTGTTTTCCGAAGAGTGGCAGTCATTAACGGCTACCGGTCAGTAGGTGCGACCATCGGAAAGCACGTCCGAGGCGTAGCGCCCCGGCCGCGCAGCAAAGAAGCTAAGGAAAGCGAAGGACTCGGCCATGGCAACGGCGCCCAGCGTCTCGTACTCGATGACGGTCAGGCTGGAGGTGCCCGCGAGCGGCACTTCAGTCTCCCAGCTCACCACGGCCGTGGAGTCCTCCGGAGGTTCGGTCACCGGTCTCGACGTGACCGCCTCCGGCCACGAGAAGCTGCGGATCGACGTCACCATCGCCGCCACCTCCACCGCCCACGCCGACGAGATCGTCGAGAAGCTGCGCGGCATCGAGGGTGTCGTCCTCGGCAAGGTCTCCGACCGTACGTTCCTGATGCACCTCGGCGGCAAGATCGAGATGGCGTCCAAGCACCCCATCCGCAACCGTGACGACCTCTCGATGATCTACACCCCCGGCGTCGCCCGGGTCTGCATGGCGATCGCCGAGAACCCCGAGGACGCCCGCCGTCTCACCATCAAGCGCAACTCCGTCGCAGTTGTGACGGACGGTTCCGCGGTGCTGGGCCTCGGCAACATCGGGCCGAAGGCGGCCCTGCCCGTGATGGAGGGCAAGGCCGCCCTCTTCAAGCGGTTCGCCGGTATCGATGCCTGGCCGATCTGCCTGGACACCCAGGACACCGACGCCATCGTCGAGATCGTCAAGGCGATCGCACCCGGCTTCGCGGGGATCAACCTGGAGGACATCTCCGCGCCCCGCTGCTTCGAGATCGAGGCGCGGCTGCGCGAGGCCCTGGACATCCCGGTCTTCCACGATGACCAGCACGGCACCGCCATCGTGGTGCTGGCCGCGCTGACCAACGCGCTGCGCGTGGTGGGCAAGGGGATCGGGGACGTACGAGTCGTCATGTCCGGTGCCGGAGCGGCAGGTACGGCCATCCTGAAGCTCCTCATCGCCGCGGGCGTCAAGCACGCCGTCGTCGCCGACATCCACGGCGTGGTGCACGCCGGCCGCGAGGACCTGGTATCCGCCGCAGCCGACTCGCCGCTCCGCTGGATCGCCGACAACACCAACCCCGAGTCCGTGACCGGCACCCTCAAGCAGGCCGTCGTGGACGCCGACGTCTTCATCGGCGTCTCCGCCCCGAACGTCCTGAACGGTGACGACATCGCCGCCATGGCCGACGGCGCGATCGTGTTCGCGCTTGCGAACCCGGACCCCGAGGTCGATCCGGCAATCGCCCGTCAGACGGCCGCCGTTGTCGCCACCGGGCGCTCGGACTTCCCGAACCAGATCAACAACGTGCTGGTCTTCCCCGGTGTCTTCCGCGGCCTGCTCGACGCCCAGTCCCGCACCGTCAACACGGAGATGATGCTCGCCGCGGCCCGCGCGCTCGCCGACGTCGTCGCCGAGGACGAGGTGAACGCGAACTACATCATCCCGTCGGTCTTCAACGACAAGGTCGCGGGTGCGGTCGCCGGTGCCGTCCGGGACGCCGCGAAGGCGGTCGGCGGTGCTGTGACGGCTCCCACGTCGATCTGAACCACGGCGCGTCGCGGGTCGCGGCGCCCCAAACGCCCCTTTAGGGTGGGCGGGCGGCGCGTCCCGCATGGCCCCGCACTCGCTGCGGACCGCTTCCGCGGTATCGACGGAACGTCACCACGACGAGGAAGTGGTGCCTTTCGTGCGACTCCGGGGGGTGCCGGATTGGCTTTCCCGCCGCAGGTGGGGGCAGGATGCGTAATCGGGCGCGAGGGTCTGACGACAGACCCGGGTCCGGGGACTGTCCGAGGGCCCTGGCAGCATCGGCTTCGATCTCACGCCTCACAGGCAAGAAGAACACGGGAGTAACAACATGAACCGCAGTGAGCTGGTGGCCGCCCTGGCCGACCGCGCCGAGGTGACCCGCAAGGACGCCGACGCCGTGCTGGCCGCGCTCGCCGAGACCGTCGGTGAGATCGTCGCCAAGGGCGACGAGAAGGTCACCATCCCCGGCTTCCTGACCTTCGAGCGCACCCACCGTGCCGCTCGCACCGCTCGTAACCCGCAGACCGGCGACCCGATCAACATCCCGGCCGGTTACAGCGTGAAGGTCTCCGCGGGCTCCAAGCTCAAGGAAGCTGCCAAGGGCAAGTAAGTCGCCCAGGGCCGACAGGCCCACAGGCGCGACGAAGGGCGGCCACCCGGCACCGGGCGGCCGCCCTTTCCTGTTCCGGCCCGAGAAGGCCCGAGAAAGCCCGTTACGGGCCTTCGATGGGCTCCTGCCGGGCTCCTCCGGGCTCCTGCTGGGCCCCATCGGGCCTCACCGGGGCCTCAGCGGGGCCGTGGGACGCGTCGTCCGGGCGCTCCGGACCTGGATGGTTCCGGCATTCCGGGCATTTCGGGCCGTGTGGCGCCGGATGTCCCGGGCGTTCCGGACCTGTGCGGTTCCGGCCCGTACGGTGCTCCAGGCCCTTCGGGCCGGCCCTCCCGTTCCGTGCCGCCCCAGCCTCGTCCCTCCGGCGGTCCCGGGTCCGGTCCGTGCCGTCCCGGTTCAGCCTCCTGGTCCGTGCCGTTCCGGCCTCGGCGGCAGCGTCCTCGTGCTGCCCGGCAACGTCCTCATGCTGTCCGGCAAACGTGCTGCCCGGCGACGTCCTCGTGCTGTCCGGCAACGCGGAACGGGGGCCCGGAGCAGTGCTCCGAACCCCCGTGGTGGTCGTGGGCCCCGCGCGGGCACCGGCCCGGCGAGGCCGTCGTGCGCGGGCCCGTGCGCCCGCGCGACAGGCCCTCAGACCAGCGACCCGCCCGGCAGTTCCACCTTCGCGCCGAGCTTCTCCAGCTTCTCCATGAAGTTCTCGTAGCCGCGGTTGATCAGGTCGATGCCGTGCACCCGCGAGGTGCCCTGCGCCGCCAATGCGGCGATCAGGTACGAGAACCCTCCGCGCAGGTCCGGGATGACCAGGTCCGCGCCCTGGAGCCGGGTCGGCCCGGACACCACTGCCGAGTGCAGGAAGTTGCGCTGGCCGAAGCGGCAGTCGGAGCCGCCCAGGCACTCGCGGTAGAGCTGGATGTGTGCGCCCATCTGGTTGAGCGCGGAGGTGAAGCCGAGCCGGGACTCGTACACCGTCTCATGGACGATGGACAGGCCCGAAGCCTGCGTCAGGGCCACCACCAGCGGCTGCTGCCAGTCGGTCTGGAAGCCGGGGTGCACGTCCGTCTCCAGGGCGATGGCGTTCAGCGCGCCGCCCGGGTGCCAGAAGCGGATGCCCTTGTCGTCGATCTCGAACGCCCCGCCGACCTTGCGGAAGGTGTTCAGGAACGTCATCATCGAGCGCTGCTGGGCGCCCCGCACGTAGATGTTGCCCTCGGTGGCCAGTGCCGCGGACGCCCAGGAGGCCGCCTCCAGGCGGTCCGGGATCGCCCGGTGGGTGTAACCGTCCAGCCGGTCGACACCGGTGATCCGGATCGTCCGGTCGGTGTCCATCGAGATGATCGCGCCCATCTTCTGCAGCACGCAGATGAGGTCCTCGATCTCCGGCTCGACGGCCGCATTGGACAGTTCGGTGACGCCCTCGGCGAGCACCGCCGTCAGCAGCACCTGCTCGGTGGAGCCCACCGACGGGTACGGCAGCCGGATCTTCGTGCCCCGCAGCCGCTGCGGGGCCTCCAGGTACTGGCCGTCCGCCCGCTTCTCGATGGTCGCGCCGAACTGCCGCAGCACGTCGAAGTGGAAGTCGATCGGCCGGCCGCCGATGTCGCAGCCGCCGAGCCCGGGGATGAACGCGTGGCCGAGTCGGTGCAGCAGCGGGCCGCAGAAGAGGATCGGGATGCGCGAGGAACCGGCGTGGGCGTCGATGTCGGCGACGTTGGCGCTCTCCACATGGGTCGGGTCCAGCACCAGCTCGCCCGGTTCGTCGCCCGGTCGCACCGTCACGCCGTGCAGCTGCAGCAGCCCCCGCACCACGCGCACGTCGCGGATGTCGGGCACGTTGCGCAGCCGACTGGGCCCGCTGCCGAGCAGCGCGGCGACCATCGCCTTCGGCACCAGGTTCTTGGCGCCTCTGACGCGGATCTCGCCCTCCAGCGGGGTTCCGCCGTGGACAAGCAGGACATCGTCTGTGCCGGTCATGAATCTCGCGTTCCGGAGTGGTCGGGCAGGGGGCCAAACGAAAGGGTAATGGCCCCCCGCACCCGCCAGGACAGGGAACAGGGGGTGCGCGAACGTCATGAATTCGCCACAACACGCTCTGCTCAATGTCTCTTGCGGAGGGTTACCGTCCGCTAAGCCCTCCGTTCCGTGCGCTCCTCGTGCACCCGTGCGCCCTGAGCTGCGCGCGGTCCGCGTCGGCGACCCGGCGACCCGCCCGGCCCCCACGGGCAGCCGAGATGCGGGATCATTTCTGCCATGACCGAGGTGTCCTCGCTCACAGGGCGACTGCTCGTGGCCACACCCGCGCTCGCGGACCCGAATTTCGACCGTGCCGTGGTGCTGCTCCTCGACCACGACGAGGAGGGCTCGCTCGGCGTGGTCCTGAACCGGCCGACCCCGGTGGGCGTCGGCGACATCCTCACGTCCTGGGCCGGACTGACCGGCGAGCCCGGCGTCGTCTTCCAGGGCGGCCCGGTCTCGCTCGACTCGGCGCTCGGCGTGGCCGTCATCCCCGGGGACGAGGGCCCCCTCGGCTGGCGCCGGGTGTACGGGGCGATCGGCCTTGTCGACCTGGAGGCGCCGCCGGAACTCCTGGCCGCGGCCCTCGGCTCGCTGCGGATCTTCGCCGGATACGCGGGCTGGGGCCCCGGGCAACTGGAGAAGGAACTGACCGAGGGCGCCTGGTACGTCGTGGAGTCCGAACCAGGGGACGTCTCCTTTCCGCGTCCGGAGCGTCTCTGGCGGGCGGTGCTGCGCCGTCAGCGCAGCGAACTCGCGATGATCGCCACGTATCCCGACGACCCGTCGCTGAACTGAAGTCGCATGCTTTCAGTACCCTTGCCTGCATGAGCACTCTTGAGCCCGAGCGCGGGGCAGGTACGGGCACCCTCGTAGAGCCGACGCCGCAGGTGTCGAACGGCGACGGCGACCACGAGCGCTACGCCCATTACGTCCAGAAGGACAAGATCATGGCGAGTGCCCTGGAGGGCACCCCCGTGGTCGCACTGTGCGGCAAGGTCTGGGTACCGGGGCGCGACCCCAAGAAGTACCCGGTCTGCCCCATGTGCAAGGAGATCTACGAGTCCATGGGCGCCGGTGGCGACAAGGACAAGGGCAAGGGCGGCAAGGACAAGAAGTAGCCTCTCGGGCCGTTCGGAGGCAGACCGCGGACCGCAGACTGCGGACTGCGGACTGCCGGGGACGGCCCGCGGGGGAGCGGGACGGGGAGGTTCGGGACCCTGCGGAGCAGTCCGCAGGCGGTCCGGGCGCCGTCCCGGCCGTTCGGGCATCAGGGCTTCGGGTCCCCGGGGCGCGCGTCGACGCGCGCCCCGGGGACCTTTTGCGTGATGCGGGAGCCTTCGGGAGCGGCGGCTTCCCGGTTCGGCTTTCCCCGCCCGACCTGCCCGTCCGGCTTCCCGAACGGCCCTCCCCACCCGGCTTCCCGGACCCGGCATTCGTGCCCGGCTTCCTGGATCAGCCCTCCCCATCCGGCTTCCCGGGCCCCCGGCATTCGAGCTCGGCTTCGCGGGCCTGTCGTCGCCGCCCGGGTTTCCCGCCAGGTCCTCCCGCCCGGGTTTCCCGCCAGGTCCTCCCGTCCGGGTTTCCCGTCCATGCCTTCCCGTCCGGGCCTGCCACCTCGGGTTTCCCGATCGGGTCCGCTGTGCCCGCGACGGCCTTCGCGTTGCACGGGCTGCGTCCCCGGGTCACAGAGTGGTTGAGACCACTTGTCGGCGCCTCCACGCGCACCTAATCTCCTGCCTGTTGTGCAGAACGAAACGTGCGTTGCGCATGTTGCAATTCCTACCGGTAGGGGTGTTCCCGGATGAAGCTTTCTGCCCGAATTGCCGCACCGGCAACGGCGCTTGTGCTGGCGGGGCTCACTGCCACCGCCTGCGCGCCGCAGACCTCCGACACCGGGGCCAAGGGCGACGAGAAGACCGGCACGTTACGCGTCTGGCTCTTCCAGGAGGTTGGCAACAAGCCCAAGGAACAGGTCGTCGACGCGGCCGTCGCCGCGTTCGAGAAGGCGCACGAGGGGGTGAAGGCCGAGATCGAGTACATACCCGTCGACACCCGCGCCCAGCGCATCAAGGCCGCGTTCAACGACCCGAAGAGCGCCCCCGACCTCATCGAGTACGGCAACACGGACACCGCCGGATACGTCAAGGACGGCGGACTCGCCGACGTCAGCAAGGAATTCGCCGCCTGGGACGAGGCCAAGGACACCGACCCGACCGCCAAGCAGTCCGTCACGGTCGGCGGCAAGGTCTACGGCGCCCCGCTCTTCGTCGGCGTGCGCGCGCTGTACTACCGCACCGACATCTTCGAGGAGTTGGGGATCGGGGCCCCCAAGACCCAGGCCGAACTGATCTCCACCGCGAAGAAGATCCACCAGAAGAAGCCGGACCTGTACGGGCTGGCGGTCGGTGGCGCGTACACCTACGGCGCGATGCCGTTCATCTGGGCGAACGGCGGCGAACTCGCCGAGGAGAGCGGCGGCACGTACAAGGCGGCCATCAACAGCGACAAGGCCCGCAAGGGCATCGAGGCGTACACCTCGCTCTTCGGCGACGACAACTGCCCGGCCGCCAAGTGCGCGGCCATGGGCGGCAATGCGACCGTCACCGCCTTCGCCTCCGGCAAGGCCGCCATGGCGATCGGCGGCGACTTCAGCCACGCCGCGGTCGAGGCGGGCACGGTGAAGGGCAAGTACGCGGTGGTGCCGCTGCCCGGCGTCGCGGAGGGCTCGATCGCCCCCGCGTTCGCGGGCGGCAACAACATCGGCGTGCTGAGGAGCAGCTCGCACCGCACGCTCGCCGTGGACCTGATGAAGGCCCTGACCGGCAAGGAGGCGCAGGGCAAGATGTTCGACGCGATGGGCTTCCTGCCGACGTACACCGATGTGCGGGCCGAGGTGGCGAAGAAGGAGCCGTTCGTCGAACCGTTCGTCAAGACGCTCGGTGCCGGTGCCAAGTTCGTCCCGGCCTCGGCCGGCTGGGGTGGCATCGACTCCTCGCTGGTCCTGCCGACGATGTTCCAGGAGATCGTCAGCGGTCGCAAGGACGTGGCGGCGGCCTCGGACGACGCGGCGAAGAAGATGGACGCCGCGTTCACCGACGCGGGCTGACCATGACCGCCAACACCACGGCGTACAAGACGCCCGGCACGTCCGGCGCGGACGGACCACCTCCCCGCCCGCGCCGCCGCGCCGCCTCACCCGCGCGCCGCTCCGGCTGGACCCCCTGGCTCTACCTGCTGCCGGCGCTCGTCCTCCTCGGCGGACTCCTCGTCTACCCGATCTACCAACTTGGCCTGATTTCCTTCCTGGAATACAGCCAGGCCCAGGTGAGCGGTGGCGAACCGGCCACCTTCCAGGGACTGGGGAACTACGCCACGCTCTTCGGCGACAGCCAGTTCTGGCAGGTCCTCCTGGCGACCGTGGTCTTCGCAGCCGCATGTGTTCTGGCCACCCTGCTGGTGGGCTGCGCGCTCGCCGTCCTGCTGACCCGCATCAGGGCCGTGCCCCGGCTGGTCCTGATGCTGGCCGCGCTCGGTGCCTGGGCGACCCCGGCGATCACCGGCTCCACCGTCTGGATGTTCCTCTTCGACCCCGACTTCGGCCCGGTCAACCGGGTGCTGGGGCTCGGCGACTTCTCCTGGACGTACGGGCGCTACAGCGCCTTCGCCCTGGTGCTCATGGAAGTCCTGTGGTGCTCGTTCCCGTTCGTGATGGTGACCGTGTACGCGGGCATCCGGGCGATCCCCACCGAGGTGCTGGAGGCGGCCTCGCTGGACGGGGCCTCGCAGTGGCGGATCTGGCGGTCGGTCACGGCCCCGATGCTGCGGCCGATCCTCGTCGTCGTCACCATCCAGTCGATCATCTGGGACTTCAAGGTCTTCACCCAGATCTACGTCATGACGGGCGGCGGCGGCATCGCCGGGCAGAACCTGGTGCTCAACGTGTACGCGTACCAGAAGGCGTTCGCGTCCTCGCAGTACAGCCTCGGCTCGGCGATCGGCGTCGTGATGCTGATGATCCTGCTGGCCGTCACCCTCGTCTACCTGCGCCTGATGCGGCGCCAGGGGGAGGAACTGTGAGCGCACGCAACATGCTGCGGATCCGTCGGCCGGGCAGGCTGGCCGCCGAGGCCGCGGCACTGCTGATCGCCGCCGCGGTCGCCTTCCCGCTGTACTGGATGGTGCTCTCCGCCCTGAAACCGGCGGGCGAGATCCAGTCCACCGAACCGCGCCCGTGGACGCTGTCGCCGTCGCTCGACTCGTTCCGCCGGGTCTTCGAACAGCACGACTTCGGGCGCTACTTCCTCAACAGCCTGATCGTCGCCGGCACCGTCGTCATCGTCTCCGCGCTGATCGCCTTCCTGGCGGCGACGGCCGTGACCCGGTTCAGATTCCGCTTCCGCACCACGCTGCTGATCATGTTCCTGGTCGCGCAGATGGTGCCGGTCGAGGCGCTGGCCATCCCGCTGTTCTTCCTGATGCGGGACTTCGGCCAGCTGAACACACTCGGCTCGCTGATCCTCCCGCACCTCGCCTTCTCGCTGCCGTTCGCGATCTGGATGCTGCGAGGCTTCGTCAAGGCCGTCCCCGAGGCGCTGGAGGAGGCCGCGTACATCGACGGCGCGAGCCGCACCCGCTTCCTGTGGCAGATCCTCTTCCCGCTGGTCTTCCCCGGTCTGGTGGCCACCAGCGTCTTCTCGTTCATCTCGACCTGGAACGACTTCCTGTTCGCGAAGTCGTTCATCATCAGCGACACCTCCCAGTCGACGCTCCCGATGGCGCTGCTGGTCTTCTTCAAACCCGATGAGAACGACTGGGGAGGGATCATGGCAGCCTCAACGGTGATGACCATTCCCGTCCTGGTCTTCTTCGTACTCGTACAGCGCCGTCTGGTCTCGGGACTGGGCGGAGCGGTAAAGGACTGACTGACGTCATGGACATGGGTATCAACCTGATCCCGGCGCCCGTACGCGTCGCCGACGCCGACGGAGCGGAACCGGGCGGCTTCCCGCTGACCCCCTCCACCACCATCACGGCGGCACCGGGCACCGAGAACACCGAACGCTGGCTGCGCTCCACGCTCGGCGCCGCCTTCGGCCTCCCGCTCGCACCCGGCGGCGCAGGCACCGCGCACACCGACGGCGGCAACGGGGACGGGGCGCACACCATCCGCCTCGCCCTCGATCCGGATCTGGAAGCCGAGGGGTACCGCCTCGTCTCCGCGCCCGGCACGGGCGTCGAGATCACCGGAGGCAGCCCGGCCGGTGTCTTCTGGGGAGCCCAGACCCTGCGTCAGCTGCTCGGGCCGGAAGCCTTCCGCCGTGCGCCGGTCGCACCCGGCGCACCGCGCCTCGTCCCCTTCACACATATCGAGGACGGCCCGCGCTTCGGCTGGCGCGGCATGATGCTCGACGTGGCGCGGCACTTCATGCCCAAGGACGACGTCCTGCGCTACCTCGACCTCATCGCCGCCCACAAGCTGAACGTCTTCCACTTCCACCTCACCGACGACCAGGGCTGGCGCATCGAGATCAAGCGCCACCCCCGGCTCACCGAGGTCGGCTCCTGGCGGCGCCGCACCAAGCACGGCCACCGCGCCTCGGAGCTGTGGGACGAGACCCCGCACGGCGGCTACTACACGCAGGACGACATCCGCGAGATCGTCGCGTACGCCGCCGAACGGCATATCCGGGTCGTCCCCGAGATCGACATCCCGGGCCACTCGCAGGCCGCCATCGCCGCGTACCCGGAACTGGGCAACACCGACGTCATCGACACCACCGCCCTCTCCGTCTGGGACACCTGGGGCATCAACGCCAACGTACTCGCCCCCACCGACAACACCCTGCGCTTCTTCGAGGGCGTCCTCGAAGAGGTCCTCGAACTCTTCCCCGCCGGGACCTCGCCGTTCATCCACATCGGCGGCGACGAGTGCCGCAAGGAGCAGTGGAAGGACTCCGCGGCGGCCCAGGCCCGGATCGACGAACTCGGCCTCGCCAACGAGGACGAGCTCCAGTCCTGGGTGATCCGTCACTTCGACACCTGGCTCACCGCCCGCGGACGGCGCCTCATCGGCTGGGACGAGATCCTTGAGGGCGGCGGCCTGCCGACCGGCGCCGCCGTGTCGTCCTGGCGGGGCTACGGGGGCGGCATCACGGCCGCCGAGGCCGGCCACGACGTCGTGATGTGCCCGGAGCAGCACGTCTACCTGGACCACCGTCAGGACGGCGGCCCCGACGAGCCGATGCCCATCGGCTTCATCCGGACCCTGGAGGACATCTACCGCTTCGAACCCGTGCCCCCGGGTCTCTCCGAGGAGGCGGTCCGGCACATCATCGGCACCCAGGCCAACGTCTGGACCGAGGTCATGCAGAACCGGGCCCGCGTCGACTACCAGGTATTCCCGCGCCTCGCCGCGTTCGCCGAGGTCGCCTGGTCGCCGCTGCCGGCCTCCGCCGACCGGGACTTCGCCGCGTTCGAGCGCCGCCTCGCCGCGCACTATGCCCGACTCGACGCGCTCGGCGTCGACTACCGGCCACCGTCCGGCCCGCTGCCCTGGCAGCAGCGCCCCGGAGTGGCCGGACGCCCCCTGGAGGGACCACCCCCGAACGTGTGATCCCGGCACGGTCCGGGGCGAGGTTCCCATCCGGCTCCGGCCGTCGCGCTCCCGGCGAGTGCGGCGGCCGGAGCCGTTCCCGGTTCCGGGAAGGGCGCGTCCGCCACAGGTGCGGAACACCTCGCGACCGGCACCGGATTCGACGAGCCGCCGCAATTCCCACTTCACCCCGAAGTGGTGCGAAACGGGAGCATCTCCCCTCTCGTGGACGGATGTGTCCTTCGTGGACCCTCGCGTCGGTCCGGTCGGAAGATGTGCCAGAGTTGCCACGTCCGGGCTTTGAGCACGTACCGTACGGCGATACAAGCCGGACAGCCGGGACACCGGGAAGGGGCAGCTGGGTTGACCACGCACGCACCGCAGGCGACGCAGTCCGTGACGTTGCCGGCCTCGCTCGACGAGGCCGTGGCGGCACTCGGCGCCATGCCTGCCGCCGTTCCCGTGGCGGGCGGGACGGACCTGATGTCGGCCGTCAACAAGGGGCTGCTGCGTCCCTCGGGGCTGGTGGGCCTCGGCCGCATCAGCGAGTTGCGCGGCTGGCACTACCAGGACGGTCACGCCCTGCTCGGCGCAGGGCTCACCCACGCGCGCATGGGGCGGCCCGACTTCGCCGCCCTCATCCCCGCGCTGGCCGCGGCCGCGCGCGCCGCGGGCCCGCCCCAGATCCGCAACGCCGGAACGCTCGGCGGCAACATCGCCACCGCGGCGCCGACCGGCGACGCGCTGCCGGTCCTCGCCGCGCTGGAGGCCCACCTCGTCATCGCGGGACCGGGCGGCGCACGCCGTGAGATCCCGGTCTCGCACCTGCTGGCCGGCCGCGACATGCTCGAACCCGCCGAACTGATCGGCTTCGTCCGGGTACCGCTGCTGCACGCCCCCCAGGTCTTCCTGAAGGTCACCAACCGCACCGGACCCGGCCGCGCCTCCGCGTCCGTCGCGATCGTCCTCGACCCGGCCCGCCGCGGGGTGCGTTGCGCGGTCGGTGCCATCGCGCCGATGCCCCTGCGGCCGCTGGAGGCCGAGCGCTGGATCGCCTCACTGATCGACTGGGACGGCGAACGCGGCCTGGCCCCCGACGCGCTGGCCGCCTTCGGCGAGTACGTCGCCGCGGCCTGTATCCCGGACCAGGCACCGTCCGCCGACGGGGGAGAGGCGCCACCGCTGTCCCCCGCCGTACTGCACCTGCGCCGTACCGTCGCCACACTGGCCCGACGCGCGCTGGGGAGGGCACTGTCATGAGCAACGAGGACCACAACGAGCGCAACGGGCAGCGGGAGCGGACGCAGCCGCGGCACGGGGGCTGGCAGCCGACGCCGCAGGGCGGCGAGTACGACGCCGACGCGACCGCCTTCGTCCAGCTGCCGCCGGAGGACCTGGCGGACATCCCGCTGGCCGCGCCCGGCCACGGCTACGTACCGCCGATGATCGTGCCGCTGACCCCCGCGGCCGGGTTCGATCCGGCGTCCACGGGCAACTGGGTCGTGCGGCCCCAGGACGGAGCGGCCCGGGACACCGACGCGGAGCGGCCGGCCGGCGGCCGCGGCCCGGCTCCGGCCCCCGACGCGGTGCACTGGCCGGATCCGAACCAGCAGCAGGCGCCGTACGGATACGGGTATCCGCAGCAGGCGCCCTATGGGGGGACGTACGGCGAGACCCCGGTCGCGACGGGCCAGTGGAACTTCACCGACGCGATCGAACACGCCGAACCCGTCCGGCCCGCCGAGCCCGCCGGGGACGCCCCCGGCGAGTCCGCGCACGGGAACATCGCCCCCGGCGAGTTCCCCACCGGGGGCAGCGCGTCCGGCGAGTTCGTGGCCGGTGGTACGGCTTCCGGTGAGTTCGTGCCCGGTGGCACCGCGTCCGCCGACTTCGAGGGCCACACCCTCCACAGCGGTCACACCGACCTGAGCGGTTACGCCGATTACACCGGCCACGTCGACTACACCGCCGACCGTCCCGGATACATCGATCAGGGCGCCCACGAGGGCCACGACGGCCTCACCGGTCCACCGGTCCACACCGATCGCACCGATGCCGCGGGCGGGCCCGACCACGACGCCCGGCCCGACCACACCACCGGCAACGCCCCCACCGCCCCCACCGCCTACGCCGGTGGTTCCGGCCCCACCGGTCAGTGGACGATTCCGGTTGCCGAGGGCGACCTCCCGGAGGAGTCGGGCGAGTTCGCGGCCTCGACCCTGGCCGCCCCGTGGTATCAGGACCGGACGCCCCCGGCCACGCTGCCGGGGGGCGCGCCCGCACCGTGGGCGGCCCAGCAGCCGGTCGCGGAACCCGTGCCGGGCCCCGTGCCCGAGCCCGGGGAACGCCCCCGGCCCGAGGCCGACACCGGGCACGCGTTCGCCGCCGGTCCCGTGCCCGGTGCGGACGCCGAGGCCGGACCCGCGCCCGTACGCGCTCCCGCACCCGCACCCGCACCCGCACCGGAAGTTGGCGCCACGCCTGCGACGGAGCCGTTCGCCGCGCCCTCGGGCCTGCCGTCCGCGGCGGATCCCACCGCACGGGACGAGGCATCGCCCGCGGTGCACGAGGACGTCTCCCGCACCCCCGGGGCGGTCACGGAGCCGCCCGCCGGGGACGGGCCCGCTCCCGCGGCCGGGCCCCCGCAGTCGCCCGCCGCGGATGCCACCGTTCCCGAGCCCGTCCCGGCCCCGACCGACACGGCGGCGGACCGGGACGCGGGAACCACTCCCGTAACGGACGCCTCCACCGGCACCGGCGTGCCCACCGGCGCGACGGCATCGAGTACCCGGCCGGAAGACCCGGCAGAGCCTCCGGCAGCATCCCCGGCGGACGTTCCGTCGGAGGCCGCGACGCCGGAGGCGCGAACCGCCGAGCCGGTTCCCACGCCGCCCGAGCCCGCCGGCGTACCGGAGGCCGCGGCCCGATCCGCCGAGCCGCAGTCGGCCGAGCCGCTGCCCGTTGAGCCGCTGCCCGTTGAGCCGGGGGTCGCCGATCGGGGACCGGCGGATCAGGGATTCGCCGAGCCGTCCGCCGCCGGAGCATCGGTCGTCGCCGGAGCGTCGGCCGGTGCCGAACTCCCGGCCGCCGTCGAGCCCCCGGTTGCGGCCGAGCCCCCGGCCGCCGCCGAATCGCTGCTCGCTGCCGAACAGACGGCAGCCGTCGAACCGACGCCCGCCGTCGAGCCGGTCCGCACCGAGGCACCGAGCGAACACCCCGCCGTCTCCTACGTGCTGCACGTGAACGGCGCCGACCGCCCCGTCACCGACGCCTGGATCGGGGAGTCGTTGCTCTACGTGCTCCGCGAGCGTCTCGGTCTCGCCGGTGCCAAGGACGGCTGTTCGCAGGGCGAGTGCGGCGCCTGCAACGTCCAGGTGGACGGGCGCCTGGTCGCCTCCTGCCTGGTCCCCGCGGCGACCACCGCCGGCAGCGAGGTCCGCACGGTCGAGGGCCTCGCCGTGAACGGCGAACCGTCCGACGTCCAGCGCGCCCTCGCCAAGTGCGGTGCCGTCCAGTGCGGCTTCTGCATCCCCGGCATGGCGATGACCGTCCACGACCTGCTGGAGGGCAACCACGCCCCCAGCGAACTGGAGACGCGCCAGGCGCTCTGCGGCAACCTCTGCCGCTGTTCCGGCTACCGGGGCGTCCTCGACGCCGTGAACGAGGTCGTCGCGGGCCGCGAAGCGCACACCGAACCCGCCTCGCCGGACTCCACGTCCCCGGAGCCCGACGAGGTCAGCATCCCGCACCAGACGGCCCCCGGCGCCGCCGGTGTCCAGCCGCAGCCGCAGGACGGAGGCATGGCGTGAGCAACGACGCGGCCACCGCTGCCCACACGACCAGTACACGGATCACCGCCCCGTCGGCCGGGAGCACCGACCCCGAGCCACCCGCGCTCGGCCTCGGCGTCTCCCTCCCGCCCGCCGACGCGCGCGCCAAGACCGAGGGCACCTTCCCCTACGCCGCCGACCTGTGGGCCGAGGGGCTGCTCTGGGCCGCCGTCCTGCGCTCCCCGCACCCGCACGCCCGCATCCTCTCCATCGACACCTCGGGTGCCGTCGAGATGCCCGGCGTACAGGCCGTCGTGACCCATGCGGACGTCCCCGGCGAGACCGCGTACGGGCGCAAGGTCATCGACCGTCCGGTCTTCGCCTCCGACCTCGTGCGCCACCACGGCGAACCGATCGCCGCGGTCGCCGCCGACCACCCCGACACGGCCCGCCTCGCCGCCGCGGCCATCGCCGTCGAGTACGAGATCCTGGAACCCGTCACCGACCCGGAGAAGGCGTTCGCCGCCGAACCGCTGCACCCCGACGGCAACCTGATCCGCCACATCCCGCTCTGCTACGGCGACCCGGAGATCACCGGCGAGGTCGTCGTCGAGGGCCTGTACCGCATCGGCCGCCAGGACCCGGCCCCGATCGGCGCCGAGGCCGGACTCGCCGTGCCCCGCCCCGACGGCGGCGTGGAGCTCTACACCGCGTCCACCGACCCGCACACCGACCGCGACCTCGCCGCCGCCTGCTTCGGCCTCGAACCCGACCGGGTGAAGGTCGTCGTCACCGGGGTCCCCGGTGCGACCGGCGACCGCGAGGACCCCGGTTTCCAACTGCCGCTCGGTCTGCTCGCGCTGCGCACCGGCTGCCCGGTCAAACTTGCCGCCACCCGCGAGGAGTCCTTCCTCGGCCACGCCCACCGCCACCCCACGCTGCTGCGCTACCGCCACCACGCGGACGCCGAGGGCCGGCTGGTGAAGGTCGAGGCCCAGATCCTGCTCGACGCCGGCGCGTACGCCGACTCCTCGTCCGAGTCGCTGGCCGCGGCGGTCGCGTTCGCCTGCGGCCCGTACGTCGTACCGCACGCCTTCATCGAGGGCTGGGTCGTCCGCACCAACAACCCGCCGTCCGGCCACGTGCGCGGCGAGGGCGCGATGCAGGTCTGCGCCGCCTACGAGGGCCAGATGGACAAGCTGGCCGCCAAGCTCGGCATCGACCCAGCCGAACTGCGCCTGCGCAACGCCCTGGCCACCGGCGACATCCTGCCCACCGGCCAGACGGTGACCTGCCCCGCACCCGTCGCCGAACTCCTCGACGCTGTACGGGACTTCCCGCTCCCCGAGCTCCCCAAGGACGCTCCCGAGGACAGCTGGCTGCTCCCCGGCGGTCCGGAGGGCGCGAGCGAGCCCGGTGCCGTGCGGCGGGGCGTCGGCTACGCACTCGGCATGGTCCACATGCTCGGCGCGGAGGGCGCCGACGAGGTCTCCACCGCCACGGTCAGGGTGCACGACGGCGTGGCCACGGTCATCTGTGCCGCCGTCGAGACCGGCCAGGGATTCTCCACGCTCGCCCGCCAGGTCGTCCAGGAGACCCTGGGCATCGAGGAGGTCCACGTGGCCCCCGTCGACACCGACCAGCCCCCGGCCGGTCCCGCCACCCACGGCCGTCACACCTGGGTGTCGGCCGGAGCCGTGGAACGCGCCGCCAAGATGGTCCGGACCCAGCTCCTCCAGCCGCTGGCCCACAAGTTCGGCATGTCCACGGAGCTGTTGCAGATCAACGGCGGCCTGATCACGTCCTACGACGGCGTGCTGTCCACCACGGTCACCGAGGCCATGGACGGCAAGGAACTCTGGGCCACCGCCCAGTGCCGCCCCCACCCGACCGAGCCGCTGGACGGGGCGGGCCAGGGCGATGCGTTCGTCGGCCTCGCCTTCTGCGCGGTCCGTGCGGTGGTGGACGTCGACGTCGAACTCGGTTCCGTGCGCGTGGTGGAGATGGCGGTGGCCCAGGACGTCGGCCGGGTCCTCAACCCGTCCCAGCTCGCCGTCCGGATCGAGGCCGGCATCACCCAGGGCATCGGCGCCGCCCTCACCGAGAACCTCCGTACCGCGCGCGGCCTGGTCCGGCACCCCGACCTCACCGGCTATGCCCTTCCGACCGCTCTCGACGCACCCGACATTCGCATCGTCAAACTCATCGAGGACCGCGACGTGGTCGCCCCCTTCGGCGCCAAGCCGGCCTCCGCCGTGCCCGTCGTCACCTCTCCGGCCGCTGTCGCGGCGGCCGTGCGCGCCGCGACCGGTCGCCCGATCAACCGCCTCCCCATCCGCCCCCAGGCGGCGGTGGCGGCCCCCGCGTCCTGAACCCCGCACCGATGGCGTGATCCGGGTTGCACCTGCAACCCGGAGGTGCACATTGTCATCGAGGCTGATTAAGGTGAACCCCTGAGCATTGATCAGCTGTTGCTGAACGGGGGAGGGTGTTGTGGGACAGAGCGAACCGGGGGCGGGGACTCCGGCCAACTCGGCCATTGTGGGAGGGCTCGGCGCCCTGGGCGTCTTCGGCGGCGTCACGGCCATCGGAGCCGTCGCCCAGACCGCCGTGGGCGATCTGGTCACCGAGCTCGAGTCGTTCACCAAGTTCCGTACACGCATCGACGAAATCCTCAGGGACCTCAAGGACTCCCCGGCGAACTCGAAAACGGTGGGCGAAGTCACCATCGGTAAGGGGCAGTTCGGCAGCTGGGCAGAGGCGACCCGCCTGTACGGCTCGTACGAGAAGGTCGTCAAGGAGCTGCAATCCCTCTCGCAGCTGCTGTCGGACAGCATTGAGGGGATGAGCATCGCGGTCCTGGCGGCGCACAAGGGCTACGAGAACCTCGACATCGACATCCGGCACCGCATGCTCGCGATCAAGGAAGCCACGCAGGAGCACTACGACGGGGTGTACAACCCGGTGCCCGAGGAGACGCCCGGCGTCACGAAGTCGACTCCCGCCAAGCCGACATCCGGCGTGGAGAGTGTTGCGGGCACCTGATGATCAGGATCGTTGGTTCGACACCGGGTGAAAATGGGGGATCGGGATGACGACATCGTTCAGTGGCAAGTCCCACGAGGAGCTGATGAAGTGGCTGAGCCAGGCCAACAGTGAGGCGGTCCAGGCTGCGGCCGACCGACTGGCGAAGGCGGCGACCGAGATCGAGAAGATCGGCGAAGAGCTGAAGATTCGCCCTCAGTGGGTGAATTGGAAGGGTGCCGGGGCGAATTCGTTCCGTGCATGGACTGCCGATCTGGCCAACGCCACGCTGAGCCTTGGCCAGTACGGCCGTGGGGCGTCGAAGTCTCTTGGCGACGCTGCTGAGGCGATCGTCGCGGCCAAGGGCGCGGCGCCCGATCTCCGGCCGGACGCGAAGGCGTCCCTGGAAGCGGCTCTCTCGACCCCGAACGATCCGGACGCGTCGAAGCTGGTGCAGCAGCTGAACGCGGAACTCCGCACGGATCACGACGCGATGGCCAGGGCGATGACGAACCTCTCCCAGGCGTATGAGCAGTCGAAGGAGGGGATGGAAAAGCTGGAGAAGCCGAAATTCCCTCCGCCGCCGCAGGTGATCGTGCCACGCGCGGAGGAAGGCAGCGACCACACCAAAAGTGACTATGTTTCCGGTGGGGGGACGGCGGTGGGGGCCGCTGGTGGGGTGCCGCGGAGTATTTCGGCGCCTGGAGCCGACTACGCAGTTTCTGGTGGGGCGGTAGTGCCTTCGACTCCGCACGCGAGTGTGGCTGCTCCGGCCGGGGGCCCTGCGTCGCATCCGGTCGACATGGAGATCGACGCGGTCGCGCCGCCGACGACAACTTCACCGACTCCTCCGTTGGCTCAGCCCGGCGTACCAGGCCCGGTCAAGCCCGATGGCGGCCTGCCTGTCATGCCGCCTGTCCTGCCTCCCCACGCAGGTGACAGGACGGTGGTGCAGCCCACTCCGACGCCCGGGACCGGCAGGACGACGGGCGTTCCGCGTCCCCCGATGCCTTCGGGCGGAGGGAAGGCGATGGTGGAGTCCTTGGGAAGGCCGCCCCGGGACAACGCAATCACGGGCGGCCGCCAGATGGCGCAGCCCCCCGGCCGCCCCACGGTAGGTCTTCCGCGTACCGCGGTGGTCGGTGGCGAGGGCACTCCCACCGGTCGCGGGATGATGGGGCACGGGCCCGCGATGGGCGGAGGCGGCGGTGGGCAGAGCGGAATTGTCGGCGGCCGCCGACTGGCGAGCGAGACAGGCGGAGTGGTGGGAGGTAGTCCCCATCAGCTCGGTCGAGGGGGCGCTCGCCCTTTCACGCCCGGCGGCACCGGTCTGGTGCGGGGTACGGCAGCGGGAGACGGCAGTCGGGGGCCTGGACAGGTGGGGCGTGGAGCCTCTACGAGCCCGAGGGGCGGGGAGTCACGTCGTGATGATCGGGAACGTCCGGATTACCTCGTCGAGGATGAGGAAACCTGGCAACAGGGCAACCGGCGGATTGTCCCACCGGTGATCGACTGACCTGCCGAGACCAAAAACAGGGAATGGGATGCGTATTAGCAGCACAGCGGTTGTCCGTCGTGGGCTCGCCGTCTTGTCCGCAACGGCTCTGCTGCTGGTGGGCGCAAGCCCGGCCTACTCGGGAACCGTTCGCTCGGACCAGTGGTACCTGGATGCGATGCAGGCCGAGCAGATGTGGAAGACGAGTACGGGGAAGGGTGTCACCGTAGCGGTCGTCGACTCTGGCGTTGACGCATCCATCCCCGACCTCCGAGGCCAGGTACTCAAGGGGTTGGACCTGGCGAAGGATTCCCCTGGTGACGAGCACACGGACTACGACAATCACGGGACGGGAATGGCGAGCATTATTGCCGGAACCGGGAATGTGAGCGATGGTGGTGGTTCATTCGGACTTGCCCCAGGGGTAAAAATTCTACCGATTCGCCTGAGAGATACCGCGGGAAAGGTGAATGGGGGAACGGGGAACAAGTACTTCAACGAAGGATTGTCCGTAGCAATTCGCTTCGCAGTTGATCACGGCGCGAAAGTCATCAATGCTTCGGTCGGTGACGCAATTGGGGGTTCGCAGCAGCTCACGGACGCCGTCAAATATGCTTTGGAAAGAGGTGCTCTTGTCTTCGCAGCCGTGGGCAATAGTGCTGCTGAGGGGAACCAGGCCGAGTACCCAGCTGCTACCCCCGGCGTCGTCGGTGTAGGAGCGATCGGGAAGAATTTGTATCGGGCGGATTTCTCGCAGTTCGGCCCGCACGTTGATCTCATGGCCCCAGGCGTGGACATGGTGCATGGATGCATCGGGCGCACTAAGTTGTGCAAAACCAGTGGCACCAGTGATGCAACCGCCCTCGCTTCCGCGTCGGCCGCGTTGATCTGGTCCAAGCACCCCAAGTGGACCAACAACCAGGTACTGCGGGTTCTGCTCAACACCGCTGGTGGACCGTCCGATGGTGTGAAGCGCAACGACAACGTCGGCTACGGGGTCGTCCGCCCCCGGATCGCGCTGAAGGATCCCGGCGACCCCGGTCCCGCCGACGAGTACCCATTGCCCGATCTTGCCGCGGCGGAGTCCGCCTCCCCGTCTCCTTCCGGCGAGCCGTCCAAAACCGGTGAGGGCGCCGGGGAGAGTGCCAAGCCCTCTGCGGCGTCCCCGGCGGCCGAGGACCAGGGTGGCGGTACCGGGCTCTGGATCGGTCTGGGTGCGTTCGGGGTCGCGGTCGTCGGTGCCGGGGTGGCCTTCTTCGTCGTCCGGTCCCGGCGGGGGCAGGCCGCGGCCGCTGCCCCGCCGCCGTATCAGCCGCCCTTCGCCTATCAGCAGCCGCCGTACCAGCCCTATCAGCCGCCGCAGGGCTACCAGCAGCAGCCGTACGCGCCCCAGGTCCCGCCGCCGGGCGGTCCGGGGGCCGGTGCTCCCTACGGTGGTGCTCCGGACCAGGGCGGCCCGGCCAGGTGAACGCCTTCCGTCGTGTCCGTCGCCCCGGCATGTCCGCCGGCGCCGGGCGCGGGACGTGGTGCCGGGCGGCTCTATCGGGTGCGGCGGCGCTGTTGTTGGTCGGTGCCTCGGCCACGACGGGGTCGGCCTCGACCGTTCTGTCCCGGCAATGGCACCTCGGAGCCATGCAGGCCGAGACGATGTGGCGTACGAGCACCGGTGAAGGCGTGACCGTCGCCGTCCTCGACACCGGGGTGCGCGAGGTGCCCGAACTCGCCGGACGACTCCTCCCGGGCAAGGACTTCACCGACGGGACCAAGGGGAAGCACGACGAAGCGGGCACCACGGCCGCCGCGGTGATCGCCGGTACCGGAAGAGGTGCGGGTGGAAGAGAGAGCGCGTACGGCCTCGCGCCCGGCGCGAAGATCCTGCCGCTGAAGGTGTCGGACGGGAGCGAAGTCCCGGACTCCCTCAAGCGGTCGGTGCGGATCGCCAGCAGTGTGGCGCCTGCCATCCGGTACGCGGCGGATTCGGAAGCGAAGGTGATCAGCATTTCGGTGGGCGCCGGCCTGGGTGTCGACCAGCTTCTGAGCCCCGCGGTGACATACGCCCTGGCCAAGGGGAAGCTTGTCTTCGCCGCTGTCGGGGACTCCGAGGTCGCGAATGCGGCGGTGAAGAGTCCGGCCTCCGTTCCGGGCGCCACCGGAGTCGCAGCCGTGGGAAAGGACCTGGTGGCCCTCACATCGTCCGCGGTCGGTCCCCAGGTGATGCTCAGTGCTCCCGGCGAGGATGTGCTCGGCGCGTGTGCGGGGACGCAGGGCCTCTGCACGAGCAGCGGTACGGCGGTGGCCACCGCCGTCGTCGCGGCCTCCGCCGCGCTGGTCTGGGCCGAGCACCCGGATTGGACCAACTACCAGGTTCTGCGTGTCCTGGTGAACACGGTCGGCGGTCCCAAGAGTGGTGCCGTGCGGAACGACTACATCGGCTACGGAATCGTCCGGCCCCGGATCGCTCTGAAGGAGCCGGGCGATCCGGGTCCGGCCGATGTCTATCCGCTTCCCGACCTGGCCGAGACTCCCGGTGCACCACCGGGCGGGGGAGCGGACGGTGGCGCCGACTCGGCCACGCCGGTGGCGTCCGTCGGCGGCGACGGGCCCGGAACCGCTTTCCTGGTCTCTCTCGGTGTGTGCGCGACCGGCCTGGTCTGTCTTGCCGTCGCGGTTCCGCTGCTCGTCGCGGACCGGCGGCGGACGGGACTCAGTCGTCCTTGAACCGCCAGGCGGCTGTGCCCCCGCCCACGGTGAGTGCCGCCCCGCCGAGAGCGAGCGCGGTCAGGAACCGGCGGCGGCCCCGGCCCGGTTGAGCGGCCGGAACAGCAGCCGTGGGGACGAACCGGCGCACCTCCGCGAGGTGCCGGTCGATCACGTCCCCCAACTGCCCCTGGCGCCAGACGTGTCCCTTCCCGCGTGTCGGGCGTGCCGGCCCGAAGGCGGCCGTGATCTGACCGGGGGTCGGACGCAGGCCGGCGTCCTTGGCGAGGCAGGGGGCGACCAATGGGTGCAGTGCTTCGGGAAGCAATTGCAACTGGGGCTGCCCGTGCACGACTTCGTACTGGACCGCGGCGATGTGATCTCCGCCGAAGGCGCGTCGGCCCGTAGCGGCGTACACCAGCACGGCTCCCAGGGAGAAGACGTCGGCGGCCGGACCGACTCGTCGGCCGAGTACTTGTTCGGGCGCGCCGTACCCCGGGGTGACGGGTATTTCCCCGGTGGTCGTCAGGGTCAGTCCGTGTTCCGGTCGGGCGATGCCGAAGTCGATGATGCGGGGACCGTCCGCCGTCATCACGATGTTCGCGGGCTTCACATCGCGGTGCACGAGCCCCGCGGCATGGATGTCGGCCAAGGCAAGGGCGAGCTCGGCGGCCAGGGCGCGCAGCATCATGTCGTCCAGCGGACCGTGCAGCGCGATGGCTTCGTCGAGGGTGGGGCCCGCCAGGAACTCGGTGGCGATCCAGAGGCGCCCGTCCCCGGTCTGCGCGTCCAGCACCCGGGCCACACCGGCACTGGTGACGGACCGTGCGGTCCATGCCTCGCGGACGAATCGCTGGGCCAGGTTCCGGTCGCGCGACATCTCCGCGCGGAGGACCTTCACCGCGGCGCATCCGCCGAGGTTGTCCTGACCGAGGTAGACCTTGCCCATTCCGCCCTCCCCGAGGACACCGAGGAGGCGGTACGGGCCGATCCGCAGGGGATCTCCGGCACTGAGCGGTTTCATGGGGTTCCTCGAGGTTGGGCGGGCGAGCGGTCGACGCGTTCGGCCCAGCGACGGCGGGGTGGGCGAGCCGGGCTGGGGCGGTGGGGTGCGCGGGCGGGCCGGGCCTTCGCGGGCCGGGTGTTCCGCGCCGGGTGCGGCCGTCGGGCCGGGAGCTCTACACCATGCTCAGGGCCGTCACCAGCTCGTCGTCGACACCGACGATCAGATGGTTGTCGGGATCGGCCGCGAGACGCCGGACGGGTACCCCTCCGGTCCCCACGTAGGTGCGCGTGCGCAGGTCGATCGCTCCGATCCCTGCCTTGCCCGAGTAGTAGAGGTGGGTCGCACTGAGCACGGGAGGTACGGCGAGAAGGGGGGCGTTCACCTCGGGGGCGCGGGTTTCCCACAGCAGCTCTCCGCGCCGGGCATCGAGAGCGACGATCGCTCCGGTGCGCTCCGCCACGTACACGACTCCCTTGTGGAGGGCCGGCGCTCCGTAGTGTGTGGCGAGCGACGGGGCGTCCCCGAAGTCGCGGAAACTGCCGAACTCCCAGATGACCGTGCCGTCGGATGCGCGTATGGACTGGACGAGACCGGCCCCGATGTACATGTCCCGGCCGTCGTCCGCGAGTTCCGCACCGCTGGCGACCGGCGCCGTGGTGTCGTCCATCCAGTCCGACACGCTGCTCGACCAGAGGTGCTTTCCCGAGCGCTTGTCGTAGGCGTGAAGCCTCAGGGAATCGTATGCGCCGCCGAGAACGAGCGTGTCGCCGACGGTCTTGCCGAACCACATGCCGTTGCCGAACCGCGGATTCTCCTCGTCCTTCTTCTTCTCGCCGAAGGGTCTCTGCCATCGGACCTTCCCCGACACGGTGTCCACCGCGAGGAGATGCCAGTCCTCGCCGGCCAGTTGTGCGTCGCGTCCGGCGGCGAGATAGAGCGTGTCGTCCGAGGCGTGGAAAAGGGCGGCGGCTGTGTGGGAGGCACCCAGGGCCTTCACATCGGGCAGCGTGACGATTGCGCGGTCCGGCTCGCCGGCGTCGTCGAGCGTGACGACTGCCAGGCGCTTCTTGTCGTCCGGGAGAACGCAGTAGACCTGGGAACCGTCGGCGGCGGTCCGACCGGGGGACGGCAGCCTTCTGGACTGCCAACGCTCCTTGCCGGTTGTGGGGTCCAGGGCCACGCAGCGGTCGATGCCCAGGACCACGGGGGTGCCGCCGTGGAAGAACGGTGTCCCATATCCCTGGGATTCGATTCCGTCGTAAGTCCACAGGGAGCGCAGTAGATCCGACTTCTTCGGCCCGGACTCTCCGTGCGACGCGGCGGTGTTCGACGCGTCCGCCCCCAGGAGTTCCGTCCCGGTCCAGACCCCCGCGCCCACGACCGCCGCCGACAGGCCCGCGACGCCGAGGAGCCTGCGACGGGACATACCTGCGCGGCGCGGCACGGGCGGCGCCGGCAGGGGGTTCGCCTGCTCCGGTGGTGCCGGGAGGCGGTGGGGCCGGTAGTGCCAGACCTCCGCCGCGCGGCGGGCGATCTCCGCCAGCAGCGCGGCCGGGAGGTGGTCGGCGAACTGGCCCGTTCCGTCGTGGAGTTCGGCCGGCAGCTCGCCCGTGTCCGGGCGCAGGGACGGGTCCTTGGCCAGGCAACGGGTCAGCAGCGGGGCGAGTGACGGCGGTACGCCGGTGAGGTCCGGGTCCGCGTACCGCACCCGGTAGATCAGATCCGCGGCCTGCCCGCTGCCGAAAGGGCCGTGCCCTGTGGCGGCGAAGACGAGGACTCCTGCCAGGGCGAACACATCACCGGCCGGGGTCTGCTCCTGTCCGCTCGCCTGTTCCGGTGACATGTATGCCGGTGTGCCGGCGGCGGTTCCGGTGCGCGTGAGCCGGTCGTCGCCGAGGGCGCGGGCGATGCCGAAGTCGATGATCTTCGGGCCGTAGGCGCTGAGCATGATGTTGGACGGCTTCAGGTCGCGGTGCACCACCTCCGAGCCGTGCAGTTGGCCGAGCGCGCCGCAGAGCGCCGCACCCACCGCGCGCACCGCCGTCTCCGGAAGCGGGCCGCAGTGGGAGACGGCCTCGTCCAGGGGCGGTCCGAGGATGTACTCCGTGGCCAGCCACGGCGTGTCGGCGAGCGGATCCGCGTCGAACACCCGGGCGCCGTGCAGACCACCGATGACACGGGCGGCATCGACTTCGAGGCGGAAGCGGGCGCGGAAGGTGGTATCGGCGGCGATGCGCGCGTGCACGGTCTTGAGCGCGACGGTGCGGCCGCCCGGAGAACGGGCCAGATAGACCGTGCCCATGCCACCGCTGCCGAGCCGGGCGGTCGGCCGGTAGGGGCCGATGAGGTGCGGATCGTCGTGGAGGAGCGGTTCGAGCACGGTCAGCTTCCGGTGGGCAGGGGGAGGTCGGCGGCGAGGACCTCTGCGGACTGGCGGGCGAGGGCCGCGATCACCCGACCGGGCAGGGGAAACGCTCTCGATCCCGGGTCGATGACGGTGGGGTCGATGGCGCTGGGGGAGACGGAGGGGATCACGTCGGGCGGGGAGGGAGCCAGCGCGTGCAGGACGTCCAGGGCCCGCGGCCGTGCCGCCGGATCACGGGCCAGACAGGCCGGTACGAGCGTGCGGAGGAACGGGGGGAGCTCTCTGAGTTCGGGAACCGTGTGGCCCGTGGCCGCGTACGCGAGGACCGCACCCAGGGCGTAGACATCGCCGGGAGGACGTGGGCGTCCCCCGGTGGCCTGCTCCGGGGCCAGGCTGCCCGGTTCGAGCCCCGGGAGGCCCGAGCGGTCCGTACCGTCCGGCGCGGCGATCCGTGCCGCGCCGTGACAGGTGAGCCGGGGGCCGTCGTCGGCCAGCAGCACGGCCGCGGGCGAGATCCCGGCGTGCGTCGCTCCGGCGGCATGAACGACGACGAGCGTCTCCGCCAGGCAGGCGCCGAGTACGCGCAGTGTCTCCTCGGGGAGCGGGCCGCCGTGGACGGCAAGGACCATCGGGAGCGGAAGGACGGGTTCGTAGGCGCGTGCGTACCACGGTGACGAGCCGGACGGCGAGCAGTCGGCGACGGTGGCGGCCCATGGGCCGAGCGGGATCTGGGCGGCCCGTGCCTCCACGAGGAACCGCTCGGGGTCGGTGCCGTCGAGCGGCAGACTCAGCAGAACGGTGTTTTCACCGTCGGCCGTGCGCGCGACATAGCGCCGCTCGGGGACGGGCATCGTGCCGGGACCGGTCGCGTCGAGCCGAGTGATGACGGAGTACGGCCCGACCTGCCGGACGGGACCGGGGCGTGGCCTGTGCAATGAAGCTCCCCCGAGTGATGGCACAACAGGGGAAGCCTACTCAAGACCCTGCCCGGGCCAGGGAGCGGGCGGAGTCCACGCCGGGCCCTCGTCGAAGGGGTGGACGGGCGCGGTGAACGTGATCGGCGCGCGCTGTCGGCAGTCGCTCCGAGGTTCTCGTGGAGGTTGGACGTCATGGTGCCGTCCTGCCCAACTGATCGTTGCCGAAGACGAGATACGACCTCGCCGTCACCGCGTTCAGAGGCCGGCCGTCACCGCCTCGGAGGTTGGCCGAGGCTGCTTCCCGGCTCGGTCGTCGGCAGCCGGCCGAGCCGGGTATGTGCCGAATTCCTCGTTGTACCGAAGCCTTCTGATGTCACTCTTCCTTCCAATTCCTCACAAGAGACGGCAACTTGCCCATCGTTGCGCGGCTCAGCCACCTGTGCGGGGCCATCGGTCGTTATCCGAGGCGGAGTTGGTCATCCTGCGCGTCTTCGCGGGTGGGATGTGCGGAGGGCCTCCGGCGTGCGCGCCGCACCATGCCTGCCAGATGGAGATCGGGGTGCCCTGTGAGAGGGTGCTCGCGTCCTTTGCTCGTCGTTCCCGAAGGGAAATCCGTGCTCGCACGACGCACCAAGCCAGTCCTCCGTACCCTCGCCGCCGTCGTGGTGCTCGCCAGCGCCGCAGTTGGCTGCGGCGACGGATCCGATTCCTCGTCCGGCGGCGGAGGATCGTCGGCCTCGGCGCGCATCGAGGCGGTCAACAAGGTCATGCGCGAGACGTCGTTCAGCGCTACGGGCACCACCACTGCCTTCGTGGGAGCCACCCAGAAGATGACCTGGGACCCGAAGCAGGGCTTCCGCATGGAGGTCGGCGGTACGCCGCAGACGGAGGGCGGCAGCATGTACTGCAAGGACGGCAAGAACTACATAAGCGCCCCTCTGTTCGCCGCGACGCTGGCGGAGAAGGGGCAGCAGATCACCGTTCCGTCCTCGCTCTCCGACCACTACGTGAGCAGCGACACCGGCAAGGACTGCACCGGCTACTTCGCCATATCTTCGGACGGACAGTTCGCCCCGGACAAGGACACGACTGTTGACGGCAAGAAGGCGCAGGCCATCCAGGTGTCGGCAGGACTGGGGGAGGACGTCTACTTCGTCAGCCCCGAGTCGCCGAACTACCTGCTGAAGCAGGAGGCGTCACAGAACGGGAGGACCAGCAGCACCACGTTCACCGGTTTCGGTGCGAAAGTGACGATTTCCATGCCGTCGGACGACAAGACGATGACGATGGACGAGTTCCGCAGCGCGGTCGGCGTCGGCTGACGGCGAGGAGGAGGCTTTTGTCTGGGCTTCCGGGTTCCCGGAGATCGGGGGATTCCCGGGGACCCGGGGCCGGGGGCAGCCGATTGGCTGGGGAAACGCGTTGGGGTCGGAGGCGTGACGGCAGATTCTTGTACCCCCGTCCCGCTGTGTGCCTGCGCTGGGCGGCCATCATGTCGCAATGCCACCGGTCATGTAACGGAACGTCCCGTTCCAGCCTTTCCGAAGGCAATACCGCATTGGTAGCTTGAGCAATCAATGGACGTGCGCCTGAGGCCGGGTTCGTGATGGAGCTCGGGGGGCGAGAGCGGTGTGGGGGATTCATGGCGTTTGATGCGGAGTGGGCGGCGCTGCGCAAGGAGTCGGCGCAACGGGTCGATATGCGACTCAATGGTGTTGATGACGGCGCCGGGGGGCGTTCGTCGTCCGGCAAGGCCGACTTGGCGGTCAATCAAGATAATTTGGGTGCTATTGGGCATGAGGCGTACGGTCTGCACACCCGGCTTTCCAAAGAGGGTGACCACGCCCGGCCGTCGACGTTCGATGCGGCGACCGCTCTCACCAATGGAAATTTCTCCAGCGGTTCCGCGTTGCTGAAGGTTCATGACCGGTGGAACACGCACCTGAGGACCTTATTGGATTCGTGTGCCCAGATTTCGAACCATCTCGACTACAGCAAGTCGGCCCATGCGAAGGATGATGCACAGATCGTCGGTGATCTGCTTGCGGTATCCAAGCTGAACGAGTACCTGAAGTAGTACGCGGGGGAATCGGGATCGTGCTGAAGTTCGAAGACATCGTCGACGCACCCGTGGGCAAACTGAAGGCGGCGGTCGATGACTGGGCCGAGATGGTCACGAAGTTGGAGCGTCTGGCCGAGGACGCCAGGGACGGGATGAAGGCCAAGGCGGACAAGGCCGAATGGGAGGGCGTCAACGCCGGCGTCACCAAAGGGTTCATCGGCAAGACCGCCAAGGAGTTCGGTGACGCCGTGGCCGAGGCCAAGGGCGTCAAGATGCTCCTCGCAGAAGGGTGTACGGCCTTTAGGAAGGCCAAGGACGACCTTGTGAGCATCGTGCACGACGAGGGTCCGAAGGCCGGCGTCCATGTCGACGCCAAGGGAAAGGTGACGGCCAGGCATCCGCTGGAAGAGGACGTTGCGGCCCGTCATGATCCCGACTACCCGCAGGCGCTCCAGAAGCAGAAGAGCGCAATCGTTGCCTGGCAGAAGAAGATCGACGACATCGTCGACACCTGCAACGACGCCGATCAGTCCCTGAAGAACGCCCTCACCGCCAACGTCTCCGACGGCCACGACTTCAGCAAGCCGAAGTACGAGAAGCTGGACCAGGAGGAGGCGGCCCGCGCCGCCGCGTTGGCCGCCAAGGGGAACGCGATCACGCACACGCAGTTGCAGCAACTCAATGAACTCCTGCGTGACAACAAGAATTCCCAGGAGTTCTCGACAGAGTTCTACAGGGCACTTGGACCCAAAAAGTCCTTGGAGTTCTACGGCCAGTTGGCAATCGACCCGTACGACGCCTACGGAAAGATTGACAAGGAACGACTGCGGGACGTTCAGGAACTCCAGAAGAACCTCGGAATCAATCTCGCGAAAGCGTCCCACGACAAGAAGTTCAGCGCCGAGTGGGGGCCGGAGCTCCGTAAACTCGGCACTCAGCAGATCGAGTTCCAGCCCGGCATGATGCAGAAGCCGTACGGCTACCAGATCCTGGGCGGCCTTCTGCGGTACGGGAACTATGACCCGGACTTCATCAACCCCATCGCCGAGCATGTGACGCAGCTCCATCAGGAGGACCGGGGCAAGTTCCTCACGCATGTCGGCAGCGGCAACGGCGAGACGTACGGGTTCAACCCTTCAGGAAAGCTCGGATCGGGTGAAGACCCGTTGAACAGCGTTCTGGAGGGTCTCGGACACAGCCCGCAGGCCGCGGAGAAGTTCTTCACGGATCCCCCTACTGCGTACAACGAGGACGGAAGTGTCAAGAAGGGCGGAAAGCTCGACTTCTCCTCCTACCTCGATGTATTCACCGACGAGGAATTCGAGTGGAACGCCGACTCGAACGACGCGCACCTCTACGGGGACAGTGAGAAGCTGCAGAAGGCCCTGAACGTCGGTCCGGAAGCCCTGGGGCATGCGCTGGAGTCAGCCACCACGGGACGTCCGTACGACAGTGATGCCACGGGTGAGGCTGTCAAGCACTCGGCCGAGCGGGCCAATCTGGTGCATGCGATTGTCGAGAAGTTTGGTGAGAGCCCGGAGCTGATCCGGCACAACGAGAACGGCGATCTCGAAGAAGGATCCGGTCCTCTCTATGCCATGAGGGGAAGTCTCGGCGACATTTCTGCCGAGTACATCAACGACTTTCAGCGAAGTCTCTCGGGTGGGGACGACAAGCTCTTCTCGCCCTTCGGTGAGTCGGCAAATCTCTCTGCCGACAAGGCGCAGCGCTTCCTGTCGGAAGTCGGTCAAGATCCTGATGCGTATGCCTCCATTACCAGTGCTCAGCAGGCATCTACGGCCAATGCCATTAATGAAGTGATCAATGGGGACAGTAACTCCTCGGTTTCTGATGCGGAGCGACTGCGTAACGCTTCGCGGCCGGGCGGAATTATTGCCGGCATCATGAGTGAATCCCGTGCGGATGCCGTTCTCGATTATCATTCGGCGGCCGACAAGGAGTTCAACGAAGCTGCTGCTGAAAAGCAGAAGTGGGCTGACCGAATCCTGGGTATGGGGCTGGACAAGGCTGCGGAACGGGTTCCGATTCTGGGAGCCCCTATCGGTTGGGCTTCCGAAGACATTCAGGAAAGCATCATGAAGAGCATCGAGCAGGACTCCGCGGATCAGGCCGAGGGTGATGCAACTCGTGTTTATCATGAGGGCCGTAGTGCAGCCATGGATTCGGCTCGCAGTGCCGTGGAAGTGGCGACACGTGGTGGAGAACTCAACGCCGACACCGTGGATGATCTCAAGACCTCCGCAGCCAACGGGGCTGATGACGGTCATACGGCAGGAGCGAAGATGAAGAGCGCCGGAGATGCTTCATGATGGAGAAGGCTCGCCCATTGGCTATTTTCGCAGCCGTCGCTCTACTTGCTGTCGGCGGTTGCTCGGGTGATGAGAAGAGTTACTCGGTCCCGGAAGTTCTCTGTGGTGTCCCGGTTCGGCGGGACATGCTCAAGGACCTGCTTCCGGATGGCGCCCGGCTGAAGATCGAGGAGTCTCATACGTATGACGTCCCGGAATACCGGTTCTGCGATGTTGTGATCGACGGAAAGGTCGAGCTCAGTAGCGAAGGCGTATGGCGCAAAGCCGGATTCACCGCAGAGGACACCGCCAAGGCGGCCTTGGTCTTCAATACCGAACCCAGGCAGGGCGGAAAGTTTCAGGTATGGAAGAGCGGTGCCACCACTGCTTTCGAGTGCCGCAACGCGAGGCAGAAAGCTGGTGCGTTCTCCCTTGAAGTCCGAGTGGTGCGGCCCGAAGGGAACATGGCGGACAAGGTGGAACGGTATCTGGCCTCCTATGCGGAGGAGTACCGCAAGATTCTGCCCTGCGAGAGCTGATCGAAGGTGTTCAGGCAGCGGGAGCAGCAACTGGCCGAGCCCGCCCGGCAATGGTCGGCCGCCAACCCGAACGGGGGACGCAGCGAATACACCGCGACCGACGAGATCAACGGCGCGGCCTTCGACAGCAACGATCAGGCCAAGAGCCTTCTGGGAGATCAGTGAACATCTCGGCACATCGGCGTCGCAACCGGCTCCTCACGCGTGGTACGGCCCTCGCCGTCGGCCTGTGCGCCACGATGTCGGCTGTGTCGGCCTGCGACCGTGAAGACGACGGGGACGCGATTACGCGGTGTCCGACCGGCGCGACGCAGGACGCGTGACGGGCGGGCGTGCTGGGCTTTGTGGAGGCCGTGACCGGATTCGAACCGGTGTTACTCGAGTTGCAGTCGAGCCCCTGACCACTCGGGCACACGGCCGTGTGTTCCTCGTTGTGGTTCGAACGTAGGGGCGGGTGCCGGGGTGGCTCAAGGGTGCGGGGCGGGGTGCAATGCGACTGCCATGTGCCGTTCACGAACGGCGGGGCGGGTTCGCCGGTGGGCGGTGGTTGGTGGTTGGTGGGTGGGGGATTCGTGAGGTGGGTGGGCTTTTTCGCGAAGGGTGGGGTCGGTCCTACGACCAAGGGCCGAGCGGTGGACCGTCTCGCGACAGGGCCCACCAGGGGATGCGGCCCTTACTCTGGGGCTCATGAGTGTCCTGGAACCCCGAGACGC
This sequence comes from Streptomyces sp. NPDC056061, assembly GCF_042266885.1. Classification (NCBI taxonomy): domain Bacteria; kingdom Bacillati; phylum Actinomycetota; class Actinomycetes; order Kitasatosporales; family Streptomycetaceae; genus Streptomyces; species Streptomyces sp. NPDC056061. The sequence goes on along the minus strand of NZ_JBHJWQ010000024.1, from coordinate 37,061 downwards.
CGATACCGGAACTGCCGATGTCGGCACCGTCGGCGATACGTCCGTGTCAAAGCCGTCCGCCGGGTTCGAGGGGGAGGGGCCGGAGACCGGTGGGGTGCTCGGGCGGACCTATCGGGCGCTCAGCGTCGGCATCGTCTCCGTCGTCTTCCTGATCGCCTTCGAGGCGACCGCGGTGGGGACCGCCATGCCGGTCGCCGCGCGTGAGCTGCACGGCATCGCGCTCTACGCCTTCGCGTTCTCCGCGTACTTCACGACCAGCCTGTTCGCCATGGTGCTGTCCGGGCAGTGGGCGGACCGGCGCGGACCGCTGGGGCCGCTGGCGACCGGGATCAGTGCGTTCGGGGCGGGGCTGCTGCTGTCCGGGACAGCCGGGAGCATGTGGATGTTCGTCGCGGGCCGGGCCGTGCAGGGGCTCGGCGGCGGGCTGGTGATCGTGGCGTTGTACGTCGTGATCAGCCGGGCGTACCCGGAGCGGCTGCGCCCGTCGATCATGGCGGCGTTCGCGGCGAGCTGGGTGATCCCGTCCGTCGTCGGACCGCTCGCCTCCGGGAGCGTGACCCAGCACCTGGGGTGGCGGTGGGTCTTCGTCGGCATCCCCGTGCTGGTGGTGTTCCCGCTGGCGCTCGCGCTGCCGGCGATCCGGCGCCGGGCTTCCGGGCCGCCCGACCCCGCGGCCGCCCTCGAACCCTTCGACCGGCGCCGCATCCTGCTCGCGCTCGGCATCTCGTCGGGCGCCGGGCTGCTCCAGTACGCCGGGCAGGAACGGAACTGGTTCGCGTTGCTCCCCGCCGTCGTGGGCTTCGTCCTGCTGGTGCCCGCCGTGCGCGGGTTGCTGCCGCCGGGGACCGCGCGGGCGGCGCGCGGGCTGCCGTCGGTGGTGCTGTTGCGCGGGGTGGCGGCCGGGTCGTTCATCGCCGCCGAGTCGTTCGTGCCGCTGATGCTGGTGACCCAGCGCGGGCTGAGCCCGACGATGGCCGGGCTCTCGCTCGCGGCCGGTGGCGGGACCTGGGCGCTCGGCTCGTTCGTGCAGTCCCGGCCGCGGCTGGAGCCGTACCGGGAGCGGCTGATGGTGGGCGGCATGGTGCTGGTCGCCGCCGCGATAGCCGCCGCGCCGTCGGTGCTGATCGACGCGGTGCCGGTCTGGACCGTGGCCGTGGCCTGGGCCTTCGGTTGTTTCGGCATGGGCATGGTGATCGCCTCGACGAGCGTGCTGCTGCTGAAGCTGTCGGCGCCGGAGGAGGCCGGGGCGAACTCCGCGGCCCTCCAGATCTCCGACGGGCTGTCGAACGTCCTGCTGCTGGCCGCGGGCGGGGCGGCCTTCGCAGCGCTCGGTGGCGGGGCGGTGGGGGCCGTGCACGAGGCGGTGGAGGCGGGGGCCGCCTCCGGATCGCATCCTGGCGCGTTCGCGGTGGTCTTCCTGCCGATGGCGGGGGTGGCGTTGGTGGGGGCGTGGGTGGCGTCCCGGGTACGGACGCGATAGCCGGTACGGCCCCGGCCCCGGTCGGGCGGATCCGATAGCCGGTACCGCCGGTTCCGCCGTTCCGCCGGTTCCGGCTGTCGCTCCGGCTCCGATCGAGGTGACGTGCCGGTTCGGCCGGGAACCGCGCCCTCGTGAGGTCGGGTCGGGCCGAAACCCTCGGCAGCGGATCGGGAACCCCCCGGGTGCGGTGTGCGCGCCCCGGGGCTCCGACTGCGTACGGCCGGCCGTCCGGGGCCGTCCAGCGGGGCGAGGCCCCAGGACGGCGGGACGCAGCCGGCCGATTCCGACGCCACCGATACCGCGAAGCACCTGGTCGTCGCGCTCGTCGTCGCTGTAGCCATCGCAGTGGACATGGGGCCTGGTCATCGGGGTGGCCGCTGGGGAGACGGACGAGGCGGGGCCACCTCCCGGGGGCTGCGCGAACTGGTCGTCGACGACGTGTGACAGCCGTCGCAGTTCCGTGCGGGGCCGGGCAGTTCGAAGCGGCTCACGTCCCGCCCACCGGTAGGGTGGCCCGGTTGTCGTATCGCCTGCGGGCCCGTCCCGGCCCGTACGGACAGCACCCACGTACCCGAGAGACCCGAACCGGAGACCGTGACTACTACCGCCTCCCACCACCTCTCACCCGCCTTCCCCGGCCGTGCCCCCTGGGGTACCGCCGGAAAGCTGCGAGCCTGGCAGCAGGGCGCCATGGAGAAGTACATCCAGGAGCAGCCGCGCGACTTCCTCGCGGTCGCCACCCCCGGCGCGGGGAAGACCACCTTCGCGCTGACCCTCGCGTCATGGCTGCTGCACCACCACGTCGTGCAGCAGATCACCGTCGTCGCGCCGACCGAGCACCTGAAGAAGCAGTGGGCCGAGGCAGCGGCCCGGATAGGTATCAAGCTCGACCCCGACTACAGTGCGGGCCCGCTGAGCAAGGAGTACGACGGCGTCGCGGTGACGTATGCCGGTGTCGGCGTCCGGCCGATGCTGCACCGCAACCGTTGCGAGCAGCGCAAGACGCTGGTGATCCTCGACGAGATCCACCACGCCGGTGATTCGAAGTCCTGGGGCGAGGCGTGCCTGGAGGCATTCGATCCGGCGACGCGGCGGCTCGCGCTCACCGGTACGCCGTTCCGTTCCGACACCAACCCGATCCCGTTCGTCGAGTACGAGGAGGGGAACGACGGCATCCGGCGCTCCTCGGCCGACTACACGTACGGCTACGGCAGCGCGCTCGGCGACGGGGTCGTCCGGCCCGTGATCTTCCTCAGTTACAGCGGCAACATGCGCTGGCGCACCAAGGCCGGTGACGAGATCGCCGCCCGGCTCGGCGAGCCGATGACCAAGGACGCCATCGGGCAGGCGTGGCGCACTGCCCTGTCACCCACCGGCGACTGGATCCCCAATGTGCTGGCCGCTGCCGACAAGCGGCTGACCGAGGTCCGCAAGGGCATCCCGGACGCCGGGGGACTGGTCATCGCCACCGACCAGGAGTCGGCGCGCGAGTACGCCAAGATCCTGAAGAAGGTCACCGGCGAGAAGGCCACTGTGGTCCTCTCCGACGAGAAGGCCGCGTCGAAGAAGATCGACCAGTTCAGCGGGGACGAGTCGCGCTGGATGGTCGCGGTCCGGATGGTGTCGGAGGGCGTCGACGTGCCGCGCCTGGCCGTGGGTGTCTATGCCACCACCATCTCCACGCCGCTGTTCTTCGCGCAGGCGGTCGGGCGCTTCGTGCGTTCGCGCAGGCGCGGCGAGACCGCGTCGGTCTTCCTGCCGACCATTCCGATGCTGCTCGACTTCGCCAACGAGATGGAGGTCGAGCGGGACCACGTCCTGGACAAGCCGAAGAAGGGCAGCGACGAGGAGAACCCGTTCTCGGAGGAGGACAAGCTCCTCGCCGACGCCGAGCGGCTGGAGGACGAGGAGACCGAGGACCAGCTGCCGTTCGAGGCACTGGAGTCGGACGCGGTCTTCGACCGGGTGCTGTACGACGGTGCCGAGTTCGGCATGCAGGCACACCCCGGGAGCGAGGAGGAGCAGGATTACCTGGGCATTCCGGGGCTGCTGGAACCGGACCAGGTCCAGTTGCTGCTCCAGAAGCGCCAGTCCCGGCAGATCGCGCACAGCCGGCAGCGGCCGGCCGAGGAGGCCGATCTGCTGGAGAAGCCGGCCGAGGCGCGGCCGGTGGTCACGCACAAGCAGCTGCTGGGTCTCCGCAAGCAGCTCAACACGATGGTGTCGGCGTACACGCATCAGAGCGGCAAGCCGCACGGGGTGATCCACACCGAGTTGCGGCGGGTGTGCGGCGGGCCGCCGAGCGCGGAGGCCACGGCCGGACAGATCCAGCAGCGGATCCAGAAGGTCCAGGAGTGGGCGACCCGGATGCGGTGAGGTCGGGCGCAGTGGCGTCAGGGGTGGCGACGCCGGGTGCGGCGACGCCGGGTGTGGTGACGTCGGGTGTGGTGTTACGTCAGTCGCGTGAGGTGGCGTCGGGTGCGATGACGCCGATTGCGTGCGGTGACGTCGGTTGCGTGTGGTGGCGTCGGGGCGGTCGAGCGGTTTTCGGCGGCCGGGGTGGCTTCGGCGGCGGGTCCGCATTCCGGTGATGTACCGGCCCGGGGCGGGGACAGGGGTCCTTGCCCCGGGCCGGTGTCGTCGGTGCGGAGCCTCGGGGCCGAGGGGGAACCGCCGTCACCGTCCTCGGGCAGGGCTTCGCGCCCGTCGCCACGGTCTCGGCGACCGGACGCACCGCGGACGGGAAGCAGATATCGGACTTCTACGTCACCAGGATCGTCGGGCTCGACGGCACCTTTGCGCTCAACTTCACCGTCCGCGATCAGGCGACGAAGGCGATCAGATTCTGTGAGGTTCTCGTGAACGGCAAAATCGCGCAACAATCGTTCACAGTGAGTTAACGAACGTTCGCATGTTGATGTACAGAGTGTCGCGGAGGCGTCGACCGACATGGACGCGCGTAGACGTCCGAAAATCGGCCGCCACCCCGCTGACCGGCGCTTCTGTCTCTTCACCAGAATTCCTTCTTTGCCTACGCCCGGATTCTGGACGAGGTCTTCCGCTGAGCGGACTGGCTCGCTACTGTCCAAAAAATGAACGCTTCGTGGCAACGCCGCCGCAGAGCGCAGCCGGTGTCTTGGCCAGGCAGGTGGCCTCGCCGCGCATCGCCGATGGGACCGGTGGTCGCGCAGTCCGTGGGAATCAGCCGCCGCCGCTCACCACAAGAGGAGAGGGCGTCGTGACCGCGGAGACCTCCCAGACGCTCGACCGGGGACTGCGAGTCCTCAAACTGCTCGCCGACACCGACCACGGCCTGACCGTCACCGAGTTGTCCAACCGGCTCGGCGTCAACCGAACAGTGGTCTACCGTCTGCTTGCCACTCTGGAACAACATGCCCTGGTACGACGGGACCTGGGCGGCCGGGCCCGCGTCGGCCTGGGCGTGCTGCGGCTGGGCCGTCAGGTGCACCCGCTCGTACGGGAGGCGGCGCTCCCCGCGTTGCGGTCCCTGGCCGAGGACATCGGAGCCACCGCCCACCTCACGCTGGTCGACGGCAGCGATGCGCTGGCGGTCGCGGTCGTCGAACCGACCTGGACCGACTACCACGTGGCCTATCGGGCCGGCTTCCGCCATCCGCTGGACCGGGGTGCCGCGGGCCGGGCGATCCTCGCCGCGCGTCGGCAGCCGGTGGGGGAGGCGACCTACACGCTCACCCACGGCGAGCTGGAGGCCGGGGCGAGCGGCGCGGCGGCCGCACTGGTGGGGGTGACGGGCGTCGAGGGCAGCGTGGGCGTGGTGATGCTCTCGGACTCCGTGCCCGAGCGGGTGGGCCCCCGGGTGGTGGACGCGGCCCGCGAGGTGGCGGAAGCGCTGAAGTAGGCGGCGGCGGAGGTGCCGAAACAGGTGGTGGCGGAGGTGCCGAAGAAGTAGGCGGCGGCGGAGGTGCCGAAGAAGTAGGTGATGGCGGAGGCGCCGAAGCAGGCCGGTGCCGGAGGTGCCCGGGGCTGTCGCGGAGTGTCAGGCGCGACCCGTGGGAAACGCCCCGCGAGCGTCGTCGGCGGGTCCGGGGCCGGCTCCGCCGCCGGTTTTGGCACTGGTTCCGGGGGCGGGCGGCCTTGTTGGGTTGCGCAGGACGCATTCTGGCTGGTTCGTGTCTACGCCGGGGTCGGTCCGGGCCTTATCTTTTCGGAGCTCGCGCTCCGATCGCGGCGCGCAGCGACCAGGGGGACTACTGATGGACAGCTCCGCTTTCCTGATTCTCGCCGTCGTGGGCATCGCCGTGTATTTCGTGCCTTTCTTCATCGCTCTGGGGCGCGGGGTGAACACCGGTTCGGTATTTGTCGTCAATTTCTTCCTCGGATGGACCTTCATCGGCTGGGTGGTGGCGCTCGCCATGTCGATGGGCGCCCGGCGCAGGCCCTGACGGACGGCGCGCCGGCGCGCGGCGGCGGTTAGATTGGGCGGGTGCTCACTCGTCTCTCGCGCCCCCGCGCCCTCGCCCTGTGCGCCGTGCCGGTCCTCGCCCTGTTCGGGGTGGCCGCGTTCGCGCCGCTGCCCTTCACGCTGGCGCAGCCCGGCACGACCGCGAACGTGCTCGGGGAAGACCACGGCACGCCCGTGATCAGCATCAAGGGCGCGCCCACCCGTCCGACCAAGGGCGAACTGCGGATGACGACGATCGTCGCCACCGGGCCCACCGCCGATGTCGGGGTCGGTGACGTGATCGACAGCTGGTTCCGCACGGACCGTGCGGTCCTGCCCCGCGACTCGGTCTACCCGACCGGCGGCTCCGAGAAGGAGATCGAGAAGCACAATCTGGAAGACATGAAGAAGTCGCAGAATTCCGCTGTCTCCGCGGCCCTGAATTATCTCGGCAAGGCCCCCGCTTCAGTCGACGTCTCGCTGCACCTCGCCGATGTCGGCGGCCCGAGCGCGGGACTCTTCTTCGCCCTCGGCATCGTCGACAAGCTGGACGGTGACGGTTCCGGTGGGGATCTCACGGGGGGTCGCACGATCGCGGGCACCGGCACGATCCGGGCGAACGGCGAGGTCGGGGCGGTCGGCGGGGTGTCGCTGAAGACGCAGGCCGCGCGCCGCGACGGCGCGACCGTCTTCCTCGTCCCGAAGGACGAGTGCAGGGCGGCGGGGGCCGAACTGCCCAAGGGCCTCCAGCTGATCCCGGTCACGACCCTGAAGGGCGCGGTGTCGTCGCTCCGGGCGCTGGAGCGGGGACAGAAGGTTCCCAGCTGCTGACCGGCCCGCTCGGTGCCGGTACGGTCTTTGGACCGGTGGGATTCGCCCCGGCCACACTCGGAGCAGCGATCTCCGAGGCGGCGATCTCCGACGCAGAGGGATTCGACGCAGAGGGATTCGGCACAGAGGGATTCGGTACAGCGGCACTCGGCGCGGCGGGGTCCGGCCCGATGGTCCCCGCCGCTGTCCCCGTCGCCGTTCCCGCTGTTGTCCCCGCTGTTCCCGCGGCCTCCGGCTCGGTCGTCCCGCCCTTCGGGCCCGCGCGGTCCGGGTCGTCCGCCCCGGCCCGGTCCATGGTGCGCCACACCGGGAACACCAGCGGGCTCAGTGTCGCCAGCAGGTACACCGCCCCCATCGCGAGCAGGGCGCCCCGCGCACCCGCGCCCTCCACCAGCAGGCCCGCGGCGAGTCCGCCCACCGGCATGGCCAGTTCCGCGCCCGCCGTGAGCACCCCGGAGACCCTGCTGCGCAGTTCGTCGGGGACGCTTCCGTAGATCACCGTCGTCAGGATCGGGTTCAGCGCCCCGGCCGCGACTCCGCCCAGGGCCATGGTCACCGCGAGCGGCGCCGTCGTCCCGGTGAGTGCGGCCACCGCGTATCGGGGCGCACCGGACAGCAGCACGCACACGGTGAAGACGGTCCACCGCGAGAAGCGGTGGCCGACCGCCCCGTACAACAGGGCGCCGACCAGTCCGCCCGCGCCGAACAGCGCGGTGAGCAGTCCGATGTCCGCGGCCCCGCCCAGCTCGCCGGAGGCGTGCACCGGCAGCAGGACGGCGTTCCAGCCCTGATCGGTACCGTTCATGAAGAGGACCATCACCACGACCGCGAGCAGCAGCCGGTTGCCCAGCAGGTAGGCGTAGCCCTCGCGCAGTTCGCGGCTGTAGGAGCGCAGGGACACGGGCGTCGCGGCCCGTTGGGGTTCGGCCGCGCGGACCCCTCGGACCCCGACCGCGATCAACAGCGCGGACGCCACGAACGTGGCGGCGTCCAGCAGCAGGACGGTCTCCGCGCCGACCAGGGCGATGAGCATGCCCGCCAGCGCCGCCCCGACCATCCGGGCGCCGCGTGACACGGCGTCGAAGAGGCCCGCCGCGCGGGCCAGGGTGGTGCCCGCATGTGCGGCGAGGTCCGGTACGAGGACGTAGCGCGCCGTGTTGCCCGGGGTGTGCAGGAGCCCGTTGACGGCCATCAGCGCGCACAGCATCCAGAAGGTGAGGACGTCCGCCCGGTGGAGCAGCGGGACGGCCGCGACGGCGATGCCGCACACCAGGTCGGAGGCCACGGCGACCCGTCGGCGTCCGATCCGGTCGATGACGGGGCCGCCGATCAGGGCGGAGACGACGATGGGAAGAGTCGCGCAGAAGGCGACGACCCCGGCCCGCCCGGCACTGCCGGTGGTCTCCAGGACGAACCACGGAACCCCGATCAGGGTGAGTGATGTCCCGGCCGTGGATATGGAGTTGGCTGCCAGAACGGCGACGAGCGGTATGCGGTTTTGATCCCCCTGGCCGCTCATGCCGGACCGAGGGCGAGGGAGCCGCGGCCGGAGCCGGAGTGGTGGCGGGGCAGGATGCGCAGCCCCAGCTCGACCAGGGTCCAGCCCAGCCGGGTACGCACTCCGGCGCGCGGTTCGGTGCCGACGGTACGGAACTGCGTCGCCTCCTCGTGGAGTTCGGCGGACCGCGAGTGGTGCAGAACGAGGTGGGTGTCGGGGTGCATGACGGTGTCCTTCCGGTTGAGGGTGTGCTGTCGGGCAGGGGTGTGCTGTCGAGCGGGGGTGTGCTGTCGGGCAGGGGTGCCGAGGGCGTCAGTCGGCGGGGCGGGGGAAGAAGTGCAGCTGGGTGCGGACGGTGGCCGACCCGTCGGCGTCGTCCGGGACGCGTCCCCGGTAGCTCTCGATGAGGTCGTGGACCTTCTGGATCAGCTCCGCGGAGAGATCGGGGGTCAGGCGCACCTTGAAATCGCTGATGTCCCAGCTGTTGCGCCATTCCGCGGGCCACTCGTGCATCGTGCCGAGCCAGGTGTTCAGCTCCTGGGCGTGGGTGGTGGCGATCTCGTGGAGCACGACGCCGACGGAGCCGCGCACGGCCGGGTCCGGATGCTCCAGGAGCCGGCCGGTGTCGAACGCGGTGCCCATGTGGACGGCCCGCCACCAGCGCTCCCGGCCCTTGCCGTGTTCCGGGGCGTCCTCGACGAAGCCGTACGAGGCGAGCTGCCGCAGGTGGTAGCTGGTGGCGCCGCTGGACTCGCCGAGCCGGTCCGCGAGGCCGGAGGCGGTGGCGGGGCCGTACTCCCGAAGCGCGCTCAGCAGGCGCAGGCGCAGGGGATGGGCGAGCCCGCGCAGGGTGCGGGCGTCGACCGTGTGGATGTTCTGGTCGTCGGCGGGGCGGTTGCCGCCCTCATCTCTTCCGGGCATGTGTTCACCGTAGACTTGCAAAGCATCCTTTGCAAGGACTTCTTTGCATCGACTTCTTTGTAACTCGGCGATGCCGTCAGCCGTTCCTGATGAACCCCTCCCGGACCAGCCAGTCCTTCGCCACCTTGTGCGGGTCCTGCCCGTCCACGTCCACCTTCGCGTTGAACTCCTGGGCGGCCTGTGTCGTCAGCTTCCTGCTGAGCGGGTCGAGGAGCTGTGCGATCTGCGGGTACTTCTCGAAGGTCTTGCTGTGGATCACGGGTGCGGCGTTGTAGTTGGGGAAGAAGTGCTTGTCGTCCACGAGCACGTCGAGGTTCATGGCCCTGACCCGGCCGTCGGTGGTGTACACCTCGCCCAGCAGGCAGGAGTTGGACTTCGAGACCTGGGTGTAGATGATCCCGGCGTCCATCTTCTTGATGTTGCCGGCCGGCAGCGACATGCCGTACGCCTTCTCCATGCCCGGCAGTCCGTCGTCGCGCGAGGCGAACTCGTTCTCCACGCAGATCGTCACCGCCGACGGGTCGCGCTTCGCCAGCGCCGCCACGTCGGACAGCGTCCGCAGGTGGTACTTCTCGTTGTTCTTCCTGCTGATGGCGAGCGCGTAGGTGTTGTTGAGCGTGGACTGCGGCAGCCACGTCACACCGTTCTTCCGGTCCTCGTCCCGGACCGCCTGCCACTGCTTCGCCGGGTCCGCGATCGGTTTCGCATGTCCGAGGTAGGTGATCCAGCCGGTGCCCGTGTACTCGTACATGGCGTCCGCGTCGCCCTTGACGATCGCCTCGCGCGCACTGATCGAGCCGGGCAGGTTCGTCCGGTCCAGCACCTCCGCACCCGCGGCCCTGAAGACCAGGCCGATCATCTGGCCCAGGACGATGTTCTCGCTGAAGTTCTTCGACGTGACCGTCAGCGAGGCGCCCTTCAGCGGCAGGCCCCGGCCCACCGAGCCGGGTCGTACGTCGTCCACCATCGGCGAGCCGCTCTTCAGCCCGCAGCCGGAGAGCGACAGGGCCAGCGACACCGTGAGCGCCACCGCCCCCGTGAGCCCGGCACGCGTGGCGCGTGCGACGCGTACGGCCCGTACGGCGGCACCCGCGGCGCGTACGGCACGCACCGTGTGCGGCGTCATCTCACCCCACCTCCAGTCCGCGCGGTGTCAATGCCACCTCGGCCAGCGAGGCCAGCCAGTCCACCAGCAGCGCCAGCACCACCGTCAGCACGGAACCCAGCACCAGCACCGGCATGCGCTGGGTCTGGATGCCCGAGGTGATCAGGTCGCCCAGGCCGCCGCCGCCGACGAACGTGGCCAGCGTCGCCGTGCCGACGTTGAGCACCAGTGCCGTCCGCACCCCGGCCAGGATGAGCGGCACCGCGAGCGGCAGTTCGACCTTGGCGAGCGTTCCCAGCGAGGACATTCCGATCCCGCGCGACGCCTCGACCAGGCCGGGGTCGATCGCCCTGAGCCCGGCCACCGTGTTGGAGAACACCGGCAGTACCGCGTAGATCACCATGCCGATGATCGCCGTCGACGGGCCGATGCCCAGCCAGATCACCAGCAGCGCCAGCAGGCCGATCGCCGGGGTCGCCTGGCCTATGTTGGCGAGCGCGGTGACCACGGGCGCACCCCTGCGCAGGGCGCGCCGGGTCAGGGCGATGCCCAGCGGGATCGCGATGATCAGTACCCAGAACGTCGAGATCGCGGTCAGCCGCACGTGCTGCCACCAGCGCAGCTGCACGTTCCCGCTGGTCAGCGAGTTCCGGGCGATCGAGTCGAGGTGGACGCTGGTGATCCACAGATAGGTGACGGCCAGGACGACCACCAGCGCGAGCGGCAGCACCAGCAGCTTGCGCCAGGTGATCCGGCGCCGGGGTTTCGCGGGCGGCGGTGCGGGCTCCTCCTCCTCGTCACGGAAGGCATGGCCCTTGACGTCGTGCTCGCCGGGCGGGCGGTCCTTGTCGGAGGACGGTCCGGGCGGCTCGGAGCGCGCCGGGCGGGAGGCGCGCCGGGACCGGGCGGGTTCGGGGCGTGAGGGGGAGTCGGGGGTCATGCGTCCTGCGCACCGCCCTCCAGCTCTTGTTCGGTCTGGTGGGCGCGGAGTTCCTCCAGGTCGTGCTGGTGCTCGATGGCGGCGAGCCGGTCGGCCTCCAGCAGTTCGTGCACGGAGTTCATCAGGGTGTGCATGTCGACGACGCCGATGAACTCGCCGCGCCGGCCGGTCACCGCGACCCGGCCGCCGCTGTCGGTCAGCACCGCCTCCAGCGCGTCGTGCAGTGTGGCGTCCCGCGTCACCGTGTCGTGCACCAACTGCCCGGCGCGGGCCAGCGATCCGCGGGCCCGCATCAGATCGCCGCGCCGCAGCCACTTGTACGGGCGGTTGCGGCGGTCCAGCATCAGGAGCTCGTTGTGCGGGCCGATGCGCAGTTTGTTGAAGATCGACTGGAGCGGGTCGTCCACCGTCACCGTCGGGAACTGGGCCATCTCCACATCGCGCACCCGGGTCAGGTTGAGCCGCTTCAACGCCGCCCCGGCGCCCACGAATCCGGAGACGAAGTCGTCCGTCGGGTTGGTGAGGATCGCCTCCGGCGTGTCGAACTGCGCGATGTGCGAACGCTCCCGCAGTACGGCGATCCGGTCGCCCAGCTTGATCGCCTCGTCGAAGTCGTGGGTGACGAAGACGATCGTCTTGTGCAGTTCGTGCTGGAGCCGGATCAGCTCGTCCTGGAGGTGGTCGCGGGTGATCGGGTCGACCGCGCCGAACGGTTCGTCCATCAGCAGCACCGGCGGGTCCGCGGCCAGGGCCCGTGCCACGCCCACCCGTTGCTGCTGGCCTCCGGACAGGGCGCGGGGGTAGCGGCCGTGGAACTCGCGCGGGTCCAGTCCCACGAGGTCGAGCATCTCCTCGACCCGGTCCTTCACCCGCGACTTCGACCAGCCGACCATCTTCGGCACCAGGGCGATGTTCTCCGCGACCGTCATGTGCGGGAAGAGCCCGGACGACTGGATCGCGTAGCCGATCTTGCGGCGGAGCCGCACCGGGTCGATGTCGGTGACGTCCTCGTCGTCGATCATGATCCGGCCGGAGGACGGCTCGATCAGCCGGTTGATCATCTTCAGGGTGGTGGACTTCCCGCAGCCGGACGGGCCGACGAAGATCACCGTCTCGCCCGCCTTGATGTCCATCGACACGTTGTCCACGGCCGGATTCGGATTGCCCGGGTACCGCTTGGTCAGGTTGTCGAGATGGATGGTGGCCCCGGACGTGGACCTCGGTGCCCCGGCTTCGTCGGCGGCCGTGCTGCCGGTTGCGGGGGCGCGGCCGGAGTCGTGGCCGGGACCGGAACCGGAACCGGGTTCCGCGGCCTTGGAGTCGGCGGTCTCAGGCACGAATCCCCCTGGGAATGGTGAGGCGTCCGAGCAGGACGTACGCGGCGTCGAAGAGCAGCGCGAGGATGACGATGCCGAGCGTTCCGGCGAGCACCTGGTTGATGGCGTTGGCGCTGCCCAGCGAGGCGATGCCGCGGAAGATCTCGTTGCCGAGCCCGGGGCCGGACGCGTACGCGGCGATGGCGGCGATGCCCATCAGCATCTGTGTGGACACCCGGATGCCGGTGAGGATCGGCGGCCAGGCCAGTGGCAGTTCCACCCGGAACAGCCTGGCCGGCCGGGACATCCCGATGCCCTTGGCCGCGTCGACCAGCAGCGGATCGACACCGCGCAGTCCCACGATGGAGTTGCGGACGATGGGCAGCAGCCCGTACAGCGTCAGCGTGATCACGGTGGGCGCGACCCCGAGCCCGACCAGCGGGATGAGCAGACCGATCGCGGCGAGGGACGGGATGGTGAGCACCGTCGCCGTCGACGTGATGGCCAGCGCCCCCGCCCATCCGCTGCGGTAGGTGACGACCCCGATCAGGACCCCCAGCAGGGTGGCGACGACCATGCACTGGAACACGGCGCTGACGTGCTGGAAGGCGTCGGTGAGCAGCTGTTGGTGCCGATTGCCCAGGTACTCCCAGAAGCTCACGCGCCACCTCTCGGTTCAGTCGTCGTCCCCCGCGGCCTGCTCGACGAGCGGGATGACGCGCAGCGGAACCGGGTTCTCCATGACGATGGCCGTGGAGGCCCGGACAATGCCATCAAAACCGACAACCCGGTCGATCACCCGTTGAAGATCGGCGTTGGAACGGGCCACGAGCCGGCAGAGCATGTCGCCGTGGCCGGTGGTGGTGTGCAGCTCCAGCACCTCGGGCACGGTCGCCAAATGGGCCCGCACATCGGCCCCTTGGCCCTGTTTGATCTCCAGCGTCGCGAACGCGGTGACGGGGTAGCCGAGCGCCGCCGGATCGACGGTCGGGCCGAATCCGCGGATGACTCCATTCGACTGAAGGCGGTCCAGCCGCGCCTGCACCGTCCCGCGTGCCACGCCCAGTCGGCGTGACGCCTCCAGGACGCCGATGCGCGGTTCGCGGGCCAGGAGCACGATGAGCCGTCCGTCCAGATGATCGATCGCCATGGCCCGCCTCCGGGAGTCGTCGTAGAGTTCACTGTGATGGTCATCATGTACAGATAGTCCGGCCAGCATGGCCATGTGCTGTACAAACTGCCCAGCGATTTCGCGAACTATTGCGCACCTTGCGAAGCGGCGGGAGGCTTCCGGCATGACTGAGACTGTGCACACCACCCCCGACACTGGGCTCGGCAACCAGGAAGCAAGTGAAGAGCCGAGGCGGAGCGAGGCGGAGCGGCAGGCCGACCCCTTCCCGGTCAAGGGAATGGACGCGGTCGTCTTCGCCGTCGGCAACGCCAAGCAGGCCGCGCACTACTACTCGACGGCCTTCGGCATGAAGCTGGTCGCCTACTCCGGACCGGAGAACGGCAGCCGGGAGACGGCGAGTTACGTGCTGACCAATGGCTCCGCCCGTTTCGTCTTCACCTCCGTCATCAAGGCGGCCACCGACCACGGGCGCTTCCTCGCCGACCACGTGGCCGAGCACGGCGACGGCGTGATCGACCTGGCCATCGAGGTCCCGGACGCCCGTGCGGCCTATGCCTACGCCGTCGAGCACGGCGCCCTCGGGCTCACCGAGCCGCACGAGGTGAAGGACGAGAACGGCACGGTCGTGCTCGCCGCCATCGCCACCTACGGCAAGACCCGCCACACCCTCGTGGAGCGGTCCGGCTACGACGGCCCGTACCTGCCCGGCTACGTCGCCGCCGACCCGATGGTCGAACCGCCGGCCAAGCGCTTCTTCCAGGCCATCGACCACTGCGTCGGCAACGTGGAACTCGGCCGGATGAACGAGTGGGTCGGCTTCTACAACAAGGTCATGGGCTTCACCAACATGAAGGAGTTCGTGGGCGACGACATCGCCACCGAGTACTCCGCGCTCATGTCCAAGGTCGTCGCCGACGGCACGCTCAAGGTCAAGTTCCCGATCAACGAGCCGGCCATCGCCAAGAAGAAGTCCCAGATCGACGAGTACCTGGAGTTCTACGGCGGCGCGGGCGTCCAGCACATCGCGCTCGCCACCAACGACATCGTCGCCTCGGTGCGTGCGATGCGCGCGGCGGGCGTCCAGTTCCTGGACACCCCCGACTCGTACTACGACACCCTCGGCGAGTGGGCGGGCGAGACCCGGGTCCCGGTCGAGATCCTGCGCGAGCTGAAGATCCTCGTCGACCGCGACGAGGACGGTTACCTGCTCCAGATCTTCACCAAGCCGGTCCAGGACCGCCCGACCGTCTTCTTCGAGATGATCGAGCGCCACGGCTCCATGGGCTTCGGAAAGGGCAACTTCAAGGCCCTGTTCGAGGCGATCGAGCGCGAGCAGGAGAAGCGCGGCAACCTCTGAGCCGACGCCGACGAGCCCGACGAACAGGGGCGGGGCCTCCGGACGATTCCGGGGCCCCGCCCCATCGGTGACACGGGCGACGTGGGCGACTCAGCCAACGGGCGTGGTCTGCGGCACCGGGGGGCCGGCGGAGGCCGTCGACGTACCCGGCCGGGGCGCCGTGGAAGCGGGTGCGGACGGCCGGGGCGGCACGGGCGACTGCGGCGGCGCGGGCGTCGGCGGCACCGATTCGTCCGCCGGAGCCGGGGCCGGCCGCACGCCGTCCGGCAGCACGGTCGGCAGGTGGTCCAGGGCATCCAGGGCCCGCCGGGCGGCCGGGGCCTCCAACGGCGAGAAATGCGGGTTGGCCCGCAGGGCCTCCGTCAGGTTCCGGCGCGCCGGACCGTAGTCCTTCAACGCCTGCTGGATCGCCCCCAGATGGGCCGCGTACGCGGCGTTCCACCCACCGGCGCCGACCGCCCGCCGCGCATACGGCAGCGCCGCCGCCGAGTCGCCGGAGAGGTGCAGCGCCCAGCCCAGCGCGTCCGCCACCGCCGCACTGCGGTGCGACCGGTCCCACTCGGCCCTCAGCATCGCCACCGCGGCGGCGGGCTTCCCGTGCGCCGCCTCGAAACGGCCCCGCAACAGGGCGTCGTCCACGCCCCGGCCCCGGTCCCGGGCGAACGCCTCGCGCAGCCGCCCGTACCGCGTCCGCGCATCCTCCCCGCGGCCCGACGACTCGTACAACTCGCCGAGTTCCAGCAGATAGGCGGGCCTCGGCAGGTCGGCCAGCGCCGTCTCGTAGTCGCGCAGCGCCTCGTCCGTACGGCCGAGCGCCGCCAGGGCCCGTGCCCGGCCCGCGCGCGAGGGATAGTGGGTGCGGTCGACCCGCAGCGCCGCCTCGTACTGCGCCACCGCCTCCCGCGGCTCGCCCCGCTCCCAGGCCAGTTCGCCCAGCAGATACAGGCACTCCGCCTTCTGCACCGGCGTACCCGCCCGGTCCGCCGCCTCCCGTGCCGCGGCCACCGCGTCCTCGTCCCGCCCGCCGTCCCGATGCATCCGCGCCGTCCGCAGCAGCGCCTCGACCCCGGGGTGCAGCGCCGCGAACCGCTGGACCGCCGTGCGCGCGGCCCCGAGGTCGCCGAGGCCGTCGTATGCCTCGATCAGGGCCGGGTACACCGCCCACTCCATCGGCTGCCGCGCGCGTACCGACTCGCCCCACTTCTTCGCCGCACCGAAGTCGTGCCGGGCATCGGCGAGCCGCGCCAACCCCACCTGGGCCGCCGTATTGCCCCGCTCACCCGGTTCGGTGCGCAGCGAGCGCGTGAGCGCCTGCTCGGCCCTGACGTAGTACGCCGTGTCGGCGGACCGCCGCCCCCACTCCACGTACGCGCCCCCGAGCAGGGCCCACGACCGGGCGTCGGAGGGATGCGAGGCCAGCCACCGCCGCCGGTCCACGATCAGTGCCGTCAGATCGGGGAGGGAAGCCGGGTACCCCAGATCGGCGGCCCGCAGGGCGCGCGAGACCGCCCCCGGCGCCGGGGGCGCGGACTGCTGCCCGTCCTCCGGCACGGCCACCACCGCCCCGGTCACCAGCACCGCGGAGGCCACCGCACCCATGGCCGCCCGGCGCAGCGCGGTACGCAGCGTGAGTGGCGGCAGTTCCTCCTCGGGTGCCTCGGGTGCCTCGGGTGCCTCGGGTGCCTCGGGTGCCTCGGGTGCCTCGGGTGCCTCGGGTGCCTCGGGTGCGGTGGGTGCGGTGGGCGCGGTGGGCTTTTTGGGTGCGGCGGGTGTCTCCGGGGGAACCGAGGACCCGGAGGCGGCGGGGGGCTCCGGGGCGGCCGGGGTCTCCGGGGAGGGCGGGGGAGAGGCGGACGATTCGGAGGGCTCCGGGGACTGCTGCGGCATGACGTCCATGCCGATCACTCTGCGTCGATAAGATCATCGCGTTGCGCTGCGGGAAGGCCGCGGCGGACGGGTTCACACCAATGGGCCCGGGTGCCACGCTGGGACCATGACCGGTCTTCTGGAACAACTGCGTGCGGGGCTGCCCGCCGAGGCTCTGATCACCGATCCGGACGTCACCGCCTCGTACGCCCGGGACATGGCCAGCTTCTGCGACGCGGGCACGCCTGCCGTCGTCGTCCTCCCGCGTACGGTCGAGCAGGTCCAGCACGTCATGCGCACGGCAACGGCTCTGCGCGTTCCGGTCGTTCCCCAGGGCGCCCGCACCGGGCTGTCGGGTGCGGCCAACGCCTCCGACGGCTGCATCGTGCTGTCCCTGGTGAAGATGGACCGGATTCTGGAGATCGACCCGGTCGACCGGATCGCCGTCGTCGAACCGGGTGTGATCAACGCGGTGCTGTCCCGGGCGGTCGAGGAACTCGGTCTCCACTACCCTCCGGATCCCTCCAGTTGGGAGACGTGCACCATCGGCGGCAACATCGGCACCGCTTCCGGTGGCCTGTGCTGTGTGAAGTACGGGGTCACCGCCGAGTACGTACTCGGTCTGGACGTCGTCCTCGCCGACGGGCGGCTGCTCACCACCGGTCGCCGGACTGCGAAGGGCGTGGCGGGTTACGACCTCACCCGGCTCTTCGTCGGCTCGGAGGGCAGCCTCGGCATCGTCGTCAAGGCCGTGCTCGCGCTGAAGCCGCGCCCGCCGCGACAGCTGGTCATGGCCGCGGAGTTCCCGAGTGCGGCGGCGGCCTGCGACGCGATCTGCCGGATCATGGAGCGTGGTCACACCCCGTCACTCCTCGAACTGATGGACCGCACGACGATCCGGGCCGTCAACCGGATGGCGGCCATGGGCCTGCCCGACTCCACCGAGGCACTCCTGCTCGCCGCCTTCGACACCCCGGAACCGTCGGCGGACCTGGCGGCCGTCGGCGAGCTGTGCACCGCCGCGGGCGCCACCGAGGTGGTCCCCGCCGAGGACGTCACCGAGTCCGAACTGCTGCTCCGGGCCCGACGGATGGCCCTCACCGCACTGGAGGCCGTCGCATCGGCCACGATGATCGACGACGTGTGCGTACCCCGCTCGAAGCTCGGTGCGATGCTCGAAGGAACGGCGGTCATCGCCGAGAAGTACGGCCTGACGATCGGTGTCTGCGCGCACGCGGGTGACGGCAACACGCACCCCACGGTCTGCTTCGACCACACCGACACCGACGAGTCCCGGCGGGCCCGCGAATCCTTCGACGAGATCATGGCGCTCGGCCTGGAACTCGGCGGCACCATCACCGGTGAACACGGGGTCGGCGTCCTGAAGAAGGAGTGGCTGGCACGGGAGCTCGGCGAGGTGGGCGTGGAACTGCATCGGGGCATCAAACAGGCGTTTGATCCGCTGGGGCTGCTGAACCCGGGCAAGGTGTTCTGACGATTCAAGGTGTTCTGACAATCGGTCGGACGCCGTTCACCGGCAGGGAGCCGGTCGCCTGCCGGATGCCGTGTGCCAACCCGGAGCCGGGACGCGGCCGGAGGCCGGGACGCGGACGGGTGCCGGGACGCGGACAGGTGCCGGGACGCGGCCGGGAGCCGTGGAGCCGACGGAGACCGAGGCATGACCGGGGGCCGGAGTGGACGGGGCCCGATAAGTGGCCCCGCCCCACCCCGACGACGTGCCGTATGTCCACGCCTCGGCCGTCGGCGTCGTGTCCGTTCGTCTCTCGCCGGCTGTTCGACCGTTCACACCTCGCCGTCCTGCGTCTCGTCCGACTGCCACGGGTCGCTCATCCACAGGTCGTCGGCGGGCAGCGGGGCCAGCAGTTCGGCCAGGGCATCGTCGATGCAGAGCCGCTCGGTCTCCGTGCCCGGGGGGACCAGCCGCAGGGTCCGCTCCACCCAGGCGGCCACCGCGGCGGACGGCATCTCCAGGAGCGCGTTGCCGTCGGGCGAGGTCAGCGCCACGAAGATGACGTTGCGCTTGTCGACCTTGGTCGGCCAGATCCGTACGTCGCCGTGACCGCACGGCCGGAACACCCCCTCGACCAGCAGTTCGCGGGCGAAGGTCCAGTGGACGGGGAAGTCGGTGCCGATGTGAAAGGCGACATGTACGGCGAACGGGTCCTGCGTCCGGTACTCCAGCCGGGCGGGGACGGGGATGCTGTGCTCGGGAGACAGAACCAGCCTGAGCTCCAGCTCGCGTTCCACGACGGTGTTCATGAGTGCGTCCTCTCGGTGCCTTGGAACCGGTCCCACGACCGGCCCGCACTGGAGAGAGCGCCCTCCCCGCCAACTATTACGCGACTTCGGGAAAAAATTTTTCGGGCGACCGGAACGCCGCTCAAACGCCCGGACGGACCCGGTGGAAGGCGGGTGTCTGATAGATGTGGACCCATTGAATTGAGGCCTCGAAGAGATACGGGACCACGGTGATGAGCGCCCCAACTCCGGCACCCGGTGACGAAAGCCCCCGCGAGGGGTACTACCCCGACCCCTCCATCCCCGGATACGTCCGGTACTGGAACGGCGCTTCCTGGGTGCCCGGCACGAGCCGGCCCGCCCCGCAGCAGGGCGAGCCGATGCCCGCGGCGCCCGCCGGGTGGCAGCAGGAGCAGCCGCCGAGCCCGTCGGCCCCGGCATCCGCGTCCACCGGCGCACCGGTGGACGAGACGGGCCCGGTCTTCCTCGACGAGGAGCCGCAGGAGAGCCACCGCCCGGAACCGGCCACGGCCTGGCAGGCCGACGCCTCCCGGCAGAGCGGCTTCGGCGGCGAGCGCGATCGGCGGATCTCCTGGGGTGCCGCCGCGCGGCCCGCCGGACCGGGTGGTCCCGGCCCGTCGCCGGAACCCGTCTCCGGGGCGGAAGCCGGTTCCGGTCCTCATTCCGGTCCTCATTCCGGTTCCGGTCCCGTTCCCGTTTCCGGCCCGGGAGCGGTGGACGGAGGGGACCCGCGGCTGTCCGCGGGCCGGGTGCCCGGTGGCCGCAGACCCGTTGACGGGGCGTCGGCCGACGGGGTGCCGAACGACCGGGCACCCGCGGTCCGCGCACCCGCCGGGCTCGTGCCCATGGATCCGCGTCGGGCCGCGCCGCAGGCCCCCGCGGGCGGCGGGCTGCCCGGCATGCGTGACGGGGCGGCGGGCCGGAGCGCCGGAACGGGCGGCGACGCCCCTGCGGGAGGACCGCCCTCCGACGGTACGGTCACGATCCGCGCCGTGGACCCGGGCGCCCGCCCGCCCGCCGCCCCGGCACCGGAACAGGAGGCCGCGGACGGGACGATGGCGATCCGCGCCCTGTCCCGGGGAACGGGCTCCCTGCCTCCGGCCCGGGGCTCGTCCGCCGGGGCGGTTCCGCTCGCGAACCCGAACCCCATTCCGAACCCGGCACCGGCCCCGAACCCGAACCCGAACCAGGTTCCGGACCCGGCCTCCGCACCGACGGCCGGTCAGGGCCCGGCAGGCGGTCGCACCTCCTGGGCCCAGCAGCCCGAGCAACTCCAGCACCCCGAGCAGCCCCAGCAGCCCGAGCAGCCCCAGCAGCCCGAGCAACTCCGGCACCCGCACCAGCCGGCCCGGCCCGAGCAGACGTCCCGCCCCCATTCCCAGGCTCAGCAGGCGCAGCAGCCCCAGCAACTTCAGCAACCCGAGCAGACTCAGCGGCCGCACTTCCCGCTCCAGGCCCAGCAGCCGCCCCCGCCCTTCGGCGGGACGGGCGGGCAGCAGCCGGACCAGCCCGTGGTGCCCTGGAAGCCCCCGGTCAACGACCCCTTCCAGCAGCTCGCGCAGGCCCAGGCGTCGGCCCGGCCCGCCGGACTCGGAAAGCGGTTCGCCGCCCGGCTCGTCGACACGGTGGTGCTGGGTGTTCTCGTCGGTGCCATCGGATTCCCGCTCGTCTCGCGGGCGATGGAGCACATCGATGGGAAGATCGACGCGGCGAAGCTGTCCGGTCGGACCGTCACCGTCTGGCTGGTGGACCCCACGACGGCTGGTCTGTTCGGCGCCCTGCTCGGCGCGTTCCTCGTCCTCGGCATCCTGCTGGAGGCGCTGCCGACCGCGAAATGGGGTCGCACGCTCGGCAAGAAACTCTGCGGACTCGAAGTCCGGGACATCGAGTCCCACGAGTCCCCGCCGTTCGGCGCCGCGCTGCGCCGCTGGCTGGTCTACGGCGTGCTGGGGCTCCTGGTGGTCGGGGTGGCCAATGTGCTGTGGTGCGTCTTCGACCGCCCCTGGCGTCAGTGCTGGCACGACAAGGCGGCGCACACCTTCGTCGCGGGCTGAGTCGTCCGAGGACGGTCCGGGCCGCCCGGGAGGGGCGGGGAGCCACCCCTTCGGGCGGCGGCCCAGTGGGTCGGAGGTGGGGAGGGGCGACGTTCCCCCGAACGCACCTGAGGCGTTGCGGGTGTCCTCCGTCCGGGGTGCACTGCCCCCATGAGCAACGATCAGCCGCCGTCCGGTCAGCCGCCCGAGGACGACCCGTTCCGCAAGAGGCCACAAGAGCCGTGGTCGTCCCAGGGGCCCGAAGGACCCCAAGGGCCACAGGAACCTCATGGACCCACAGGGCCACAGGGGCCACAAGGACCGCCGCCGGGCTCGCCGTACGGGAGCATGCCGCCCCCGCCCCCTCCGCCGCCGTACGGCCCCGGCCCCTATGGCGGAGGGGGCCCGTACGGCGGAGTGGACCCGCTGGCCGGCATGCCGCCGCTCGGCGAGCCGGGGAAGCGGATCCTGGCCCGGCTGATCGACTTCCTGATCATCTTGATCCCGCTGTACCTCATCTCGTTGCCGTGGGGCGGCGTGGTCGAGATGTCGAACGGCAACAACAGCAACAACAGCGACGTCGGTGATCTGTTCAGCCAGACGTACAGCGGGCACCAGTTGCTCTGGTCGCTGATCGGGCTGGTGGCCTACGTCGCGTACGACACGTACTTCACGCACAAGGACGGCCGGACGCTTGGCAAGCGGTTGCTGAAGCTGCGGGTGGCGATGCTCAACGACGGGCGGGTGCCGGACACCGGGACATCGTTCCTGCGGGCCGTGGTGCTGTGGCTGCCGGCACTGCTGTGCTGCCCGTGCCTGTGGTGGCTGATCAACATCGTGCTCATGTTCACGGACAAGCCGTACCGGCAGGGCCTCCAGGACAAGGCGGCGAAGACGGTGGTCGTGCAGACCGACTGACGCACGCGGTCCCTCCACCCGCGGTGCTCCGTAACGGCCCGGGGAGCAGGAGGGAGCGGGCTCCCCATAGCCCCCGGGGGCGCAACACCCCTTCCACAGTGGGCCGTTGTGCCGACGAGGCGATGGGTCGTATCCCGCCCGCTTGACCGGCCCCTGCCATATCGTTCCCTCCATGGCTGTGGGATCAGAAGGAAGCGTGATCGAGGGGCGTTTCGAACTGCTTGAGCGGCTCGGCGGCGGGGGCATGGGGCTGGTGTGGCGGGCGCGCGACATCGTGCTGCACCGGGAGGTGGCGCTGAAGGAGGTCCGGCCACCCGATCCGGAGTTGCTGCGACTGCGCCCCGACGCGGCGGAGATGCTGCGCAAGCGCGTGCTGCGCGAGGCGATCTCGCTGGCGCGGGTCAGTCACCCGAACGTGGTGACGATCTATCACGTCGTCGACTCGCCCGAGGTCTTCCACCCCTGGCTGGTGATGGAGCTGGTCCCCGGCGGATCGTTCCAGGACCGGCTCGAACGCGGACTCTGCACACCCACCGAGACGGCGCAGCTGGGCCGCGGTGTGCTCGGCGCACTGAACGCCGCACACACCTCGGGCATCCTGCACCGCGATGTGAAGCCGGGCAATGTGCTGCTGCGCGCCGACGGAACCCCGGTTCTCACGGACTTCGGCATCGCGGCCGTACGCGAGGCCACCAGCCTCACCAACACCGGTGAACTCATAGGCTCCCCCGACTACATGGCCCCGGAGCGACTGCGCGGGCACGACGAGATCCCCTCGTCGGACCTCTGGTCACTGGCGATGATGCTGTTCGTCGCGGTCGAGGGCTACCACCCCATGCGCAGGTCGTCCACCCTTGCCACGCCGGCGGCGATCCTGGAGGAGGAGGTCCCGGCTCCCCGCCGGGCCGGCGCGCTCGGGCCGGTGCTGCGGTCGGTCCTGGTCAAGGACGTCGCTGCCCGTCCCGACGCGGAGGCGCTGGACCTGCTGCTCGCGGAGGCGGCCGGGGACCGTGTCGTGACGGTCGTCGCGGGCGCCGGTCCCGTTCCCGCTCCCGCTGCCGCTCCCGTTCCCGTTCCCGTTCCCGATTCCGCGCCTGACTCCGTTCCCGCCTCCGCTCCCGGTTCCGTTCCTGCATCCGCCTCCGCATCCGCCTCTGCTTCCGCCGCGCCGGTCGGGGAGGAACCGGGGGTTGGGCAGGAGCCGGTGAACACCGCGCCGGAGCCGGGCAGCAGCCCCGCGTCGGGCAACGGGACCGGGGCAAAGGACACGAGGGCCGACGGCGCGAGGACCGGCGATGCGGAAGCCGGGGAGTCGGGGACCGGCGGCGTAAAGGCCGACGACGCGAAGGCCGGGGACGCGAAGGCCGACGACGCGAAGGCCGGGGACGCGGGGACCGGCCGGACGTCGGCGGAGCCCGGGACCGGACGGCGTCGTCGGCGGCTGATGCTCCCGGTGCTCGTGGGCCTCCTGGCGGCCGGACCGCTGGTATGGCAGATCCTGCCCTCCTTCGGCGACGGCGACGGCGACGACCGGTCCGCGGGAGCCGCGTCCCCGCCCACCGCCACCCACACGCCTCCGCCGACACCGGCGGCCACGCCCTCGTCCAGCCCCTCGGCCTCGACCGAACCGCCCGAGGCGAAGGTCGACCTGCTCACCCCCTCCGGTGCCCGCGAGGTCGTCCGAGCCTGGAAGAAGAAGATGGGCAGGAGCGAGGTCATCGATTTCGACCTGAACAAGGAGAATGCCTCGGGCCACGGCCCGGTGGGCGACGGAGAGGTGTACGAAACGTTCTCCTACGAAGACGGCGAGGGCACGCGTCAGCGCGGGGGAGGCGTGATGAAGGGTTTCACGACCATTGACCTCGCCCGCGTCAACTGGGACGCGCTGCCCCGGCTGATCAGGGTCGCGACGACCGAGCTGGGCATACGCGGGAAGGTCACGAGCTACTACCTCCACATGGAAGCCGAAGGAGGGCGTCCGGTGCTGCGACTCATCGTCAGCGGCGACTACGGGGGCGCCTACCTCATGGCCACGCCGGACGGGACGATCACCAAACGCCGCAAGGCGGACTGACGCGAACGAGAGGAGTCCGGGCCCGGAGATAGGGGGCGGTTCGGGGGTCAGTGCCGCAGGGAGTGTTCGTCCCAGGGCTTCTCGGAGTGCGCCGCGGCGGGCCGTTCGCCCTCGTGGGCCGACGGGGCCGGGGCACGGGCCTCGTCGTGGGCGAGCCCCTCGGCCTCGACGGCGGCGGACACCGCGTCCTGGTTCTCATGCGCCCGGTTCGTGCGGGCCGCGATTCCGGCCTTCGCCGACTTCGCCGTTTTCGCGTGGGGCGGATGGGGTACGGTCACGGCCACCAGCAGACCGAGCGTGAGTGCCGCGGTCCCGATGACGGCGATGCCGATCCCCGATTCCGTACGGGAGAGCAGCAGCATGGCGAGGGTCGAGAAGACGACGGTGACCGAACCGTAGGAGAACTGTGCGGCAGTGATACGCGGCATGGCGGTATCCGTCCTCGGGGCATCGGATGGGCAGTCTCTCAACGCGGTCGCACTGTCGATCGACTCTACGACGACGGATGCCCGAGAGGAACCGACGGCAAGCGTGACCTGAGCCGCGAAGCCGGTGCATGGGGGGCGCACGGAGTCATTCCCATGTCTCGACCACGGTCCGGGAAACGCTGGTTGCGGATGGGGTGAATGTCCGGATAACGGAAACCGTCTCCTGCATAGTGCACTTGGTCTGTCCAAGTCAAGGACTGTCTTTTCGCTCGTGACTCCGGTCAAATGACGTCACTTGTGACGCGTTTCCGCGCGCGGCCCTCATCGGACTCCCAGGCCGTGGACGCGGACGTCGGGGAGGACTGCATCACGTGAGTACTGAGAGACGGGCGCTGCGCGGCGCGGCGGTTGTCGTGGCCATGGTCGCCACGGCTGCCACCGCTTCGGCCTTCACCACCGCCCAGGCCGATGACCAGGTGTCAGGGTCCGGGAAGGCTCAGGTCGAACGCCGTGACCCGGGTACGGGCAAGGGCAACGCGCACGACCTCCAGGGGCCGTACAGCAAGCAGCAGGACGCCCAGCGTCAGGCCGCCCTGGAACAGGTCATATCGGGCGAGAAGAAGATAGCGAAGCGGGGCGGCTCCAAGGTCGTCAAGCTCGACGACAAGAAGTACGTCGAACTCGGCCGCGAGAAGACCGACAAGATCTTCACGGTCCTCGTCGAGTTCGGCGACAAGGTCGACGACACGACCATGTACGACCCCGACGGCGAGGGCCCGAAGCCTCCCGTCAAGAAGTACGGCGGCGAACCCGGCCCGGCGCACAACAGCATCGCCAAGCCGGACCCCAAGAAGGACAACAGCACCGCCTGGCAGGCCGACTACAACCAGCAGCACTTCCGGGACCTGTACTTCGGTACGGGCACCGGCAAGGACTCGCTGAAGACCTACTACGAGAAGACGTCCTCCGGGCGCTACTCGGTCGACGGCCAGGTCTCCGACTGGGTCAAGGTCCCGTACAACGAGGCGCGTTACGGCTCCAACTTCTGCGGTTCCAGCAACTGCGCCAACGTCTGGGACATGGTCCGCGACGGCGTCAACGCCTGGGCGGCCGACCAGAAGGCCAAGGGCCGTACCACGGACCAGATCAAGGCCGATCTGGCGCAGTACGACCAGTGGGACCGCTACGACTACGACAACGACGGCGACTTCAACGAGCCGGACGGCTACATCGACCACTTCCAGATCGTCCACGCCGGTGAGGACGAGTCCGCGGGCGGCGGCGTGCAGGGCACCGACGCCATCTGGGCGCACCGCTGGTACGCCTACGGCACCGACGCCGGTGCGAAGGGCCCGTCCTTCAACAAGGCCGGCGGCACCGAGATCGGCGACACCGGCATCTGGGTCGGCGACTACACCGCGCAGCCCGAGAACGGCGGCCTCGGCGTCTTCGCCCACGAGTACGCCCACGACCTGGGCCTGCCGGACCTGTACGACACCACCAACACCGCCGAGAACTCGGTGGGTTTCTGGTCCCTGATGTCGGCGGGCTCCTGGCTCGGCACGGGCAAGGGCGAGATCGGTGACCTGCCCGGCGACATGACCGCCTGGGACAAGCTCCAGCTCGGCTGGCTCAACTACGACGAGGCCAAGGCCGCGACGAAGTCCACCCACAAGCTGGGCGTGTCCGAGTACAACACCAAGGACAAGCAGGCCCTCCTGGTCACGCTTCCGGACAAGCCCGTCACCACCGCTGTCACGAAGCCCGCGCAGGGCTCCAAGCAGTGGTGGAGCGACGCGGGTGACAACCTGAACAACACCCTGTCCCGCTCGGTGGACCTGACCGGCAAGTCCAAGGCGAGCCTGGACCTCGCGGGCTGGTGGGACATCGAGAAGGACTACGACTTCCTCTACACCGAGGTGTCGGAGAACGGCGGCACCAGCTGGACCGCGATCGACGGCACGGCCGACGGTGCGGCGCTCCCGCGCGACGCCAGCGACAAGCCGGCCCTGACCGACGTCTCCGGCGCGTACAAGAAGCTGTCCTTCCCGCTGGACGCCTACGCCGGCAAGAAGATCGACATCCGCTTCCGCTACACCACCGACGGCGGCGCGGGCGGCGTCGGCTTCGCGGCCGACACCATCTCGGTCACCGCCGATGGCGCGGTGCTGTTCTCGGACGACGCCGAGGGCGACGACAACGGCTGGACGGCCAAGGGCTTCTCCCGCGTCGGCGAGTCGTTCACCAAGGACTACCCGCAGTACTACATCGCGGAGAACCGCCAGTACGTCAGCTACGACAAGACCCTCAAGGTCGGCCCGTACAACTTCGGCTTCTCGAAGACCCGTCCGGACTGGGTCGAGCACTACCCGTACCAGAACGGGCTGCTCATCTGGCAGTGGGACCGCTCGCAGAAGGACAACAACGTCTCCGTCCACCCGGGCAAGGGTCTGATCCTGCCGATCGACTCGCACGCCAAGCCGCTGAAGTGGGCGGACGGCACGATCATGCGCAACAAGATCCAGCCGTTCGACGCGCCCTTCAGCCACTACCGGACCGACGCCTTCACGCTGCACAACGCCGACGTGCCGGTGCGGATCAAGTCGCAGCTCGGTATCCCGGTCTTCGACGACCACAAGGGAACCTACTGGTACGAGGAGAACAAGACCGGAAGCGTTCAGGTCACTGACACGAACACCCGGATCCAGATCGTCAGCGAGCCCGGCAACGGCTCGACGATGGTCGTGAAGGTTGGGCCCTCGCACAAGTAATTCCGCATCACCGCAGGTCAGGGCTTGATCGGCCGTCGCCCTCTAGCGGGCGGCGGCCGATCGTGTTTAGGTGCGTCTTGTTCACATCCTTATTGACAAGACGTCTCACGGGGGAGCGCGGACCATGGCAGGCGGAGGGTTCAGCAAGTTGCCGAACGGCAGTGTGGTGGTGGCGATCACCCTGCCCCGGCCCACGGACGGAGCGGGCCCGGGAGCCCCGGTCCGGGTCCTGGTGCACGCGGCCAACCGAGCCCGCGCCCTGACCCGGCTGCGCAACCTGGGGTTGCGCGCGGTCTACCTGCGGGGGAACGCCGAACCGCCCACACCGGACGAGATCACCGCCGTGCTGCACCACCCCGACGGGATGCTCTGGCGGGCGAGGCCGGAACGGGCCCAGGAGCTCTGGCACCCCATCCGGGCCCTGCTCCGCCCCGCCGCGCCCGCACCCGCCGCCGCACCGGCCCACCACCCCGCCCCGGCCGTCACGGGCGCCGGTCCGGCCCGGCACCCCTGGGCGCCCCCCGTTCCCGTCGCACCGGCCCGTCGCCCGGCCTGAGCAGTTCGGTCCGAGACACCCGGCCGTAGTCCTGTCCCGAGACGCCCGGCCGCAGTCCTGCCGGAGAAGTTGCGCCGCAGTCCTGCCCGAGGTTC
Source organism: Streptomyces sp. NPDC056061 (assembly GCF_042266885.1). Classification (NCBI taxonomy): domain Bacteria; kingdom Bacillati; phylum Actinomycetota; class Actinomycetes; order Kitasatosporales; family Streptomycetaceae; genus Streptomyces; species Streptomyces sp. NPDC056061. Next base: position 9,037 of record NZ_JBHJWQ010000024.1, on the reverse strand, counting down.
GTCCGGCCCCAGGCGCGGGCCACGGCCGGGCGAGGTCTCCGGGTCCGTCCCGGTTCCGGGTCCCGGTCCAGGGTCGCGGCCCATCGGGGCCCGCCCGGGGCTACACCACCGGCTTCCCGGACAGCTTGACGCCCGCCCTGCGGAGCTCCTCCAGGGCGCGCTCCGTGGTCTCCTCGGCCACGCCCGCCGTCAGCCCGAGCAGCACATGGGTGGTGAAGCCCGACCGGACCGCGTCCAGCGCCGTCGCCCGCACACAGTGATCGGTCGCGATGCCCACCACGTCGACCTCGGCGACATGATGGGCCCGCAGCCACTCGGCAAGCCCCGTGCCGTTCTCGTCCAGGCCCTCGAAGCCGCTGTACGCGGCGGCGTAGGCGCCCTTGTCGAAGACCGCGTCGATCGCACCGGAGGCGACCGCGGGAGCGAAGTTCGGGTGGAAGCCCACCCCTTCCGTACCGGCGACGCAGTGGCGGGGCCAGGAGTGCTCGAAGTCCGGCTCCGCGGAGAAGTGACCGCCCGGGTCGATGTGATGGTCGCGGGTGGCCACCACATGGCGGTATCCGGGCTGGGCCTCGCCGATCAGGTCGGTGATGGCGGCGGCGACATCGGCGCCCCCCGCCACGGCGAGGCTGCCGCCCTCGCAGAAGTCGTTCTGGACGTCCACGACGATCAAGGCGCGGTGCATGACGGGTGTCCTTCGGTGGGGGTGGGGAAGGCGGTCACGTGGATGGTGTTGCGAGCCTGGCGACCCGGGGAGCGGCTAGGGGCGGGGACGGGGTGCCGTCGGCCGGAGGAGGACACCGCCGGTCCCGCTCCACCGGCCGACGGTACCGGGTGTCGCCGCGCATCGCCCCGTCACACGAACTCCGTGGGGATCACGGGCTCCCCGCGGGACAGCTGCATCGCGGACATCGGCAGTGCGGCCCGTGCCGCGATGTGCCGCTCGCGCGCCGCGTCCAGCGGCTCGCGGGCCACCACCTCGCCGCCCCTGACCAGCTCGACCAGGAGCTGCCGGTCGGCGAGGTCCGCCGGTACCGGGCCGGTGCCGACCACCTCCGCCTCGGCCATCCCGTCCTCGTCCAGCCGACGCGCGGCCCACTTGCGACCGCCCACCGACACCTTCGCGCCCAGCGACTTCTTGGCCACCGGACGCAGCGGCTCCGCCGGATCGGCCGATCCGGCACGGGCGACCAGCTTGTACACCATGGAGCAGGTGGGATGCCCGCTGCCGGTCACCAGCTGCGTGCCCACCCCGTACGCGTCGACCGGCGCCGCGGCCAGCGAGGCGATCGCGTACTCGTCCAGGTCCGAGGTCACCACGATCTTCGTCCCGGTGGCCCCCAGCTCGTCCAGTTGCTGCCGCACCCGGTGTGCGACCAGCAGCAGGTCGCCGGAGTCGATCCGCACCGCGCCCAGCTCGGTCCCCGCGACCGCCACCGCCGTGCGGACCGCCTCGGCGACGTCGTAGGTGTCGACCAGCAGCGTCGTGCCCCGGCCCAGCGAGTCGATCTGGGCCCGGAACGCGTCGCGCTCGGTGTCGTGCAGCAGGGTGAAGGCGTGGGCGCTCGTCCCGACGGTCGGGATGTTGTAGCGGAAGCCCGCCGCCAGGTCCGAGGTGGTGTCGAAGCCCCCGATGTACGCGGCACGCGCGGACGCCACCGCGGACAGCTCATGGGTGCGGCGCGCGCCCATCTCGATCAGCCCGCGCCCGCCCGCCGCCGCCGACATCCGCGACGCCGCGGCGGCGATCGCCGAGTCGTGGTTGAGGATCGAGAGGATCACCGTCTCCAGCAGCACGCACTCGGCGAACGAACCTTCGGCGCGCAGGATCGGCGAGCCGGGGAAGTACACCTCGCCCTCCGGGTAGCCCCAGATGTCACCGCTGAAGCGGTAGTCGGCAAGCCAGGCGAGCGTGGGCCCGTCCACGACGTCCTGATCGCGCAGGAAGGTGAGCATCTCGTCGTCGAAGTGGAAGTTCTCCACCGCGTCCAGCACCCGGCCGATGCCCGCGACGACACCGTAGCGACGCCCCTCCGGCAGTCGGCGGGTGAATGCCTCGAACACCGAGCGCCGGTCGGCCGTGCCGGCCTTCAGTGCGGCCTGCACCATCGTGAGCTCGTACTGGTCGGTGAAGAGCGCGGTCGACGGCACACCGACCCGTCGCCCAAGGTCCGCAGAGTTCATGTTCCGGATGCTACCCCTATTTCGTCAGAGTGACGAGATGTCGGGGTCGTTTGTGCGATGCCCCCTGTCGGGTGGCAGCATGGGAGGGGTGAGTGTCGCCCCTACAGAGATCGAGCGTCCCGAATCGGCCGAGGAGAGCGTTGTCGTCCCCGAGCCCGATGTCCCCTGGGTGACGTTGGTCCACAACGACCCGGTCAACCTCATGAGTTATGTGACCTATGTCTTCCAGGCGTACTTCGGCTACTCCAAGGACAAGGCCCACAAGCTGATGCTGGACGTCCACCACAAGGGCCGTGCCGTCGTCTCCAGCGGAAGCCGCGAGGAGATGGAGCGCGATGTCCAGGCCATGCACGGCTACGGGCTGTGGGCCACCCTGACCCAGGACCGCGGATGACCCGCCGCGCGTAGCACCCCTTCCGGCCGCGGCGAAACGGCCCGGCCCCGCCCCGTCCGAACCACCATCGGAGTACACCCATGGCCGGCCACTTCCAGGCCACCCCCGACGGCGGCGCGGCCGTCGCGCTCGACGAGGTGGAGATCGCGATCCTGCGCTCCCTCGCCGTCCAGCTGCTGGAGCTCATCGGCCCCGGCGACGAGCCCGCCGAGGGCGCCGACCCGCTCGCCGCCCTCTTCGCCGAAGGTCCCAGCGAGCGACCCGCCGACCCCGCCCTGGCCCGCCTCTTCCCCGACGCGTACGGCGACGACGACAGCGAACTGCGCGCCGCCTCGGCCGAGTTCCGCCGTTTCACGGAGAACGACCTGCGCTCCCGCAAGCGGGAGGACGCACTCGCCGTCGTACGCACCCTGGACGCCCTGACCATCTCCGGGGACGGCGGTGCCGTGCTGGAGCTCTCCGCCGACGAATGCCGCAACTGGCTCGGCGCCCTCAACGACCTCCGCCTCACCATCGGCACCCGTCTGGACGTCTCCGACAGCGACGAGGGCGAGGGCGGATCCCTCTACCGGCTCCCCGACAGCGATCCGCGCAAGCCGATGGTGATGACCTACCTCTGGCTCGGCGCGCTCCAGGAAACCCTGGTGGAGACGCTGATGCCGTAGCCCCCGTGCCGGGCTCCGTTCGTCCGTTCCGGTGACATCGTCACCGGAACGGACGCTGCCGCGACGGCGGGAAAACCCCGCCCGATTCACCCACCGCACATGCCCGGTTGGGGGCGCCACGCGCATCGCCCGCCCGTCCGCGATCCGTGTGCGCGCCCGCTCCGGGGCCCACCCTGTTCCCGAGGGTGCCGACACGTCCGCAGGACGTCGGCGGCACCCCGCCCGTACCCGGCGGACCGGGATCAGGCTCGCGGTCCCGACCGCGCGGACCGGCGTGGAGGAAGGCGCGGCACATGACATCGGCGCAGGTGGACGAGGGGCAGGACGAACGGCCGGTCGCGGTGGTCACGGACGGCGGCCGGTCCGGCGAGGGATACCGGCGGGCCCTGGGCTCCCGCCAGATCCAGATGATCGCCATCGGCGGGGCGATCGGGACCGGACTCTTCCTCGGCGCGGGAAGGGCGATCTCCAGGGCCGGGCCCAGCCTGGTCCTCGCCTATGCCGTCGCGGGCCTGGTGATCTTCTTCATCATGCGGGCGCTGGGCGAACTCCTCATGTACCGCCCGGTCTCCGGCTCCTTCTCGGAGTACGCCCGCGAATTCGTCGGCCCGTTCGCGGGCTTCGTCACCGGGTGGACCTACTGGCTCTTCTGGGTCGTCACCGGCATCACCGAAGTCACCGCGGCCGCCCAGTACATGACGTACTGGTTCAGCATTCCGCAATGGGTCTCGGCGCTGTTGTTCACGGTCGTCCTGTACGGCGTGAACCTGATCTCCGTCAAGGTCTTCGGGGAGCTCGAATTCTGGTTCTCGATGGTCAAGGTGACCGCCATCGTCGGCATGATCCTCATCTGCGCCGGAGTCCTCACCCTCGGCTTCTCCGAGGCCGGCGGCACCGCCTCGGTCAGCCACCTCTGGGCGGACGGCGGATTCTTCCCGCACGGTCTCGGGGGCACCCTGATGACCCTGCAGATCGTGATGTTCGCCTTCCTCGCCGTGGAACTCGTCGGTGTCACCGCGGGGGAGTCCAAGGACCCGGGGACCGTACTGCCCAGGGCCATCAATACCGTGCCGTGGCGCATCGCCGTCTTCTACGTCGGGGCGCTCGTCATGATCCTCTCCGTGGTGCCGTGGACCGAGTTCCGGCCCGGCATCCCCCCGTTCGTCGCGGCCTTCGAGAAGATGGGCCTCGGGATCGGCGCCGGCATCGTCAACTTCGTCGTCCTGACCGCGGCCCTCTCCTCCTGCAACTCCGGCATGTACTCCACCGGCCGCATGCTGCGCGACCTCGCGCTGAACGGACAGGGCCCGCGGTTGTTCACCCGGCTCACTCCGAACGGCACCCCACTCGTCGGCACCACCTTCTCCGCCGCCCTGATGCTCGTCGGGGTCTGGATCAACTACCGATGGCCCGGCGACGCCTTCACCTACGTCGTCTCCTTCGCCACCATCTCCGGCATGTGGGCCTGGATCATGATTCTGGTCAGCCAGATCCGCTACCGGCGCCTCGCCGACCGCGGCGCGCTCCCCCGATCCGGCTTCCGGGCCCCCGGCGCCCCGTACACCAGCGTTTTCGCCCTGGTGTTCATCGGCGTGGTCGTCGTCATGATGGGCATCGACGGGACCACCAGGATCTCGCTGTACTGCGCCCCGCTCTGGGCGGCCGTCCTGGGCGCCTCGTACCTCGCGGGCAGGGCCCGCGACCCCGGGAACAGGGCGCGCAGGGCCCGCGACCCCGGGAACCGGTCCTTCGGGAAGCGCTGAGCGCGGGCCGGGACACGGGCGCGCACGGCCACAGCGGCAGCCGCTCCGCCCACCCGCGCCGACGGTGCATTCCGGCATGCGGGCAGAGATGTACCACCCCTCGGAACGTTTGTCGCTCGGTCCTATCCTGGCGCCATGCTGACCATCACCCAGGCGCTCCATGACCAGATCGTCGCGCACGCCCGCGCCGACCACCCCGACGAGGCGTGCGGCGTGGTCGCGGGACCGGCCGGGACCGGCCGCCCGGAACGGTTCGTCCCGATGCTCAACGCCGCCCGCTCGCCCACCTTCTACGAGTTCGACTCCGGCGATCTCCTCAAGCTCTACCGGGAGATGGACGATCGGGACGAGGAACCCGTGATCATCTACCACTCCCACACCGCGACCGAGGCGTACCCCTCGCGCACCGATGTCACCTACGCCAACGAACCCGGCGCCCACTACGTCCTCGTCTCCACCGCGGACGCCGACGACGCGGGCCCCTTCCAGTTCCGCTCGTACCGCATCGTGGACAGCGAGATCACCGAGGAGGACGTCGAGATCGTCGAGGCGTACGAGCCGGCCTGACCCCGGCCGTCCGACCCCGAACGCCGGACCCCGGCCGTCCGGCCCCGAACGCCGGCCCCGACCGGGTGCCGACCGGCCTCGGCCGGGTGCCGGGCGGGTGTCGGGCGGGGTGGACGGGGCCGGCTCCACCATGGCCCCGTCCACCTGTCGAACACCTCTTATCCAGCAAGTGAGATCACACTCGGATCCGGCGGCCGGGAATCGATACGATGAGCGCATGGTTCCCCATGACGTGAGCGACAAGACGCCGGGCATGCTGCTCGTCGCGCGCCTGCACGTCGACCTGTGCAGGCTCTCCAGCGCGATCTGTACGAACCACCGGTCCGCCGGTCGCAGGGCCTGAGCCGGATCCACGGCCGCCGAGGACCCGGCCTCCGCACACAATCCGACACCCCCGCGCGGGGGCAGAGCCGCGCGCCCCGTGTCACCCCGCCTTCTCCATGCTTCCCCGCTTCCCCGCTTCCGAGCTTTCCGACAGGAGCCCACGCCATGGCCATCGAGGTCCGCATCCCGACCATCCTCCGCACCTACACCGACGGCGCGAAGGCCGTCGAGGGCAACGGCGCGACCCTCGCCGACCTCCTCACGGACCTCGACAGCCGCCACAACGGCATCCGTGAGCGCATCGTCGACGGCGACGAGCTCCGCCGCTTCGTGAACGTCTACCTCAACGACGAGGACGTCCGCTTCCTCAAGGGCATCTCCACCGAGCTCAGCGACGGTGACAGCATCACCATCCTCCCGGCCGTCGCCGGGGGCGCCGGGGCCGGACGACGCGCGGGCATGCGCTGATGCGGTACGACAGCCCGCTCGCCGCGGTGGGCAACACCCCGCTCGTCCGCCTACCGAGGCTGTCGCCGTCCGAGGACGTCCGGATCTGGGCCAAGCTGGAGGACCGCAACCCCACCGGCTCCATCAAGGACCGCCCCGCGCTCCACATGGTCGAACAGGCCGAGAAGGACGGCCGGTTGACGCCGGGCTGCACCATCCTGGAGCCCACCAGCGGCAATACCGGCATCTCGCTCGCCATGGCGGCCAAGCTCAAGGGCTACCGCATCGTGTGCGTGATGCCGGAGAACACCTCCCAGGAGCGGCGCGACCTGCTCGCCATGTGGGGCGCCGAGATCATCTCCTCCCCGGCGGCGGGCGGCTCCAACACCGCCGTGCGCGTCGCCAAGGAACTCGCCGCCGAGCACCCCGACTGGGTCATGCTCTACCAGTACGGAAACCCCGACAACGCGGGCGCCCACTACGCCACCACCGGCCCCGAGATCCTCGCCGACCTCCCGTCGGTCACCCACTTCGTGGCGGGCCTCGGCACCACCGGCACACTGATGGGCGTCGGCCGCTACCTGCGCGAGCACAAGCCCGGCGTCGCGATCGTCGCCGCCGAGCCGCGCTACGACGACCTGGTCTACGGGCTGCGCAACCTCGACGAGGGCTTCGTCCCCGAGCTCTACGACGCCTCGGTGCTCACCACCCGCTTCTCCGTCGGCTCCGCCGACGCCGTAACCCGCACCCGCGAACTCCTCCAGCAGGAGGGCATCTTCGCGGGAGTCTCCACCGGCGCCGCACTCCACGCCGCGATCGGGGTCGGGAAGAAGGCCGTCAAGGCGGGGGAGAGCGCCGACATCGTCTTCGTCGTCGCGGACGGAGGCTGGAAGTACCTGTCCACCGGTGTCTACACGGCTCCGACGACCGAGGCCGCCATCGAAACGCTGCACGGCCAGCTCTGGGCCTGAACCGCACAGCGCCCTCGACCGGCCGGGAGCCCGCCCGGCGGCCGGGGGCCCGCCGACCGGCAGAGGGCCCGTCGGGCGGACCTCCGACGGCGAGGTACGTCCGGCGGGCCCGAGGCGCGCCGGGTGCGGGCCCTCACCCGAGGCCCCGCACCCGCTCCCACACCTCCGGGGCCACCACACCCACCCGCCGCCGGAACACCCGCACGGCGACCTCCCGCAACTCGTCCGTCTCCAAGTAGCTCGCCCGCCCCTGCGCGTCCCCCACCGTTCCCGCCGGCAGCGCGATCACTCCGGGCCGGTCCGCGTGGTTCTTGCTGGTGATCTTCGCGACGAGTGCCGAGCCGCCCCGCACTCTCAGCACCAGGCAGGGCCGGTCCTTCGCCCCGGGCCCGTCCTCGTAGGGCACCTCGGCCCACCAGATCTCGCCCGGCCGCGGGGCGCGCCCCGGTTCCGGTCCGCGCCCCGGGCCCGCCGGAGGGCGCGTCCGGCCGCCCGGCCGTCCGCCGGAGCGCGTCGCCGAACCGCCCCGGCGCCCGCCGGGCCCCCGCCCGCCCCTGCCCCGCCCGTCGGCGACGGCCGCGACGAGCGCGAGCAGCACGACAAGGGCGAACGCGATCCACCACCACGACATGCTCATGCACCGACCGTACCGGCGCCCTCGCCGCTTCCGTCGAACCGGTGACGGAGCAGGTGAGTTCCCCCACAACGCACGGTCGCGGAGGAGCGACCGGGAGATTCGCGCCTTACGCTCGACGGACCCCGCTCAACAGCCCGCACGAACCCTCCCCGTTCCCACGTCTCGGAGGTTCACGCTCCATGAAGCTCACCGTCGTCGGATGCTCCGGCTCGTTCCCGTCCGTGGGATCGCCGTGTTCGAGCTACCTCGTAGAGGCCGACGGCTTCAGGCTGCTCCTCGACATGGGCAACGGCGCCCTGGGCGAGTTGCAGCGCCACATCGGACTCTACGATCTCGACGCCGTCTTCCTCAGCCACCTGCACGTCGATCACTGCATCGACATGTGCGCGTACTTCGTCGTCCGCTACTACCGGTACGACGGGGGCCGGGCAGTTCCCCTCCCGGTGTACGGCCCCGACGGCACCGAACAGCGGCTGACCGCGGCGCACGGCGACACCCCGTCCGAGCGGGCGATGGGCGAGGTCTTCGACTTCCACACGCTGAAACCGGGCTCGTTCGAGATCGGCCCCTTCTCGGTCCGTACGGAGCGGGTCTGCCACCCCGTCGACTCGTACGCCATCCGCATCGAGCACGGTGGCCGGACACTCACCTACTCCGGCGACACCGGGGCCTGCGACGCGCTGGACGAGCTCGCCGAGGGCGCCGACCTGTTCCTGTGCGAGGCATCGTTCACGCACGGCAAGGAGAACATCCCGGACCTCCACCTCAACGGCCGCGAGGCGGGCGAGACCGCCGCACGCGCCGGGGCGGGGCGGCTCGTCCTCACCCACATCCCGCCCTGGACCGACGCCGACCGCAACCTGGCCGACGCCCGTGCCGTCTACAGCGGCCCGGCGGAGGTGGCGACGGCGGGCGCGGTCTACGAGATCTGACGCGGCCCGGGGAGCAGCGGCGAGACGCCGCAACCGACGCCGCGCGCCCGCCAGGGATTACGGGACAACCTTCGGCACCGGGAGCGGCACCAGGGGCCCCGAGCGCGGAACGGCGGAGGCCCGCCCCTTCCCCGGGCAGATCCGGGGAAGGGG
>NZ_JBHJWQ010000023.1:0-152633 GCF_042266885.1 Streptomyces sp. NPDC056061 | reverse complement strand
GCGGATATTTCCTCGGGGCAGGCATCGTCTGGGCTCCTCTCATGAAACCCATCTGACCTGCTGTCACCTTTCCCCGCATCTCGGGGGAACCTCAAAGGGTCATGTACCGCCGGGATCTGCTCGATGCGTGGCTCAGTGAGCAGCAGAAGGCGGACTCGCGGTCGAACCCGGCCCTCAACCCGTTGAACAAGGCCCCGCAGCAGCGTGAGCGTCGCCGTGCTGCCTGACCTGGGAATACAGGTCTGAGGAGTTCAGCAGGACTCGGAATTTCATGCGCACGGCGATCGTCTGTGTGTCTGATCGCGACACAGATCGCGTCGAGAGAAGCAAAGCGAAGCCGAGGGCAGGACGGGTATGGCGGGATACATCGAGGACCGGTGGCTCAAGAAGCGACCGAACAAGGAGACGGGCAAGCGCGAACGCACTGCTCTGTGGGGCAAGTGCACGCGCTATCGGGTCAAGGGGATACCAGGGGTCCGCGACAGGTCTTTCGACACGGTCGCGGACGCCAAGGCGTGGCCGGCCGAGGCGCAGACCGACGCGCGGCGAGGGGAATTCGTCGACGCGCGAGACGGTGCGATCAGCCTTCGTGAGTACGTCGAGAAACACTGGTGGCCGTCCCAGGTGCATCCTGCTCAGACCCTGGAAAGCATGAGGCACCGAATCTGGGGGCAGGTGCTGCCGCAGCTTGGAGACCTGGCGCTCAGGGACATCGGTGTCGCGGAGCTGCGCAAGTGGTCGGCCGACGTATCAGAGGGCGGTGGCGTCGAGCACGGCTTATGTCGCGTGGGTGTACCTCAAGGCGATCATGCAGGCCGCGGTCGAGGACAAGCGGCTCTACCGTAACCCGTGCAAGGGCAACAGCTCGATCAAGCCGCCGAAGAAACCGGAGCGCAAGGCTCGCGCCTGGGAGCAGGATCGTGTCGACGTCGTACGGGAGGCGCTCGCCGACCGCTACCAGATCGCGCTCGACCTCGGCGTCGGATGCGGGCTCCGACAGGGTGAGGTGTTCGGCTTCAGTCCCAACGACGTCCACGGCGACTTCGTGCACGTCGAGCGCCAGATCCTCATGTACAAGTCGCGGCTGTACTTCGGCCCGCCCAAGGGCGGCAAGGAGCGTGACGTGCCTCTGCCGAAGGTGCTCGCGAAGCGGCTCCTCACCCACCAGGAACGCTTCGAACCGATCACGTCACCCTGCCGTGGCTGGACCCCGAGGAGCCCAACCTCGCACGCGAGGACCGGCGCAAGGTTACCGTCCCGTTGCTCGTGTACACCGGGCGGCGCGGTGCGATCAACCGCACCACCTGGAACACCAAGGCGTGGAAGCCGGCGCTCGCTGAGGTGGGAGTCATCCCGCCGCTGCCCGAGCGGCAGCCGGGCGAGAAGCCGTCGCGCGTATGGAAGCCGAGCCGCGAGCACGGCTTCCACGTCCTGCGCCACACGTACGCCTCGGTGATGCTCGAAGCCGGTGAGTCGATCGTCTGGCTCGCGAAGTGGCTGGGGCACTCCGATCCGGCGTTCACACTCCGGACGTACACTCACTTCATGCCGCAGGCCGGCGCGCGGGGACTGTCCGCGATCGAGGCGTGGCTCACCGATCTCGGCTGAAAGTCCCTGAGAAGTCCCAGAGGGCTGGACCAGCCGCCGGATTCCCGTAAATATGCAGGTCAGAGCGTGATCGCTCCCTGAGCGGAACAGAACCCGGCGTACAGCCCGACTCGTCTGCCGCCTCCGCCCCGCAAGGGGACGGAAGGCCGTATCACCTGACTTCGGCGATTCCCACCGGGTCGCTCGCGGAGCCGCATGCCGCACGTGCGGGTTCGGCACAGGAAGCGGAGACGGGCGCCCGGCGTCGAGACGGCGGGCGGCCGCCCGGGGCGGTGGGGCGCCGATGCCCGTGGCCGGCTGCGCCGCGCCCTTTCATGAGGCACGATCTTGTGCAGTTGTCTCCTGGGAAGGGTTCTTCATGTCCGAGCGTGCCGATGTACACCGCGGGTCCTTGTTCGCGGTGAGCGACCTACACGTCGGGATCGCGGACAACCGCCCCATCGTCGAGTCCCTGCGACCGGAGACGGACGACGACTGGCTCATCGTCGCCGGTGACGTCGCCGAGCAGGCCGAGGACGTGGAATGGGGGCTGCGGCTGCTCGCGGACCGGTTCTCCCGGGTGATCTGGACGCCGGGGAACCACGAGCTGTGGACCGTCAACGGCGACGCGGTCCGGCTGCGGGGCCAGGAGCGGTACGAGTACCTGGTCGAGCTGTGCCGGAGCATCGGGGTGACCACTCCGCAGGACCCGTACCCGCTGTGGACCGGCGCCGGGGGACCGGTGGCCGTGGCCCCCGTGTTCACGCTGTACGACTACACCTTCCGGGCTCCCGGCACCACGACCAAGGAGGAGTCCCTGGCGTACGCCCACCGGACGGGGGTGGTGTGCACCGACGAGTACCTGCTCCAGCCCGACCCGTACCCCGGCCGTGACGACTGGTGCAGGGCCCGGGTGGCGGAGACGGAACAGCGCCTGGCCGCACACGATCCGCAGGTTCCGCTGGTCCTCGCCGGCCACTGGTCCCTGGTCCGGCAGCCGATGGACGTCCTGACGTATCCCGAGTTCGCCCAGTGGTGCGGCACGGAACTCACCGCCGACTGGCACCGGCGCTTCAACGTGGCGGCCGTGGTCTACGGCCACCTGCACATCCCCCGGACGACCTGGTACGACGGAGTGCGCTTCGAGGAGGTCTCCATCGGCTACCCGCGGGAGTGGCGCAAGCGGGGCCACCCCAAGGGGCTGCTGCGGCGCATCCTCCCGTACGACGGCGCCGCCCCCGGGGCGAGGCCGGTCAGCGGTGGCTCAGCACGTTGATCACACGGCCGTCGGGGTCGCGGACGAAGAAGCGGCGCACCCCCCACTCCTCGTCCTGCAAGGGGTGGACGATCTCCGCGCCGCTCTCCACCAGGGCGGCGTGGACCGCGTCCACGTCGTCCACCTCCAGACTCAGGTCCGGAGCCACCGGTGCGGTCGCGTCCGCGCCCATGACGCTGAGCTGGACCGACGGGTGGGCGGGGGAGGCGAGTGTCATGATCCAGCCGTGGTTCATGACCTCCCGGAGGCCCAGCAGGCCGTAGAACTCCGCGCTCCGCTCCATCGCGGCCGCCGGATCGGCGGTGCTCGTAAGGATGTTGGGGACGATCCTGCGGACGGCCATCAGCTGCTCCTGTCGCGGGTTCTGCCGCGGGGTTCGCCGGGTGCCGCGTCCTGGTCCGCCGACGGCGGCGCAATCGACGTGAAGCGGGGCGCCGGCGTGTTCCCCGCTCGGGTTCGTCGAACGGTCCCGCCGAACCTACCGTCCGCACGGGCCCGGTGAACATACTGTCCGCACGGGCCGGGCCGTCGGTGCCGACGCACCGGCCCGGAGGCGTCAGCCGGTGGCGCCGGCCCGACTGGGTACCGTGTCGAGGGCACCGAACAGCCGCTCGCCGCGGTCCTCGGCCATGTCGAGCGTGGCCAGCACGGACGGCGTCGAGATGCTCGGCAGCACGAAATGCAGAAGGACCGAGATGCGATGCCCCAAGTCCTCGCGCTTGCACAGCGCCTGGGACATGACCTGGATGCCCGAGAAGGAGCCGGCGAGCATTTCCGCAGTCTCGCGGGGCTTGACGTGCGGCAGCAGTTCGCCCTGTTCCTTCGCGGCTTTCAGCAGATGTTCGAGCCTGTCTATCCAGGCACGGAACGGGGTGCCTCGGTCCAGTCCCTCCACGGCCTGGTCCATGGCCAGTCCGACGCTGGCGCGTACCAGCGGTTCGTGGCGGAGCCGGTAGGAGAGCAACATGCCCTGGTCGACGAGTTCCTGAAGCTTCGTCAGCTGCGGCGGGAGCGGGTTGCCGTCCAGCTGGACGTCCATCACGCCGAGCGCGAGGTCTTCCTTCGACGTGAAGTGGAAGTAGAGCGCACCCTTGGTGACACCGGCACGGGCGAGGATTTCACTGATGGTGGCGCTGCTGTAGCCACGTTCATCGAAGACGGCGGCGGCTGCCACCAGGATCGACCGTCGGGTCTGGATCGCGCGCGCCTGCTGTGCCATCAGCTACAAGTCTCTCTCAGCCGTGGCGTGGTCAGCACCCGATATGGCTGGATAGGAAAACCGGACTGTCAGTATCTTACTGCGGAGGCCGACTGCCCTCCCGGTATGGATCCTCTGGGAGGAAGATTCATGGTTCAACTCACCTCGAACAGCGTCTCGGCCCCGGCCGAGGGCGTCGGGGCCTTCGAATCCGTCGCCGTACGCGGAGTTGACGGGACGGGTCCCAGAGGGAGACAGGCGGAGGCGGACCTGCTGGCGCGTCTGGTCCACCGGCGCGACGCGCAGGATGTCTTCCCCACCGGCTGGACCCCGCAGACCGACACGCAGTTCTCGGTATCGGCCCGCTGGCCGCGCGCGCACCGGTTCTTCGCACCGGTGGCGGGCCGGCACCAGGACCCGTTGCTGATCGCGGAGACCATGCGGCAGACGACGATGCTGCTGGGGCACGCGGCGTTCGGCGTCCCGTTCGGGGACCAGTTCGTGATGTGGGAGCTGGCGTACGTCGCCGACCCCGGCCAACTGCTGCTCGGCGACGAGCCCTGGGACATCACGGTGGACGTCACCTGCTCCCGGATCAAGCGGGTGCGCAAGAGCATCGGGTCCATGCACGTCGAACTGCTCCTGCACCGGTTCGGCACCGTCCTCGCCCGGGGCGGCGGGCGCATCAGCTGCGCCTCGGCCGAGGCGTACGGCAGGCTGCGCGGCGGCCGCCGGCCGGACGCGGGTGTGCCGATACCCTTGCTGCCCGCCGTCCCGCCGTCCGCGGTGGGCCGGGCCGACGAGCGCGATGTGGTTCTGGCGCCCGGTACGAGGCGAAACGTTTGGCAACTGCGGCTGGACACCGGGCACCCGACCCTGTTCGCCCGGCCCAACGACCATGTGCCGGGCATCGTGCTGCTGGAGGCGGCCCGCCAGGCGGCCGTCGCCGTCTCCCCCGGTCGCGCCTTCCTCCCGACGTCGGCCAGGACCGATTTCCTGCGCTACGTGGAACTCGACCGCCCCTGCTGGATCGAGGCACAGCAACTCCCCTCCGAGGACCCGGACATGATCGCGGTGTGCGTCACGGCGACCCAGGACGACCGGCCCGCCTTCCGCTGCACCCTCGAATCCCCGGCGCCCGTCCCCGCCCGCGCGCACCACGCTTCGCCGGTCCCGGCGGAGTGCGCGCGGCAGCCGCACCGGCCGGACGGGCAGTCGTGACCTCGCGCGTACTCGTCACCGGCGCATCCGGATTCATCGGCGGGCACGTGGTGGCGGCAGCCCGCGCGGCGGGCGGTCCCCGGCTGCGGCTGATGACCCATCGGACCGCCCTCGCCCCGCAGTTCGCCGCGGACGGCGGACCCGGGATCGAGACGGTGCACGGCGACCTCGCGGACCCGGCGACGCTGCGCGGCTGCTGCGAGGGCGTCGACGCGGTGATCCACTGCGCCTCCGCGATCGGCGGTGACGAACCGACTGCCCGGTCCGTTAATGATCAAGGAACTCGGGCGCTGGTCGAGGAGGCCGTCCGCTGCGGCGTCCCCCGGATCGTCCAGCTGAGCACGGCATCCGTCTACGGGCGCGGCCCGTTCACCCGACTCCGGCCCGGTGGGGCCGCCCTCGCCCCGGCCTCCGCGACAAGCGCGAGCCGCGCCGCCGCGGAGGAACACGTCCTCGCGGCCGGAGGCGTCGTCGTGCGCCCGCACATCGTGTACGGGGCGGGGGACCGCTGGGCCGTGCCCGGACTGGTCGGGCTGCTCTGCATGCTCTCGGCCGGGGTGACCGGCTGCGAGGCGCGGCACTCGATGATCGAGGCGGGGGCACTGGGACGGGCGCTGCTGGGCGCCGCCCTTTCCCCGGTGGGACCGTCCGGGATCTACCACGTCAACCATCCCGAACCGGTGGGCTGTTCACAGCTGCTGGCCACGGTCGTCGACGAGCTGCGGCTGCCCCTGGCGGGGGCGGGGATCGATGCGGCGGAGGCACGGGCACGGTTCGCCGACGTGCCCCGCGCGCTGCACCATCTCGACATGCTCACCGCGGACCACTGGTTCACCGACGAACGGGTCGGCCGCGACTTCGGCTGGGAGCCCGGCGAGGGCTTCACCTCCGGGTTCGCCCGGCACGCCCCCTGGTACCGGCAGTACCTGGACTCCGCGCGCCGTGCCGCGGCCGGTGGCGCGACGGGCGCCGCGGCCCCGGGCCGCTGACGGACCGGGGCCCGGAGCCGCTGTCAGCCCGTGATCCGGGTGCCGGTTCCGCCGACCCGCACGCGGGGGTCGCCCGCCCGCAGTTCGACGGTGAGGGTGCCGGGGCGGCCCATGTCCTCGCCCTGGTGCAGGGTGAGGACCGCGGTCTCCGGGACGAGGCCGAGGGCGCGGGCGTACGCGCCGAACGCGGCCGCCGCCGCACCCGTGGCCGGGTCCTCGACCACGCCGCCCACCGGGAACGGGTTCCGGACGTGGAAGACGGACCCCGACGCCCGCCACACCAGGTGCACGGTGGTCAGGTCGAGCCGGTGCATCAGGGCTTCGAGGCGTGCGAAGTCGTAGTGGAGGCCGGCCAGGCGCTCCCGGCTCCCGGCGGCCAGCACCAGGTGGCGGGCGCCCGCGAAGGCGATCCGCGGCGGCAGCCCCGGGTCCAGGTCGGCGGCCGGCCAGTCCAGCGCGGCGAGTGCCTCCGCCACGTCGTCCGGGGCGATGTCCGTGACCCGGGGTTCGACACTGGTGAGCGTGGCGCGGAGTTCGGCGCCCTGCCGGGTGACGGTGACCGGGACCGGCCCCGCGGCGGTGCGGAAGAGGAGATCGCCGGGACCGTCGCGTTCGGCGAGCGCGATGGCCGTCGCCACCGTGGCGTGGCCGCAGAACGGCACCTCGGCCCGCGGGCTGAAGTAGCGGACGGTGTACGCCGGGGAGGCGGGCCGCCCCGCCTCGCCCGGCAGTTCCGCGTCGCCCGGCTCGGCCCGTCCGGTGACGAACGCCGTCTCGCTGTAGCCGAGATCCGCCGCGACGGCGAGCATCGCCGCGTCGTCGAGACCGGACGCGTCGAGGACGACGCCCGCGGGATTGCCGCCCTCCGGATCGGCGGAGAACGCGGTGTAACGCAGCACCTCGGTGCGTGGATTCTGACTCATGCCGCAGGTCAACCGAACCGGGTCCCGGTCCATTCCCGCCGGTCCGCCGACCGGGTGGGGCGCCGTCAGCCGCGGCCCACGTACGGCATCGCCGTCGCCAGGACCGTCGCGAACTGCATGTTCGCCTCCAACGGCAGCTCCGCCATGAGCAGCACCGTCCGCGCCACGTCCTCGACCGCCATCACCGGCTCCACCGCCACCTCGCCGTCGGCCTGGAGGACACCGGTGGACATCGCCCGCGTCATGTCCGTGGCCGCGTTGCCGATGTCGATCTGCCCGCACGCGATCCGGTGGGGGCGGCCGTCCAGCGACAGCGACTTCGTCAGGCCCGTCACGGCGTGCTTGGTCGTGGTGTAGGCGACCGAGTGCGGACGCGGGGCGTGGGCGGAGACCGAACCGTTGTTGATGATCCGGCCGCCCTGCGGCTCCTGGGCCTTCATCAGCCGGTAGGCGGCCTGCGCGCACAGGAACGCGCCCGTCACGTTCACATCCACCACCGCGCGCCAGTCCGCGACGGCGAGGTCCTCGACCGGGACGGAACGCGGACCGAAGGCCCCCGCGTTGTTGAAGAGCAGATCGAGACGGCCGAAGTGCTCCCGCACCGAGGCGAACAGCGCATCCACGTCCTCGGTACGCGACACGTCGGCGGGGACGGCGATCACCCGGGCGGCCTCCCCGGCCAGCGCGGCCGTTTCGGCGAGCGGGTCCGGACGCCGCCCCGCGAGCGCCACCGACCAGCCCGCGCCGGCCAGGGCGAGTGCCACCGCGCGGCCGATACCGGAACCGGCGCCCGTCACCACCGCCGTCCGCGAAGAGGGCCCGTTCGACGTGTCGTTCATGGCGTCGCAGCGTACGCGCTTCCGTTCGACCGGACACCGGTACGCGCGAGGACACGCCCGGACGAGGTCAAGGCGCGGTCAAGTCCCGGTGCGGGTCCGTGATTCCGGCACACGGGCGGGACCACCGGCCACAATCATGCTCGTCGACGCCTATGCGTGCTTTGCCCCGCGAATCCGTTCCCGCCGCATTACTCATCCGCGCGATGCCGCTGCGTCGCGTACACGACAGCCGTGCGACGGGCCGGCCCGGTGCACTTGCCGGGCACACCATCAGCCAGGGGAGGGACAGATGACGCACTCATCTCACCAGCAGGACATGCGGGACGCCGCCCGTAACGTCGGACGCCGCCGCTTCCTGACCGTCACCGGTGCCGCCGCCGCGCTCGCCTTCTCGGTCAACCTGCCGGCCGCCGGCGCCGCGAGCGCCGCCGAACTGGACGTGCGCAAGATCAAGGAGAATCCGTTCACCCTCGGTGTCGCCTCCGGCGACCCGCTGCCCGGCTCGGTCCTGCTGTGGACGAGACTCGCCCCCCCGCCCCTACGAGACGGGCAGCGGACTGCCCCGGGCCCGGGTCCAGGTCGGATGGGAACTCGCCCGCGACGAACGCTTCTCCCGCGTCGTCCGGCGCGGCACGGCCACCGCCCACCCGGAGTTCGACCACAGCGTCCACGTCGAGGTCAGGGGCCTGGAGGCCGACCGCGTCCTCTACTACCGCTTCCGCACCGGGAGTTGGACCAGCCCCGTCGGCCGCACCCGCACCGCGCCCGCCCGCGGCGCCCGCAACAGCAGCCTGACCCTCGCCGCGGTCTCCTGCCAGGCGTACCACGACGGCTACTTCACCGCGTACAAGCACCTCGCCGACGAGGACGTGGACGCCGTCTTCCACCTCGGCGACTACCTCTACGAGTACGCCGTCAACGCGACCGGCGGCGCCCGCAACGACACCAGCCGCAGGCTGCCCGCCCACTTCAACCGCGAGACGGTCACGCTGGAGGACTACCGGCTGCGGTACGGCCTCTACAAGTCCGACCCCGATCTGATCGCCGCCCACGCCGCGCACCCCTTCGTCGTCACCTGGGACGACCACGAGACCGAGAACAACTACGCGGGCGGCACCCCCGAGAACGACGTGCCGCCGGAGGAGTTCCTGCTGCGCCGCGCCGCCGCCTACCGGGCCTACTGGGAGAACCAGCCGCTGCGCACCCCGCAGCGCCCGGCCGGCCCGGACATGAAGCTCTACCGGCGCCTGCACTTCGGCACCCTCGCCCAGTTCGACATCCTCGACACCCGTCAGTACCGCAGCGACCAGGCGTACGGGGACGGCTGGCAGAAGCCCGGACCGGAGTCCGAGGACCCCTCGCGCACCATGACCGGTGCCACCCAGGAGCGCTGGCTGCTGGACGGCTGGCGCGCCTCGCGGTCCCTGTGGAACGTGGTGCCCCAGCAGGTCGTGCTCGCCCAGCGGCGGGACGTCCCCACCGACGCCTTCAAGCTGTCGATGGACGCGTGGGACGGCTACCCCGCCTCCCGGGAACGGATCCTGAAGGGCGCCGAGGCCGCCGGGGTCGACAACCTGATGGTGCTGACCGGCGATGTGCACGTGCACTACGGCTTCGACCTGAAGAAGGACTTCGACGACCCGGCGTCCCGCACCCTGGGCACCGAGATCGTCGCCACGTCCCTCACCAGCGGCAAGGACGGCTCGGACAGGCCGGGCAGCTGGGACAACCTGATGCGGGCCAACCCGCACCTGAAGTTCTTCAACGGCCGGCGCGGCTACGTACTCGTCACCCTGGGCCGCGAGCGGGCGCGTGCCGACTTCCGCACGGTGTCGGCCGTCACCACGCCCGGCGCGCCCGTCGCGACCGCAGGATCGTTCGTCACCGAGGTGGGGAACCAGGGCCTCACGCCCGCGTAGCGGCCGCCCCGTTCCCCGTCGCCGGTACCTCGCGGTGCGGTCCCGTCAGCCGATTCCGTCGGCCGGGTAACGGACGCCGATGCGGTCGCGCACCGCGTCGAGCGTCCGCATCACCGCGAGGGAACCGTCCAGTGGCACCAGCGGCGACTCCGTCTCACCCGCCCGCAACGCCCGTGCCACCTCGGCCTGTTCGAACTGCATCCCGCGCAGCCCCGGGCCCGTCCCGTCCGCCGCGCCCGCGGTGAACTCCTCCGGCTCGCGCCCCTCCCGGTGCAGGACGAACCGTTCCGGGTAGAAGAAGCCGCGTGGGAAGTCGATCCGTCCCCTCGTGCCCGTGACCGCCGCGGTCAACGGAGTGTCCGCGACGATCGAACAGTTCAGCAGCGCCGAGGCCCCGGCCTCCGACCAGCCCAGCAGCATCGCCGTGTTCAGGTCGACGCCCTCGGGGGAGAGCAGTGCGTCGGCCTGCACCCGGTCCGGCTCGCCCAGCAGCAGATGGGCGAACGACACCGGATACACCCCGAGGTCCAGCAGCGCGCCCCCGCCCAGCGCCGGGTCGCGCAGCCGGTGTCCGGGGCCGAAGGGGCCCGCGAGGCCGAAATCCGCCTGCACGGTGCGGATCTCACCGACGGCGCCGTCCCGCACCAGCTCCGTCATGCGCCGGATGACCGGGTTGAGGTACATCCACATGCCCTCCATCAGGAACAGACCGCGCTCCCGGGCGAGCCCCACCAGCTCCTCCGCCTCCCGCGCGTTGAGCGTGAACGCCTTCTCGCACAGCACGTGCTTTCCGGCCTCCAGGCAGAGCGCGGCGGCCTCCCGGTGCGCCGAGTGCGGTGTCGCGACGTACACCACGTCGACCTCCTCGTCGGCGGCGAGCGAGGCCCAGTCACCGTGTGCCCGGGGTATCCGGAACCGCTCGGCGAACGCCTCGGCCGAAGCGCGCGTGCGGGACGCGACGGCCACCACCTCCGCGTCCGGCAGTGCCCGCAGGTCCTCGGTGAACGTCGCGGCGATACCACCGGTCGCCAGTACACCCCAACGCAGAACCCCATCCGTGCCTGTCATGCCTGCTCCCGAAGGTCTCGACCAGTGCGGCTGAGCTGAGAGCATAGAAGCGGATTCAACTACATGGAGATGAGAATGGCGGAGAGCGGCCCGAGTCGGGCCCAGACGGACAAGGCGGACATATCGATCACCGGGGGTGAAGCCGGGAACGGCGCGGCAGCCGGGGCACTCCCCGGGACCCCACCGACGACCGGGGCGACACGGCGCACCGGCCTCTTCGTCACCCTGGTACTCGGCGGCCTCACCGCATTGCCGCCGCTCTCCATGGACATGTACCTCCCGGCGCTGCCCGCGGTCACCGAGTCTCTGCACGCCCCCGCGGCGACCGTCCAGCTCACCCTCACCGCATGCCTCACCGGCATGGCACTCGGGCAGGTCGTCGTCGGGCCGATGAGCGACCGCTGGGGGAGGCGCAAGCCCCTGCTCCTCGGCATGATCGTCTACGTCCTCGCCACCGTGATCTGCGTCTTCGCCCCCACCGCGGAATTCCTCATCGCCTTCCGCCTCCTCCAGGGGCTGGCCGGCGCGGCGGGCATCGTCATCGCCCGTGCCGTGGTGCGCGACCTGTACGACGGCGTCGCCATGGCCAAGTTCTTCTCCACCCTGATGCTGATCTCCGGCGTCGCACCGGTCGTCGCACCCCTGATCGGCGGGCAGGTGCTGCGCTTCACCGACTGGCGGGGCATCTTCGCCGTCCTCGCCGTCGTCGGCCTGCTGCTCACCCTCGTGGTCTGGAAGTGGCTGCACGAGACCCTGCCGGCCGAGGACCGGCACACCGGGGGCATCGGCGACGCGCTGCGCACCATGCGCGGCCTGCTCGCCGACCGGGTCTTCACCGGCTACATGATCGCGGGCAGCCTCGCCTTCGCCGTCCTCTTCTCGTACGTGAGCGCCTCGCCGTTCGTCATGCAGGAGATCTACGGGGCCTCGCCCCAGACGTTCAGCCTGCTCTTCGGCGTCAACTCGGTCGGACTGGTCGCGGTCGGCCAGATCAACGGCAGGCTGCTGGTCGGCCGGGTCAGCCTGGACAAGGCGCTCGGCTTCGGCCTGACGGTCATCGTGCTGGCCGCGACCGCGCTGCTGGTCATGACGTCCGGGATCGTCGGGGACGTCGGCCTGGTCCCGGTCGCGGCCGGGCTCTTCGTGCTGATGTCGGCGATGGGGCTCGCGATGCCGAACACCAACGCGCAGGCCCTGATGCGCACCAAGCACGCCGCCGGTTCCGCCTCCGCGCTGCTCGGCACCTCGTCGTTCCTGGTCGGGGCCATCGCCTCGCCGCTCGTCGGGATCGCGGGCGAACGGACGGCGGTCCCGATGGCCGTCGTCCAACTCGTGTGCGGGCTGGGTGCGATGGCCTGCTTCCTGGGGATGTGCCGGCCCTGGCAGCGAGCCGCCTGACCGGCCCGCCCCGGTGCCACGACGTGAGACGCCCCGCGCACCCGGCGAATTCCGGGGGGGGCGTCCCATGTCAGCGTGCGGCCGGGTACCCGATCAGATGCGGGCGGTCCTTCTCGTCGACCCAGCGGAACAGGCCGACGCCGTCCGAGGTCACTGCGCCCGGAAGCCGCACGTTCGAGGGCAGGGCCCCCGTCGAGCCGCTCCGCACCGCGACCGCGACGGGAGTGCCGCCGCCGGCCAGGACGTCCCCCGCGTTGCGCGCGTTCGCCGCGCCGTACGCGATGCCCTCGTCGTTCACCGACACCAGGGTCAGCGGCTTCGCTCCCTCCGTGCCCTCGAAGCAGAAGCCCCGCTTCGTCACCAGGTCGAAGGCGAGCGGCCCGGCCACCAGGAAGCCTCCCGAGGGCGCGGAGACGAGCTGCGGGTACTGGCCCGGCTTGATCGCGGGCTTGCTGCACTCCACGGAGGCCAGCGCCTTGCCCGTCTCCAGGTCGTGCACGGTCCACAGGTCGTGGGTGGCGGCGTGCTTCGCCTTCTTCTCCAGCTGCCACTTGGCGAGCACCAGACCCGGGATCACCGACGTCGGGATCCCGCTGACGCGGTCGGTGCCCTTGGGGGCGACGTTGCGGCTGAACCAGCCGTCCTGCACCCAGAACTCCTTGGCGCCGCTGAGCAGCAGGCCCTTCTGCGCCAGCCCGCGCACCTCCGTGAGCTGCTTGCAGTCGGCGCAGCCCTTCGGGTACTTCAGCTGGGCCGCGGCGATCTGCGACACCCGGCCGGTCACCGGGTCGACCACCGCGCTGTTCGTCCGGCCGTCGTTGATGAGGACGGCCGGGCCACTGGCGGAGACCGTGGGCACGGAGGTCCACGGCACCTCGACGCGCCGCCGGGAACCGTCCTGCACGCCGTAGATGTCCATCGAGACGATCGTGTCGGCGGGGGTCAGCGCGTTCTCGCCGACCTTTCCGTACGACCAGGTCACGAAGTACTCCTGGTCGCCCGCGGTGACCGTCAGCAGCCTCGGGAAGTTCTGCGGGGCCGGGGGCCGCCAGTTCTCCCCGTGCCAGCCGGCCTCCCCGGTCTCCGAGTCGATGGTCCGCAGCTGGTACTTGGTGTCCGAGACCCGCGCGATGTAGGCGAGGCGACCCGTCGACCGGGAGATCGCGTAATCGGGCGAGGTGCCGACCAGTTCCCAGCCGTGCTTTGTCTCGAACGCGTTGGGGACGGTCAGCTGGGTCACCGGCGTCGCGCTCGTCCTCACCTGCTTCGCCGACTTCTTGGCGCTCTTCTCACCGCTCCCGCACGTGGCGAGCAGCAGGAGCATGGCGAGCACGAGCACTCCGCCGACCAGAACCAGGCGCACGATCTTCTGTCTCATGGTGTCCCTCGATGGGCAAATCCCGACCTCGCGGCCGTCAGCGTAGCAACACGCGTAGCGCTCGTGGCAGTTCATGAGCACTGCCGTTCCCAGCCGTTCTCCGGCCGTGGGCCGGTTCGTCACCTCCGCCTACAATTCGTCGGTGAATGCCACCATCCCCACCGCGGAAGTCCTGCGCACGGCACTGGCCGGACTGCTCGACGGGCTCCCGCCCAAGCAGGCCGCCCAGGCCGTCGACCGGCTCATAGCCAACTACCGGGGCACCACTCCCACCCACGCCCCGGTGCTCCGCGACCGCTCCGACGTCGCGGCCTACGCCGCGTACCGGATGCCCGCGACCTTCGAGGCGGTACGCGCCGCCCTCACCGCGCTCCGGGCGGCCGCGCCGGACTGGGCGCCCGCCACGCACACCGACGTCGGCGGCGGCACGGGAGCGGCGAGCTGGGCCGTGGCGGGGGCCTGGGAGGGGACGCGGACGACCGTCCTGGACTGGGCCGAGCCCGCCCTCGCCCTCGGCCGCGAGCTGGCCGCGGCCTCCGGCAGCCCCGACCTGCGCGCCGCCGAATGGCGCCGGGCCCGGATCGGCGCGGACCTCGACCTCGCCCCCACGGACCTGATCACCGTTTCCTACGTGCTCAACGAACTTACCGAACAGGTCCGCACCGGCCTGATCGACGCCGCCGCGGCCGCGGCGCGGGCGGTCGTGGTCGTCGAGCCGGGCACACCCGACGGCTACGCCCGGATCATCGAGGCGCGCGACCGGCTGATCGCCGCGGGGCTGACGATCGCCGCACCCTGCCCGCACGACGGCACCTGCCCCATCGAACCGGGCACGGACTGGTGCCACTTCTCGGCCCGGGTCAGCCGGTCCTCGCTGCACCGGCAGGTCAAGGGTGGTTCGCTGCCGTACGAGGACGAGAAGTTCAGCTACGTCGTCGGCACCCGGTTCCCGGTGCGGCCCGCCAGGGAGCGGATCACCCGCAAGCCGCAGATCCGCAAGGGACAGGTGCTGCTGGACCTGTGCACCCGGGACGAGGGGCTGCGGCGGTCCACGGTCACCAAACGGCACGGTGAGCTCTACCGGGCCGCCCGGGACGCCGCGTGGGGCGACGCCTGGCCACCGGACGGAACCGACTGAGGGCTTCCGCGGCCCGCACCCCCGACCGGGGTGCGGGCCGCCCGGCCCCGCCGGAATCAGGGGATCAGCCGCGCAGCTCCTGCGTGCAGCACTTCACGCTGCCGCCCCCCTTCAGCAGCTCGCCCAGATCCATCGGCACCGGCTCGAAACCGCGCGCCCGCAAGGGCGCGAACAGCCCCGTGGCGGCCTGCGGCAGCAGTACGTGGAGGCCGTCGCTCACCGCGTTCAGGCCGAGTGCCGCCGCGTCCGCCTCCTCGGCGATCAACGCGTCCGGGAACAGCCTCGCCAGCACCGCCCGGCTGCCCGGGGAGAAGGCGTCCGGGTAGTACATGATCTCGTCGCCCGCCTCGTCGAGCACGGACAGGGCGGTGTCCAGGTGGTAGTAGCGCGGGTCCACCAGATCGAGCCCGACCACCGGGCGGCCGAAGAACTCCTGCGCCTCGCCGTGCGACAGCGGACTCGACCGGAAACCCCGCCCGGCCAGCAGATACGACGCGGTGACCGCGAAGTCGCCCTCGCCCTCGTTGACATGGGCCGGTTCGTGGATCGCGGTGAAACCGTGGGCCCGGAACCACGAGAGGTGGGCGGCGGACTCCTCGAAGCGTTCCCGGTAGGCGAACCGCGCGCCCAGCACCCGGCCGTCGACGACGGTGGCGCCGTTGGCGGCGAACACCATGTCGGGCAGGTCGGGACGGGGCGTGAGCAGCTCCACGGTGTGCCCGAGGGCCCGGTAGCGGTCCCGCAGGTCCTCCCACTGCGTCCGCGCCAGCGGAAGGTCCACGGGCTTGCCGGGGTCCATCCACGGGTTGATGGAGTACGTCACCCGGAAGTGGTCCGGAGGGCACATCAGGTAACGACGGGGCGTGGCCCGACGACGGGGGGCGGGGCGCGGAGCGCCGTGACGAGGGGTGCTGGCCGGGTGGTTCGTGGGCAATGAAGGCTCCTCACGAAACGCAGGGGTCGCCTGCCGGGGACATCGCACGGGCGTGTGCGGTGAGCCCATGGTCCGCCTTCCCGGGGTGGTGCGCATTGATCCGATCGGGTGGTTCCGTACGGGGGATCCCGGGGTGGGACGATACGTATCGACGCGTATCCGTCCACAGATCGGCAGCCATGGCAGACAGGCGTTCCCCCGACGCGGGCCGGCGCAGCGAGCGTTCCCGCCGCGCCATCCACGACGCGGCGCTCGCCCTGGTGGGCGAGGTCGGCTACCGCGCGACCACCGTCGAGGCCATCGCCGCCCGGGCGGGCGTCGGCAAGCAGACGATCTACCGGTGGTGGCCGTCCAAGGCGGCCGTCCTCCTGGAGGCGTTCGTCGCCCGCTCCGAGCGCGCCGCCCGGCGGGACGGCGGGGACGGGACGGGGAGCGGCGGGGACGGCGCACCAGGTCTTCCGCCGGAGATCCCGGACACCGGGGACCTCGCGGCCGATCTCAGGGCCGTCATGCGGGCCACCGTCGACGAGCTGACCGACCCCGCCTTCGAGGCGCCGACCAGGGCCCTGGCCGCCGAGGGGATCATCGACGCGGAACTCGGTGCCGCCTTCGTCCAGCAACTGCTCGAACCCGGTCTCCTGCTGTACGCCGCACGGCTGCGCGCCGCCCGGGAGGCCGGCCGGGTACGCGCCGACATCGACGTACGGATCGCCCTGGAACTCCTCGTCGGCCCGCTCACCCACCGCTGGCTGCTGCGTACGCTCCCGCTGACCCACGCCTACGCGGACGCGCTCGTCGACCATGCCCTGCGCGGCCTCGCGCATCCCTCGGGCCCAAGGGCTGTCCCGTAATCCGTGGTGGACCGGTGCGCGGCGTCAGATGTGGTGCATCGCAGGGCGGAGGGGTGTCCGCATACTGGATGTATGCGGACGTTCCGACAACGCGGCGAGGTGCCGCACCTGTCGTCGCGCGCCCGCCAGGGATTACGGGACAGCCCTTACCTGTCATTTCCTGACAGGAAGTGCCCTGGGGCGCCGCTCGGCGGAGCCCCTTCCGCACCCCGCTTCGGGACTCCGGCCACCTGAGGCGCAGGATGGTGGGACCATGGGGGCAGGCAATACCGAGGTGAGGGGATAGATGGGCGTCGATTTCGGCCGTAATCGCGGCTCAGCGAGCAAGATTTCCCAATGGCTCCGCCGCCGACCCAAACCGCAGCAGGACGAGGTCGACGACAGCGCGAGGGAGGAGCAGCTCCTGGCCGTCGCGGAAGCCGGAATGCCCATCGCGCCCGCCGCCCACCCGGTCGGCTACCGGTGTTCGTGCGAACGCATCGGCTGTCCCACCCCCGCCCGGCACCCGGTCTCCTTCGCCTGGCAGACCCAGTCCACCACCGACCGCGCCCAGATCGAGCGCTGGGCCCGCAACCAGCCGCAGGCCAACTTCATCACCGCGACCGGCATGATCCACGACGTCCTCGACGTGCCGCTTCCCGCGGGGGAGCAGGCCCTGGAACGCCTTCTCGCCGCAGGCGTCGACGTCGGCCCCGTCGCCCGCTCCGGCGACGACCGGATGCTCTTCTTCACCGCCACCCGCGGCACCCCCGAGGACGAGGACGAGTGGTGGCCCTGCGAGCTGGACTGCCACCCCGAGACCATGGACGAACATCCGGGGATGCGCTGGCACTGCCGGGGCAGCTACGTACTCCTGCCGCCGGCCAGGCTCCCCGGTGAGCTGGACGTGCGATGGGTACGGGGGCCGGAGCACCCGCTGCCCGATCCGCTGACGCTGCTGGAGACACTCACCGACGCCTGCGCGCAGTACGCGGACACCGCGGACCAGAGCGATCTGGACCATGGCTCGGTGGCGTGGCCGCTGAGCCGCTGAGGGCCGTACGACGCAGGTTCGGGGGCACGGCCCGGGCCGGCCGGCGGAGCCGTCCGGCCGCCGCCGAGGTCCGGGTCACTCGCCCTTCGCCGACGTCAGGCCCGGCAGCCGGTTCAGCACGACCACCTTGCCGTCGCCCGCGCCCTTCCTCGGGACGTACACCAGCTGACCGGAGACCCGCTCCTTGGTCAGGGTCGACTTCACCTCGCCGGTCAGCAGCGCCTCCACGTCCGCGTTGAGCGGGGGACGCAGCCCCTGGGCCGCGGTCTGCCGCTCGAAGTGCTTGCTGCTGAAGAAGACGAGCGCACCGCCGTCCTCCGTCTCCAGGCCGAGCGGTGCGAACGTGCCGGTGTCCATCGGCTGGTCGACGTACTGGTACGAGAAGCCGGGCCGCCGGGTGGTGCGGCGCGTCTCGCGCCAGCCCGAGGTGGCGGAGCCGGGGGCGAAGACGTCCGGGGTGCCCTTCTGGAGGAATTCCGTGTAGTGGGTGCCCAGGTCCTCCGGGGCCACGGCCAGTTCGGTGCTGTCCGCCGCCACCGGCCGGGCCCGTCCGTCGGCGTCCTTCGCGACGGCGCGCAGCTGCCCCGGGGCGACGACCGACAGATAGGCGGCCCGCCAGCCCGCGCCGGGAGCCGATTTGACGAAGACGACCAGCCAGCGGGTGTCCAGCTTCCCGCCGTCCTCGTCGCGGTTCGACTCCGTGTCCGCCACGAACCAGCGCGGCCAGCCCGCCTTCTTCGGGATGAGGTAGTTCGCGTCGGTCAGCGCCAACGGCGAGTGGTCCTTGTTGCCCTCGGGGCTGCTCTTCTGCCGCGCCTTCAGCCCGGCCTGGTTGATCGCGCCGAGCGGACCGGTGACCAGGTCCGCGTCCAGGGCCGGGTCGTATGCCTTGTCCGCCGCGTTGTACGCGGTGGTGAAGTCCTTCAGGGCCTGTGCGGCCTCAGCCGCGGTCGCCGCCGGTACCACTTCCAGCTCGCCGTGCACCGTCACGCACCCGCTCGCCGTCACGCACAGCACCGTCGCCGCCGCCGCGAGCCCCGTCGCCGGCCGAATCGGCCTCAGGCTTCTCATCAGTTGCTTTCCGCGCCTTCTGATCCGTGGCCCCCGATGCCGGGCCCCCTGACCGTCCGAACCCTACCGGGGAGAGGAACAGTGCGAGGGTGGGGATCAGATACAACGCCCACACCGTGATCTGGAGGACGGTCGGGTCCGGCTGGAAGTTGAACGTGCCCTTCAGCAGCGTGCCGTACCAGCTGTCCGGCGGAATCGTGGAGCTGATGTCGAATGCCTGGTTGTGCAGTCCGCCGATGAACTCGGCCTCCTGCAGGTCGTGGACGCCGTACGCGAGGACACCCGCGGCAACGACCACCAGCATGCCGCCCGTCCAGGTGAAGAACTTCGACAGGTTGATCCTGAGCGCGCCCCGGTAGAACAGCCAGCCCAGCACGACGGCGGCGGCGATCCCGAGGAACGCGCCGATCATCGGGTGCCAGCCGTCGTCCGCCGCGTGCACCGCGCGCCACACGAACAGCGAGGTCTCCAGGCCCTCCCGGCCGACCGCGAGGAGCGCCGTGGCGACCAGAGCCCCGGTCCCCATCGCGAGCGCCTCGTCCAGCTTGCCGTGCAGCTCCGTCTTCAGGTGCCGCGCGGTGCGCCGCATCCAGAACACCATCCAGGTGACCAGGCCGACCGAGATGATCGACAGCGAACCGCCGAGCGCCTCCTGCGCCTTGAAGGTCATCTCCTGGGAGCCGAATTCGAGGCCCGCGCCGAACGCCAGGCTGACGACGACGGCGATGGCGACGCCGATCCAGATCGGTACCAGCCTGTGCCTGTTGCCCGTCTTCACCAGATAGGCGATGAGGATGCAGACGACGAGGCTGGCCTCCAGACCCTCGCGCAGGCCGATGAGGAAGTTGCTGAACACGTCTCGGTTCTCCTGTTCCGCTTCGAGTCCCGTGGCAGGGACGGCAATGACCGGCCCGCTACGAGAACAGCGCCCGGCCCCACCAGTCGTCCTTGTCACGGACGCCCGGCGGGACCGCGAAGTGCGCCGAACCCACGTGCTGGATGTACTCGTTGAGCGCGTCGTGTGCCGCGAGGAGGCGTTGCACCGGGATGAAGCCCGTGCGGGCGTCGCGCTGGTAGGCGATGAAGAACAGCCCGGCGTCGAGTCGGCCGAGGCCGTCCGTGCCGTCGGTGAACGAGTACCCGCGGCGCAGGATCGTCGCCCCGCCGTTGCTGTCCGGGTGGGCGAGCCGGACGTGGGCGGTCGGCAGCATCGCCTTCAGGAACGGCTCGTCGCGCTCCTTGGACTTGCCGACCGGGGCGCCCTCGCCCTTGTCGCGGCCGAAGACGTCCTCCTGCTCCTGGAGCGGGGCGCGGTCCCAGGTCTCGATGTGCATCCGGATGCGCCGGGCCACCAGGTAAGACCCCCCGGCCATCCAGCCGGCACCGTCCTTCTCGCTCACCCAGACGTGCTTGTCCAGGGCCGCGCCGTCGGTGCCGGAGATGTTCCGGGTGCCGTCCTTGAAGCCCATCATGTTGCGCGGGGTCTGGGCGTCGGGCGTGGTCGAGGACGTCTTGCCGAAGCCCAGCTGGGACCAGCGGATCGCGGCACGTCCCATGCCGATCCTCGCCAGGTTGCGGATGGCGTGCACCGCCACCTGCGGATCGTCCGCACACGCCTGGACGCACAGGTCGCCGCCGCTGCGGGCCGCTTCGAGGTTGTCGCCGGGGAACTTCGGCAGGTCGATCAGGGCCTCGGGGCGCCGGTCCTCCAGCCCGAACCGGCCCTTGGCGAAGAGCGAGGGACCGAAGCCGATGGTGAGCGTGAGCCGGGACGGCTTGAGCCCCAGTGCCTCGCCGGTGTCGTCCGGCGGGGCCTCGGCGAGCCCGCCGTACGCCCCGTCACCGACCGCGTGACCGGCCGTCATCCGCTCGGCCGCCCGCGTCCACTCCTTGAGCAGCGCGACGAGTTCGGCGCGGTCCTTCGTCGTCACGTCGAACGCGGCGAAGTGCAGCCGGTCCTGGACGGCGGTGGCTATGCCGGCCTGGTGCGGACCGTGGAACGGCACGGCCGCACCGCTGTCGGCGGCCGGTACCGCGTCGCTCTCCGGCCGCAGCGCGGCCACCGCGCCACCGGCCGCGACCGCACCGAGCGCCAGCCCGGCGCCGCCCCAGCCGAGCAGCGCCCGGCGGGACGGAGCCGGACCGGTGGACGCGGAACGCCCGACGGCGGTGCCGCGCGTCCCGTCCGGTGCGTCGGGCGTCTCGGAAGTCTCGGGTGTCTCGGGTGTCTCAGGTGTGTCCGACATGGCCGGTGCCTCTCCCATCGGTTACTTCGTCACCGCGGCGGCGAGCTTGGACAGCGGCTCGGCCAGTGCGTTGACGGCGTCCGACAGCTCCTTGCGGTCCTCCTTGCCGACCTTCTCGTACGAGGTGAACACGTAGGAGCTCTTGTCCGTGCGGTACTTGTCGAGCAGCGTGTTCAGCGCCGCGAACTGCTTGTCCAGGGAGGCGGTCAGCGCCGGGTCGTTCTTCGAGGCGATCGGCTTCAGCAGCTCGTAGGACTTCTCCGCGCCCTCGACGTTGCCCTTGAAGTCGACGAGGTCGGTGTGGCTGTAGCGCTCCTCCTCACCGGTGACCTTGCCGGTGGCGACCTCGTCGAGGAGCTCCTTGGCGCCGTTGGCCATCGACGTCGGGGTGATCTCGGCGGTGCCGACCCGCTTCTGCCAGTCGAGCAGGTCCTTGTAGAGGGCCGGGGCCAGCGCCTTCTCCTCGGCGCCCAGCTTCTTGTCCTGCCACAGCGCCTTCTCCAGGCGGTGCCAGCCGGTCCACTTCTGCCCGTCCTCCAGGCCGTCCTCGCGGACGTCGACCTTCGGGTCGATGTCGCCGAACGACTCCGCGACCGGCTCGGTGCGCTCCCAGCCGAGCCGGGAGTCGGCGTAGAGCTTCTTGGCGGTCTCGATGTCGCCGGCGGCCACGGCGTCCGTGAACTTCTTGGCCTTCGGCAGCGTTTCGTCGGCCTGGGCCTGGACGTAGGTGCGGTATTCCGCGACCGCCTTGTCCATCTCGGGGCTGCGCTTGACCGCCTTGCCGCCGGTGACCTCGATCTTCTGCCGGATGCCGTGGCCCTTCATGCCGGGCTTGCAGGCGATCTCGTACGAACCGGCCTTGATCTCGGCCGTGATGTTCGCCTTGGTGCCGGGGCCGATGTTCTCGCGCTCGGCGACGATGCGGTCGTCCGGGAACAGCACGTAGACCTCGGTGACCTTGGACCCCTTGTTCTGCACCGCCAGTTCGACGTGACCGGCCGGCAGCTCCGTCTTCGAGACCTCGCAGGCGTCGTCCTTCGCGACGACCTGCACGGCGCCGTCGCCCTTGCCGTCGCTCTTCTGCGCGCAACCCGTGACGGCGGTCAGGGCTGCCACGGCGGTGGCAGCGGTGACGACGGAGAGACGAACGGCTCGCATGCGGGCTCCACGGAGGAAGAGAGGGACGGGAGGGAAGAACGGACAAAGACAGGTGAGGCGTGCCTAACTTAACCGAGGCTTACCTCGCCCATGCCCGTCCGTGCAGTGATTCGCCTCTCATCCCGGCATCACGGGAACGAAATGATCACGGTGGGGACAAGAATTCCTCGCGCAAGAGTCAAGCAATGGTCAAGTGATGCGGGTCGGCACGACGAGCGGCACCCCGGTCCGGGGATGCGGGAACACCTCGACCGGCTGCCGGTAGACCTCTCCGAGCAGTTCGTCGGTGAACACCTCGGCGGGCGGCCCGGCCACCGCGATCCGCCCGTTGTGCAGCACCGCGGCCCGGTCCGCGTACGCCGCCGCCAGTCCCAGGTCGTGCAGGACCACCACGACCGCGTCGCCCGCCGCGGCCCGTTCCCGGCAGATCCGCAGCACCAACTCCTGGTGGCGCAGGTCGAGGGCGGCGGTCGGCTCGTCGAGCAGCAGCAGCGGGGCGCGCTGCGCCAGCACCCGGGCCAGCGCGACCCTGGCCCGTTCGCCGCCGGACAACGCCGAGAACGGCCGGCCGGTGAACTCGGTGACCTCGGTGGCCGCCATCGCCGTCGCCACCGCCGGATCGTCCTCGTCCTCCCGCTCCGTCCCGGCCCAGGGCGCCCTCCCCATCCGGACCACGTCCTCCACCGGGAACGGGAAGGACAGCGCGGCGGTCTGCGGCAGCACCGCCCGGCGCAGGGCCAGTTCGGGGGCCGACCAGTCGGTGACCGGACGCCCGTCGATCCGTATCCCGCCGCTCTCCGCGGGCAGATCGGCGGCCAGCGCCGCCAGCAGGGTCGACTTCCCGGCGCCGTTGGGCCCGACCAGTGCCAGCACCTCGCCCGCGTGCGCGGTCAGGTCGATCGAGTCGAGCACCGGCCGCCGACCCAGCCGCACCCGCAGCGTGTGCGCCTCGGCGACGGGCGAGCCGGGGGAGACCGGGGCGGGCAGCAGGCGGCCTCGCGCCCGGAACGGATTCCGCATCACCCTCATGCCCAACCACCTTGCTTGCGACGGGTCCTGCGCAGCAGCCAGAAGAAGAACGGGCTGCCGAAGAGCGCGGTCAGCACACCGAGCGGCAGCTCGGCGGGGGCCGCCACGGTACGGGCCGCGAGATCACCCACCACCAGCACCAGGGCGCCGCCCAGCGCACTCGCGGGGACGAGGAAGCGGTGCCCGGGACCGTTCGCCATCCGCAACAGGTGCGGCACCAGCAGCCCCACGAACGAGATGATCCCGGAGACCGCCACCGCCGCGGCCGTCAGCAGCGCCACCACCAGCACCAGCACGATCCGCAGCCGCTCGACGTCGACCCCCAGGTGCCGGGCAGGCCGCTCGCCCAGCGCGAGCAGGTCCAGCTTCCGGGCGTACGACGGCGCGACGAGCAGCCCGAGCGCCGCGCACGGCAGTACCGCGAGCACCTTCGGCCAGGTCGCCTGCGCCAGCGAACCCAGCTGCCAGAAGGTGATCTGGGAGACCTGCGCGTTGTCGGCGAAGAAGACGGACAATCCGATCAGCGCCCCCGCGAAGGCGTTGACCGCGATCCCGGTGAGGATCAGCGTCACGACCTCGGCGCGCCCGCCCGACCGTGACAGCGCGTACACCAGCAGCACCGTCGCGAGTCCGGCGCCGAACGCGCAGACGGTGACGGTCCAGTTGCCGAAGAAGGTGAGCCCCAGCGCGATCGAGGCGACCGCGCCGACCGCCGCCCCGGAGGAGATCCCGATCACCCCGGGCTCCGCGAGCGGGTTGCCGAACACGCCCTGCATCAGGGCGCCCGCACAGCCCAGCGACGCCCCGACGAGCAGGGCCAGCACGACCCGGGGCAGTCGCACGTTCCACAGCACGCTCTCGCCGACCCGGTCCAGCGCCGCGCCGCCGAGCTCGATCCGGTGCTGGACCGAGCCGATGACGTCGCCGAGCGGAATGCTGTACGCGCCGAGCCCGGCGGACAGCAGGCAGCCCACCAGGAGGGCGGCGATCAGGCCGACGGTCAGGAGGAAGGCGGTGGAGCGCCGGGGGCCGGTCTGCGGCGGGGCCGGCGGCACGGGGGCGGCCGGACGGGTGCGTTCCTCGTGGGTGGCGGTCATGCGGTCGCACCGTCCTTCCGGTGGAGCTGCGCGACGAGGTCGCTCAGCACCCGGTCCGTGCGCGGCCCGTAGTTCAGCAGCACGCCGTCGTCGATGGAGATGATGCGCCGGTCCATCCCGGCCGGGGTCTCGGCGACACCCGGGATCTTCACCAGGCCGTCGACACCGCCCACCGAGTCCAGCCCCTTGCTCATCACCAGGATGGCGTCGGGGGCGGCCTCGGCGAGCGCCTCGCTGGTGATGGCGGTGAAGTCCTTCCTCAGCCCGGACGCCTTGCCCGCGTCGACGCCGCCGGCCGCCTCGATGAGCGAGCTCGCACCGGACTCCCGGCCGCCCAGCAGATAGACGGAGGCGGAGCCGCGCAGGTAGAGGAAGGCCACCCGGGGCTTCGGCCGCCCGTCGGCGGGGGCGGGCACGGACTTCTTCACCGCGTCGATGCGCGACCGGGTGCGCGCGTCGAGTTCGGCGCCCGCGTCCGGCACGCCCAGGGACGCCGCCACGGTCCCGATCCGGCGGGAGACGTCGGCGAGTTCCTCGGCGGGCCGGACGACGAGGAGCGGGATGCCCGCGCCACGGATCTGGTCGATGGCCTCGGCCGGACCGGTGGTGGTCTCGGCAAGGACGACGGTGGGCTTCAGCGAGAGCACGCTCTCCGCCGAGACGTCGTGCGCACGGGTCACGACCGGGAGCTTCGCCGCCTGTTCGAAGGTGGCGGTGATGTCGCGGGCCACGACCCGCTCGCCGAGGCCGAGGGTGAAGACGATCTCGCTCAGGCCGCCGGTCAGCGGCACGATGCGGTCCGCGGAGGTGATCGTGACGTCGGCGCCGTCCGCCGACTTCATCGTGACGGGCAGGCGCGGTTTCACCGGCGCGGTCAGCGGCTCGACGCGGTCGGCGGCGGCCTTCGCGGAACCCGCCGACGGCTTCGCGGTGTTCGTGCCGCCACCGCAGCCCGTCAGGGCGAGGAGCAGGGCGAGGCCGCCCGCCGACGCCGCCAGGGAACGGCGGGTCCTGGGCGTGCCCGCGGTCGCGAGTGGAGCGGGTCCGGGTCGTCGGGTGCGCCGTCCCCATGGGGCGAAGTCCTGCGAGAAGCGCACTGGGGCACCGTCCTGTCGTTCCGTCACGAGTGGTTGTCCATGGTTTGCGTGAGATGTGGCGAATGCGGGGGTACCGCCACATGAGTTACGCGTCTTAGGTTAGCCTTACCTACCTCGCTGGATATCGGAGGGGTTCCCATGCTGTCGTCCAGACCTGCCCGCGTGCCCGCAAGGGCGGGCGCGGTCGTGCTGCTCGCGGTGCTGCTCGGAGCCCTGCTCCCGGCCACCGCCGCTCACGCGGCGAGCCGCACGGTGCAGGGCGGCCGACTGGACTGGGGCATCAAGTCCTCGTTCCAGAGCTACGTCACCGGACCCGTCGCGAACGGGAGTTGGGGCCTGACCGGAGGCGCTGCCACCACCGGTGGCAGCCGGTTCCGCTTCCACTCCGCGACCGGTTCCTACGATCCGGCGACCGGGGCCTTCGCCGCGGGCTTCTCCGGCGGGGTCCGCTTCGTCGGCCACCGGAAGGCCGACGGCAGCAACGAACTGGAACTCTCCATCAGCCGCCCCACCATCCGTGTCACGGGGGGCCGCGGCACCGTCTTCGCCGACGTGGTCAGCAAGGAGCGGGGGAGCGGACGGGTCACCTCCGCCGCCCAGGTGCCGCTCGCCACGCTCGGCCTGGGCGGGATCGACATGAGGGGCGGCACCACCCCCATCGCCCTCACCGATGTCCCGGCGACCCTGACGGCGCAGGGCGCGAAGGCGTTCGCCGGTTACTACACGGCCGGTACGCCGCTCGACCCGATCAGCCTCTCCGTGGACACCACGGGCCCGGCCGGGAAGCCTGCCGCGTCCCGGTCCCCCGAGAAGCCCGCCGAGCCGAGGAAGACCGACCGGACGGCGGGACGGCTGGAGGACGCCGCCGTCGACTGGGGGGTGCGCCGCACCTTCCGCGAATACGTCACCGGGTCCATCGGCAAGGGGAAGTGGACCCTCGCCGACGGCGCGCAGGACGGCGGGGCGCTGTTCCGCTTCCCGCGCGGCAAGGGCACATACGAGCCGAAGGGGCAGAGTCTGGACGCCGCGTTCGCGGGCAGCGTCCGCTTCACCGGCGCCGACGGTCTCGACCTGAAGCTCTCCGCGGTCACGGTCCGGGTGAAGGCGGGCAGGGGCACGCTCTCGGCCGACGTGGTGAGCGGTGGCGACCGGCTCGGGCCCCTCCCGCTGGTCACCTTCGCCGCGAAGGACTTCGCACCGAAGAACGGGCTCGCCGTCCTCGCCGAGGCCCCCGCGACGCTCACCGCCGACGGCGCCAGGGCGTTCGGCTCGCTCTACCGGGCGGGAACCGCGATGGACCCGGTCTCCCTCGCCGTCGCCGTCGACGGGTCGGCCCGACTGCCCGCCCTGCCCGATCTGGGCAGCGACCCCACCCCGTCGCAGCCGCCCGCAGAGAAGACCGCCACCCCGGCGTCGGCGTCCGAACCGGCCCCGGACTCCGACTCCGGTTCCCGCACCCCGCTGTACCTCGGTGCCGGCGCCGGCGTGCTCGCCGCCGCGGCGGGCGCGTTCCTCCTCGTCCGCCGTCGCGCCACCGCGCGGAAGAACGACTGAGCTCCCCTCCGCCGCCCCGCCCGGCGGCCCCGTCCCCGATGAGAGGCCCGAACCCCCTCCCGCGCCCCGCCCGGCGGCCCTCGCCCGCCGAGGGGCCCGGGACTCCGCACCGGTCGAGCGACCGGCACCCCGTCCCCACCCCCGTACCGCACTCCCCGAGGAGACCACCGACCATGTCAGCCACCCGCCGCCGCCCCATAGCCCTCGCCGCTGCCGTCGCCACGGCGGCAGCCCTCGGCGCCACCGCGTTCGCCCTGCCCGCGCTCGCCGCCGACGGCGCCGCCACCGGCCGCGCGGCCGCCGGGGCGCCGAAGCTGGACCTTGAGGACGGCACCCTGGAGTGGGGCGTCAAGGAGTCCTTCCGCAAGTACCTCGCCTCGCCGTTCTCCGGCGGGAAGATCACCGTCGAGGACGGCGCCGTCCAGGCGGCCGGCAACGGCGTGTTCACCTTCGTCGACGGCAGGGGCAGCTACGACACCGGCACGCACGGCACCGACACCGCCTTCCGGGGCGGCGTCAACTTCTACGCCCACGGAGGCGTCCTCGACATCACGCTGTCGGACGTGAAGCTCTCCACCTCCGGTACCGGCGGTGCGATCACCGCCGACGTCAAGACCCCGGAGGGCACCCGCGACGACGTGGTCTTCGCCGACCTCGACCTGTCGGCGGTGAAGCCCGGCCGGGGCGAGGGCGGCGCCATGGTCTTCAAGGACATCCCGGCGAAGCTGACGAAGGCGGGCTCCGAGGCGTTCAACGGCCAGTACAAGGAGGGCGACGCGCTCGACGCGGCCACGCTTTCGGTCAAGGCCGCCGCGGCCCCGACCGGGAAGCCCACCACGGAGCCGACCACCGGGCCCACCGGGAAGCCGACGACCGAGCCGACCGGGAAGCCCACCACGGAGCCGACCACCGAACCCACCGGCAAGCCCACCTCGACCACCTCCCCGTCCCCGACGGCCACCGACAAGCCGGCCGCCGAGACCGGCGCGATCGTCGACGGCACCCTGGACTGGGGCGTCAAGAAGTCCTTCCGCAGCTACGTCACCGGCCCCATCGCCCACGGCAGGGTCGAGACGACGGCCGGCGCCGAGACGTCCGCCGACGGCTACCGGTTCCCCGACGCCACCGGTCACGTCGATGCGGCGAAGCAGACCCTGAACGCCGGGTTCGGCGGCAAGGTCCGCTTCCTGGGCCACGAGGAGAACGGCGCCCACACCCTGGACCTCTCCCTCGGTGCGCCGAGGATCCGGGTGAACGGCACGAAGGGCACGCTGATCGCGGACGTCTCCACCAAGGACCGCGAGACCGGGAAGGTCTCCTCGTACACCGGTCTGGCCGTCGCGGACCTGAAGCTGCCCAAGGGCGGACTCGTGGCCAAGGACGGGGTGGTGACCCTCTCCGCCATCCCGGCGACCCTCACCGCCGACGGCACCAAGGCGTTCGGCGGCATGTACCGGGCGGGCGAGGAACTCGACCCGCTGACCGTCGCGATCGCCCTCGACAAGGGCGCCGAACTCCCCGCCGCGAGCGGCACGGGCTCCGCGGGCGGCACCGGCGCCACGGGCGGGGCGGGCGGGTCCGCGGCCTTCGGCGGCGGCAGCGTGGGCGGCTCCGGCCTCGGCGGTTCGGTGGGTGGCTCCGGCTCGCTCGCCGCCACCGGCTCCGACGTCCCGGCCGGTGCCCTGATCGGCGGCTCGGCCCTCGTCGTGGCGGCCGGCGCCGCCACCGTCGTCGCCGCCCGTCGTCGCCGCACCGTCTGATCCCGGCGCGGCACCCGACCGCACCACCGCACACACCGTCCGGGTGGCGGCCCGCCCCGCGGCCGCCACCCGGACGGTGCTTGAATGCCGACGTGATGAGCGACGGCGAACCCGACGTGCCCGAGGGCATCGACGTGCTGCGGGTCTTCTGCGGCCCCGACGGACGGCACGGCAACCCCCTCGGCGTGGTGCGCGACGGACGCGCGTACCCCGACGACACGTCCCGGCAGGAACTGACCTGCCGGCTCGGCTTCAGCGAGACCGTCTTCGTCGACGACCCCGAGCGCGGACACGTCGACATCCACACCCCGGGGCTCCGTCTCCCCTTCGCCGGTCACCCGCTCGTCGGCACCGCCTGGCTGCTCGACCTGGAGATCCTGGAACTGCCGGTCGGTGAGGTGTTCGCCCGCCAGGACGGGGAGTTCACCTGGATCGGCGCCCGGCCGGAGTGGGTGCCGCCGCGCACACTGGAGCGGTACGCGTCCGTCGCCGAGATCGAGGCGCTGACCGGGCCGCCGCCCGGCGAGGGCTGGCTCTACGTCTGGGCCTGGGAGGACGAGGCAGCCGGCCGGGTCAGGGCGCGGGCGTTCCCGAGGCGGGGTGGCGAGGCGGGAGGAATCGTGGAGGACGAGGCCACCGGCGCTGCCGCACTGCTGCTCAGCGCGCGGCTGGGCCGGGCCCTCGACATCACGCAGGGGCGCGGCTCGCAGATCCTCACCGCGCCCGCACCGGACGGCACCGTGGAGATCGGGGGCCGGGTGCGGTGGGCGCACCGGTCCACCCCGTCGCGGGGCTGACAGCCCGCCGCGCCCTTCGGGCGTTACGCCCGGGGCCGGCGCGGGAAACGAGGGCGGTACGGGGATCGGGTCCGTCACGGGAAACGAGGGCGGTACGGGAACGGCGCGGCCGACGGGACCTGACCGGAGCGGCCGGTCGGTGCCGTCGGCCGCGCCGTACGGGCACGACGTACCGCGCGGGGGCCCGTGCCGTGACCGGCACGGGCCCGCTTCAGGCGCTGAGCGGGAACGCCTCGCCCAGTTCCCGGAACACCGCGGTGTTCAGCGCGAAGGCGCGCTTGCACTCGTCGATCACGCGCTGCTTCTCCAGGTCGTCCGCGTTCAGCGCGTCCAGCAGTTCGCGGTAGTCCCGCTTGAACGCGGCGGGGTTGGATATCGCCTCGAAGACGTAGAACCGCACGCCGTCCCCCTTGCGTGCGAAGCCCCAGGTCTTCTCCGCCTTGTCACGGATGATCTGGCCGCCCGAGAGGTCGCCGAGGTAGCGGGTGTAGTGGTGGGCGACGTAGCCGGCGGGCCAGGTACGGGCGCACTCCGCGACCCGGGCGGCGTACGCGGCGGTGGCCGGCAGCGGCTCCAGGCCCTCGCGCCAGTCGGCACCCCGCAGATGGGCCAGGTCGCGCTCCAACTCGGCGGTGCGCATCAGCTCGGACCGGATGAAGGGGCCGGCGACCGGGTCGTCCCGCAGTGCCTGCTCCCCCTCCTCCAGTGCCTGGTACACGAACCACAGCTGCTCGGTGTAGCGCGTGTACGCGTCCACCCCGAGGCGCCCGCCGAGCAGGTCGCTCATGAAGGTCGAGGTCTCCGCCTCGGTGTGCTGCTCGTGCGACGCCGTGCGGATGAGCGTCGAGAAGGGCGTGGCGGCGGCGGTTGCGTCCAAGGCGGGCCTCCGGGGGCCGAGGGGACGGGAAAGTCCAGAAACAGACGGATAAAAAGCGGCAGTGGCTGCGCGTCGCAGCCGCTGTCGACATCCCCGATCCTCCTGCTTAGGTTTACCTAAGTCAACAGCTTGCCGACGGCTTGTCGGTTAAATTGCCGACACGTTGTCGGTAAAAATCATACGTCGTTGCCCGATCCCGCGCCCCGCGGCGCGATCGGGTGCGGGAACGCGAGAGCGGCCGCCCCGGAGGGCGGCCGCTCTCATGGCCGATCGTTCCGCGCGAGGGTCGTTCCGCGCGAGGCCGTTACGGAAGCGTCAGGATGTCGGCGCCCGTCTC
The DNA here is from genome assembly GCF_042266885.1 of Streptomyces sp. NPDC056061. NCBI lineage: Bacteria > Bacillati > Actinomycetota > Actinomycetes > Kitasatosporales > Streptomycetaceae > Streptomyces > Streptomyces sp. NPDC056061. Next base: position 121,858 of record NZ_JBHJWQ010000023.1, on the reverse strand, counting down.
GGTCACCACCAGGGTGTGCTCGAACTGGGCGGTGCGCCTGCGGTCCTTCGTCACCACCGTCCAGCCGTCGTCCCACATGTCGTAGTCGTGGCTGCCCAGCGTCAGCATCGGCTCGATGGTGAAGGTCATGCCGGGCTTCATCACCGTCGTCGCGTGCGGGCTGTCGTAGTGCGGGATGATCAGGCCGGAGTGGAACGAGGAATTGATCCCGTGCCCGGTGAAGTCCCGCACGACGCCGTACCCGAAGCGCTTCGCGTAGGACTCGATGACCCGCCCGATGACATTGATCTGACGCCCCGGCCGGACCGCCTTGATGGCCCGGTTCAGGGCCTCCTCGGTGCGTTCGACGAGCAGCCGGGACTCCTCGTCCACGTCGCCGCAGAGGTAGGTGGCGTTGTTGTCGCCGTGCACGCCGCCGATGTACGCCGTGACGTCGAGGTTCACGATGTCGCCGTCGCGCAGCACCGTGGAGTCCGGGATGCCGTGGCAGATCACCTCGTTGAGCGAGGTGCACAGCGACTTGGGAAAGCCGCGGTAGCCCAGCGTCGAGGGATAGGCGCCGTGGTCGCACATGAACTCGTGGGCCACCCGGTCGAGTTCGTCCGTCGTGACGCCCGGGGCGATGTGCTTGGCGGCCTGGGCCATCGCCTGCGCGGCGATCCGGCCCGCGATGCGCATGCGTTCGACGGTGTCGGCGTCCTGGACCTCCGGACCGGTGTACGGGGTGGGGGCCGGCTTCCCCACGTACTCGGGGCGCCGGATGCTTCCGGGCACGGAACGGATGGGAGTGATCTCCCCGGGTACGAGCAGCGACTGGCCAGACATGCCAGCGAGTCTAACGACCCGGGGAGCAAGGGGGAGCGGCCCGGGAACGTGGGGAACATCGCGACCGCCGGCGACGCGGGAGGCGGGGCCGCAGGACGCCGGGAGCGCGCTCCCTTTCCCCTTGCTCCCCAGGTCGTCATCGGCTCGTCTGGGGCAGCATGGCCCCTGAGGGAAGGAGCCGATGATGGCCCTGTTCAAGAAGCGCACGGTCGGCAAACCGGGCGAGTGGTACTACTGCCTGCTGCACAAGAAGGTCGAGGAGGGCCCCGAGTGCCCGGCCAAGGACCGTTTCGGGCCGTACGCCAGCCGCGAGGAGGCGCAGCACGCGATGGACACGGCGCGGGAACGGAACCTGGAGTGGGAGACCGACCCCAAGTGGCACGACGGCGGCGCCCCCCGGGACCCGGAGGCGTGAGGCGGGGCGCCGCCGTCCCGGCCCCGGGTGTGAGACGGAGCACCGTCGCCCCGGCCCAGGACGGCGGCGCCGTCGGTCGCCCCGCGGGGTCACCGCCGGGCCCCGCCCGCTCATGCCTTGGCCGGGTCGGCCTCCGCGGCGCGCTGGGCGCGCCTGCGGGTCGCGTCCTCGTCCGTCTCGGAGTCGTACGTCAGCAGCTTCGGCAGCGCGGCCGTGAGCAGCGCGACCGACGCCACGCACGCCACGCCCCCGCTCCAGATCGCGGAACGGGTGCCCGTCCAGCCCGCCATCGCCCCGGCCCGCACCTGGCCCAGCTGCGGGCCGGTGCTGTACGAGAGCACCTCGATGCCCGCGAGCCGGCCCCGCAGCTCCTCCGGGATGGTCTGGTTCCAGATCGTGGAGCGGCCCAGACCGCTGAGCATGTCGCCCGCGCCCGCCACGGCCAGGCAGACCAGCACCAGCCACACGTTGCTGAACCATCCGGCCGCCGCGATCGCCAGTCCCCAGGCCGCCGCCCCGAACACCACGAACAGCCCGTGCCGCCGCACCCGCGACGTCCAGCCGCTGGTCAGGCCCAGCACCAGGGAGCCGACCGAATCAGCGGCATACATCAGGCCCAGCGACCAGTCGGCGTTCAGATCGTCCGCCAGGAACGGGAAGATCGCGTTCGGGAAGGCGAAGAACATCGCGGCCATGTCCACCGCGTACGTCCCCAGCAGCACCGGGCGGCTCCAGGCGTACTTCGCGCCCTCCACGATGCCGCGCAGCGACGGTTTCGCGTTGTCGCGGGCGGGCGGGGCCGGGGACAGACGCAGGCACAGCAGCACGGAGGAGGCGAACGTCAGCACGGTGACCGTGTAGGCCGTGGCGTGTCCGGCGTAGGCCACCACGAGGCCCGCCACCGCGGGCCCGGTGATCGCGCCGAACTGCCAGCGCAAGGAGTTCAGGGCGGCGGCCGCGGTCAGCTGGTCGTGCGGCACGATCCGGGCCATCAGGGAGTCCAGCGCGGGCCGCTGGAGCCCGGACAGCGCGGAGACCCCGCCCGCGACCAGGTAGAGCGGCCAGAGCAGGGGATCGGGCAGCGCGGCGTTCACCAGGAGCACCAGCGCCAGCACGCCCAGCCCCGCCTCGGTGCCCAGGATCACCTTGCGGCGGTCCACGGCGTCCGCGAGCGCGCCGCCGTACAGGCCGAAGACGATCAGCGGCACCAGCTCGACCGCGCCCATCGCGCCGACGGCCAGCGGCGACCCGGTGAGCTCCTTGATCTGGAGCGGCAGCGCGATCAGGGCCATGAAGCTGCCGAAGTATGTGACCAGGCCCTGGACCCAAAGCAACCGGAAGTCGGCCGAGGAACGCAGGGGGGTGACATCGGGCAGCAGAGCGGCGAGCCGGGCGATGCGGGAGGGAGCTGAGGTCACGAGGCGTCATCGTCCGGCGCGGTACGCGCCACCGCAACAGCTTTTCCGCGCCGCGTGCCGTCGGGCCCCGCCGTGCCCCGGCCCGCGGTGGCCCGTGCTCGGACGACGGTCCCCCGCACCGCACCCCTCACCAGCGCGGCGGAGGGGGTGCCGTCAGCCGGTCGGCGAGCCGGGACAGCCGGTCCCGGAACCGGCGGCGGCCGTGCGGCACGGGCGCGCCGCTCTCCCCGGCCGCCGCGCTCACCAGATGCTGCACGGTGTCCAGATCGACGTCGTCGCGGCCGCTCACCGTGAGCGTCTCGTGGGCGAGCCCCCGCACCTGCGGATCGCCGCCGTCCAGCGAGAGGACCGTCGCCCCGGCCCTGCGGGCGTCGTGCACGCGCTCCAACAGCCCCGCGCCGGGCCGCTCCGGGGCCACCAGGAGCAGGGTCTCGCCCCGCCCGGCCGCCTCGATCCGGCCGAGGCCGACCGCCAGATGCGCCGGATCGCCCGGTTCCACCCGGTGGCGCACCAGGACGGGCGCCAGCTCCGGCATCCCGGACCAGGCGGACTCGTCGACGAGGTGGGCCGCCAGGTGCCACGGCTCGTACTCCGCGGTTCCCACCAGCAGCAGTCCGCCGCAGTGCGGGACGACGGACGATCTGAGGACCCCGGCGAACCGCCGGGCCGCGGCCGGCCACTCGGTTCCGGCGAGCACTTCACGCAGCAGGGCGACACGTACGGCATCCATGGCCCGGCATCATGCCCCCGGCCCCCGCCCGCCACCGGTGAACGGCCCCGGAACCACACGAACGGCGCGCCCGCCCCCCGACACCGCGATCCCGCTGCCTCCCGCTCCCCAGGCCGTAACGGCCTCGCCGTAAGGTCGTGGTCATGACGACGAATGACACGGACAGCACCCCCAAGCCCGCGGCCAAGGACCCCTGGGACCTCCCGGAGGTGTCCGGGCTGACCGTCGGTGTGCTCGGCGGCACCGGCCCGCAGGGCCGCGGCCTCGCCTACCGGTTCGCCCGCGCCGGCCAGAAGGTGATCATCGGCTCCCGGGCCGCGGACCGCGCACGGACCGCCGCGGAGGAGCTGGGCCACGGTGTCGAGGGCGCGGACAACGCGGAGTGCGCCCGGCGCAGCGACATCGTGATCGTGGCCGTGCCGTGGGACGGCCACGCCAAGACCCTGGAGTCGCTGCGCGGCGAACTCGTGGGCAAGCTCGTCATCGACTGCGTCAATCCGCTCGGCTTCGACAAGAAGGGCGCCTACGCGCTGAAGCCCGAGGAGGGCAGCGCCGCCGAGCAGGCGGCCGCGCTGCTCCCGGAGTCCCGGGTCACCGCCGCCTTCCACCACCTCTCCGCGGTGCTGCTCCAGGACACCGCCGTCGAGGAGATCGACACCGATGTGCTGGTGCTCGGCGAGGCCCGCGCCGACACCGACCTGGTACAGGCCCTGGCGGGCCGGATCCCCGGCATGCGCGGCATCTTCGCCGGGCGGCTGCGCAACGCCCACCAGGTCGAGTCGCTCGTCGCCAACCTGATCTCGGTGAACCGCCGCTACAAGGCGCACGCGGGCCTGCGCGTCACCGACGTCCGCGCCACCGACGGCTGAGAGCCCGCCGGGTGCCCGGCAGGAGGGTGTGCGCCGGGCCGGTGAACCCCTCCGTCGGGGCACCGGCCGTCCGGGCCACCCCGCGTCGGGCGGACCGGGGCATGGGGGACACTGGACGGGACCGTGCACCGCCCCGGACAGGAGCCGACCCCCATGCCCCGCCTCGCTCTCTACGCCATCGCCGTCTGCGTCCTGGCCGTCGTCGCGGCCGTGATCTCGTTCACCCGGGGCCAGTGGCTCGGGATCGTCTGGATCCTGCTGGCCGGGCTCGCGTCGAACATGGCGTGGTTCTACGTGCGACGGCACCGCGCCCAGTCCGCCACGAGCTGATCACGGACCGGCCGTGAGCCGGTCGCGGACCGCGGGACGGCCGAGGCCGGACGCCGCCCCGTGGGTGGCCGCTGCCGGTCAGCCCGGCAGCGAGCAGACCGGGTCGGCGGCCCGCCAGAAGCGGTAGGCGTCGAAACCGCAGTACGTCGTGAACTCGTCGATGCCCAGTGCCCGCAGCAGGCCGTGGATCGCGTCGAAGAACACCGCGTTGACCTCGGGGATCCACAGCACGCCGAACACCGCGATCAGCCCGAACGGGGCGAACGGCTCGACCTGGCGGCGGACGCGGTACGACAGCCACGGCTCGATCACTCCGTACCCGTCCAGCCCCGGCACCGGGACGAAGTTGAGGATCGCGGCCGTGACCTGGAGCAGCGCCAGGAAACCCAGCGCGTACCGGAAGACCGGCGGGACGCCGTCCAGCGCGTGCAGCCAGAACGGCGCCGTGCAGACGATCGCGAACAGCACGTTCGTCAGCGGGCCCGCCGCCGAGATCAGGCTGTGCCGCCAGCGGCCCCGGATCCGGCCCCGCTCGATGAAGACCGCGCCGCCCGGCAGACCGATACCGCCCATGATCACGAACAGCACCGGCAGCACGATGCTCAGCAGCGCATGGGTGTACTTCAGCGGGTTCAGGGTCAGGTAGCCCTTCGCCCCGATGGAGATGTCGCCGCTGTGCAGCGCGGTCCGGGCGTGCGCGTACTCGTGCAGGCAGAGCGACACCACCCAGGCCGCCGTCACGAAGAGGAAGAGCGCGATGCCGGGCCGCTCGGCGAAATCCGTCCACACCGCCCAGCCCGACACCGCCGTCACGGCGACGATACCGAGGAAGACCGGGCTGATCCGCCGGTCGCTGCGGGCTGCTGCGGTGGGCATCGGCGAACTCCAGGGGGACGGGCCGGTCGGTGCGGTGCGGCGAGTCCGACCGTACCGCCGACACGTCACAAACGTCTCGCGCCGGGGCGGTGGTTCGGTTCAGGGTGGAGCCATGACGAATGCCCCGCGCACCCGACGAACACGGATACATCCGTACACGTGTCCGTCTTCCGCCCGCGGTCACGGAGAATAGGCGCGTGCGCTACAGCATCCTCGGCACCACCCGGGCACTCCGCGACGACGGCACGGCCGTCACCGTCGGCGGGGCGCGGCTGCGCGCCCTGCTCACCGCCCTCGCGCTGCGCCCCGGCCGCCCCGTCCCGGCCGCCGTGCTCGTCGACGAGGTGTGGGACGGCGACCCGCCGACCGACGCCACGGGCGCGCTCCAGGCGCTCGTCGGGCGGCTGCGCCGGGCCCTCGGCCGCGCGGCGGTCACCTCCGGCGAGAGCGGCTACCGGCTGGCCGCCGAGCCCGACGACATCGATCTGTACCGCTTCGAGCGGCTCGCGGGGGAGGGGACGCGGGCACTGGCAGGAGGCGACCCGGCCAAGGCACGGGCCGTGCTCGACGACGCGCTCGCCCTGTGGCGCGGACCGGCCCTCGCCGATCTGCCCGACCGCGACGCCCTCGCCGCGCGCTGGACGGCCCGGCGGCTGGAGGCCCGCCGCACCGGGATCGCCGCGGCCCTCCTGCTCGGCCGGGCGGACGAGGTCCTGCCCGAACTCGTCGCCCTGTGCGCCGAGCACCCGATCGACGAACCGCTCCAGGCGCTGCGGCTGCGGGCCCTGCGCGACGCCGGGCGCACGGCCCAGGCACTCGCCGCCTACGACGAGGTGCGCACCGTGCTCGCCGACCGGCTCGGCGCCGACCCCGGACCCGAACTGCGTGCCCTGCACGCCGAGCTGCTGGCCCAGGACGTGACGGGTGAGGAGCGGCGGCCCGGTCCGCCGCGCCCCGCCGTCCCCGAGCCCCCCGCGGCCCCGCGGGGCAACCTCCGGGCCCGGCTCACCAGCTTCGTCGGGCGCGACGACGACATCGGGGCCCTGCGCACCGACCTCGCGCGCGCCCGGCTGGTCACCCTTCTCGGGCCCGGCGGCGCGGGCAAGACCCGGCTCTCCCAGGAGGCCGCCGAATCCGTCGCCCCCGCCTGGCCCGACGGCGTCTGGCTGGCCGAACTCGCACCCGTCGACGACCCGGAGGCCGTACCGGAGGCCGTGCTGAGCGCGCTCGGCGCCCGCGAGACCGTCCTGCGCGGAGCGGGTGCCGAGGAGCTGCGGGTCGCCGAGGGTCATGCGGGCGACCCCCTGGTACGCCTCACCGAGCACTGCTCCCGGCGCCGGATGCTCCTGCTCCTGGACAACTGCGAGCACGTCATCGGGGCCGCCGCCGCCCTCGCCGACCACCTGCTCGCCCGCTGCCCGGGACTCACCGTGCTGGCCACCAGCCGCGAACCCCTCGGGGTGCCCGGTGAGTTCGTCCGCCCGGTCGACCCGCTGCCCGCCCCGATGGCGCTCCGGCTGTTCGCCGACCGCGGCGCCGCCGCCCGGCCGGGCTTCCGGACCGACACGGACGAGGGGACCGCCGAGGCCGCCGCCGAGATCTGCCGCCGTCTCGACGGGCTCCCGCTCGCCATCGAACTCGCCGCCGCCCGGCTGCGGATGCTCACCCCGCGGCAGATCGCCGACCGGCTCGACGACCGGTTCCGGCTGCTCACCAGCGGGGCCCGTACCGTACTGCCCCGCCAGCAGACGCTGCGCGCCGTCGTCGACTGGTCCTGGGACCTGCTCGACGACGCCGAACGCGCCGTGCTGCGCAGGCTGTCGGTCTTCGCGGGCGGCTGCACCCTGGGCGCCGCCGAGGCGGTCTGCGCCGACGGCCCCCGGGGCGGGCCCGAGGTCGCCGGGCTGCTCGGCTCGCTCGTCGACAAGTCCCTCGTCGTCGCCGCACCCGCCGAGGACGGAGGAATGCGCTACCGGCTCCTGGAGACCGTCGCCGAGTACGCCGCCGAACGGCTCGACGCGGCGGCGGAACGCGACACCGTGGAGCGGCGCCACCTGGTGCACTACCGGGAACTGGCCCGGACCACCGACCCGGAGCTCCGGGGGGCCGGTCAGCGCGACGCCATCGAACTCTTCCGCCGCGAGTACGAGAACATCCGCACCGCCCTGCGCCGCGCCGTCGCCGCCCGCGACGAGCAGGAGGCACTCTGCGTGGTGCTGTCGATGTGCTGGTACTGGCAGATGCGGGACCTGCGCGCCGACGCCCTGCACTGGGCCGACGCGGTCGCGGCCCTGGGCCCCGACCCCTTCGCCGGGCCCGCCGGACCCGTGCCCTCCCTGCACGAGCGCTGCACCGACGCACCGCCGCCCATGCCGCCCGACCTGCTCCAGGAGGCCCGGCGCCAGGTGGCCCTGGTCCAACTGGCCAGCATGGACCACGACCTGGACGTGTGGACCGACGAGAAGGGCATGGCCCGGCTGCGCGTCATCGCGAACACCTACCGTCCGGGCCAGCCGCAGACCTGCCGCGCCCCGGCCTCGCTGTGGTTCTTCGCGGTCATGATGACCGGAGAGATCGACGACCTGCGCGTCCTGATGGACGAAGCGGTCCGGGCCTGCCGCGAGTTCGGCTATACGTGGGAACTGGCCGGCGCGCTCCAGATGCGGGCCAACGTCCTGGCCAACCGGACCGACTGGGCGGGCGAGGCGCGCGCCGACGCCGACGAGAGCCTGGAGATCTTCATCCGGCTCGGTGACGACTGGGGCGCCGCCGAGGCGCTCTCCTCCCGGGGCGAGGCCAACGAGAAGCGCGGCGAATACGTGCGCGCGGCCGAGGACTTCCAGGCCGCCGTCGAACACGCGGAAAGGCTCGGCGCCCGGTCCCAGACGCTGGTCCTCAGGGCCCGCCACGCGTCCGTGCTCACCGAGCTCGGCCGCGGCGACGAGGGCGAGGCGATCATGCGGGGCGTGATCGCGGAGGGGCACGGGGCGAGCCACGAGGCGATGCCCGCCGCCCGGCTCCACCTCGCCCTGTGGCTGGGCCGCAGCGGACGCACCGACGAGGCGCGTGAGCAACTCGACATCCTGCGCGAGGAGTTCCGTTCCGACACGCTGGCGATCTTCGACGGGTTCCTGCAGGGCGCGCTGGCCTGGCTGGACAACCAGGACGGCCGGTACGCCGAGGCCCTGCCCAAGGGCCTGACGGCGCTGGCCCGGTCCCAGGACCGGCTGTCGCAGATGGTGGCCCCCCACATGACGGTCATCCAACTGGTCGGCGTCGCACGATCGTTGGCCGGCCTCGGCGGCGAGCGGCGAGCCGTGGCCGCGGCCCGGCTGCTCGGGGCCGGACGCGGACTGCTGTCCCCCACGTACGTACCCACGTCGATGGAACGGCACGACTGGGCCGCGGCGGAGGGGACGGCCGTCGCCGTCCTCGGCCGGGCCGCCTACGACGCCGCGTACGCCGAGGGCGGCGGCCTCTCCATGGAGGAGGCCGCCGCCCTCGCCGAAACGTACCGGGACTGACGGCCCCGCCGGTCGCGCACCGGCCATGGGGACCGAACCGTTCGCCACCGGCCGTTGCACCGAACCGTTTGCCACCGGCCGTCGGGTCGCACCGGCCGGTGGCGGACGGCGGGGCCTCAGCTCCGCTTGCGGAACTTGGCCACCGCGAGCGGAGCCGCCACCGCGGTGATCGCCACCGCCCAGCCGAGCGTCAGCCACACCGCGTGGGCGACCGGGCCGCCGATCATCAGCCCGCGCGCCGCGTCCGCCAGGTTGGACAGCGGGTTGTAGTCGGTGAACGCCTGGAGCCAGCCCGGCATCGTGGCGGGCGGGGCGAAGATCGACGAACCGAACTGGAGGGGCATGAGCACCAGGAACCCCAATCCCTGAACCGCCTGGGCGGTCTTCACCGACAGCCCCAGCAGGATGAAGATCCACATGATCGCGGCGCCGAACGTCACCGACAGACCGACCGCGGCGAGCAGGCCGAGCACCGAGGTCTTCAGCTCCATGCCGAGCAGGAAGCCCATGCCCAGCAGGATCGCCGTGGCGACCAGCATCCGGCCCATCTCGACGAGGATCTTGGCGATGAGGACCGACGAGCGGGCGATGGGCATCGTCCGGAACCGGTCCATGATCCCCTTGCGGAAGTCGTCGTTGACCCCCGTGCCGACCGCGGTGGCGATGTTCATGCCCATCATCGCCATCAGACCGGGGACGACGTAGTTGATGTACGTCTGCCGGTCACCGCCCAGGCTGGAGCCGATGGACCCGCCGAAGACGTACACGAACAGCAGGGTGAAGACGATGGGCATCAGCAGCACGTCGAACATCGACTCCGGATCCTTCTTGATCTGGAGCAGATTGCGCCGCATCAGCGCGCCGATGTGCCGCAGGTTGGCGCGCAGCCCGATCCGGCCCTCGTCGGGGAGCGTCCGCGGCGGCGCGGCGGGAGCGGAACCGGTGGTGGCGGGCTTCTGGATCGTCGTGCTCATGCCGCGACCTCCGCGGGGATCGTGTCGGTGGCGGAAGCGCTCTTCTCGCCGGTGATCGCCAGGAACACCTCGTCCAGGCTGGGCAGCGCGGTGGCGACGTGCGCCAGCGAGAAGCCCCGGGTGCCGAGCAGGCCGATGACGGCGGTCAACTGCTCGTCGCTGAGGATCGGTACGTACAGCAGGCCCTCGCCCGGGACGGCCTGGGCGCCCGCGACCCCGTCGAGCCCGGCCTCCTTGATCGCCAGCGCCATCGCGGGCAGCTGCGCCGGGTCCGAGGGCCGGATCTGCAGGGTGCGGCCGCCGACCTTCGCCTTGAGCTCGTCGACCCCGCCGCTGGCGATGATCCGGCCCTTGTCGATGACGGTGAGCTCGCTCGCGAGCTGCTCCGCCTCCTCCATGTACTGGGTGGTGAGCAGCACGGTCGCCCCCTCCTCGACCATCCGCCGCACCTCCTCCCAGACCTCGTTGCGGGTACGGGGGTCGAGCCCCGTCGTCGGCTCGTCCAGGTAGAGGACGGCCGGACTGCCGATCATCGACGCGGCGAGGTCGAGACGGCGCCGCATGCCGCCGGAGTAGTCCATCGCGGCGCGCCCTGCCGCTTCGGTGAGCGAGAAACGCTCCAGGAGTTCGTCGGCCCGGGACCGGGCGGCCTTGCGCGACAGATCGAGCAGCCGCCCGATCATGTAGAGGTTCTCCCAGCCGGAGAGCTTCTCGTCGACCGAGGCGTACTGTCCGGTCAGCCCGATGGTGCGGCGCAGCTGCCGGGGCTGCTTGACCACGTCGAAGCCCGCGACGGTGGCGTGTCCGGCGTCGGGGACGATCAGGGTGGACAGGCAGCGCACGAGCGTGGTCTTGCCGGCGCCGTTGGGCCCGAGCACACCGAGCACGGTGCCCTCGCGGACATCGAGGTCCACGCCGTCCAGAGCCTTGGTCGAGCCGTAGTGCTTGACCAGCCCCCGGACCTCCACGGCGTTCGAGCCGCTCCTGGGGTTCTTGTCGTTTCGCGTCATGTCCCCATGGGACCAGGCGTTGCCGACAGTCCGCCGACAACAGGCCGACAGCCCGCCGATGGGGGATGTCGGCGGGCTGTCGGTGGTGCGGGAGATGGACCGTGACCGGGGCCCGTCCGGTGGCCGGGCCCCGGTGGAACGACGTGCGGGAGTGCTCGTGGTCCGGTGGGCCGGGAGCCCGGTGGGCCCAAGGGCCGTCCCGTCATCCCCGGCGGGCCACCATGGATGACGGGTCGGTCCTCAGTGGAAGGTGTGCTCGGCGGCCGGGAACGCGCCGCCGACGACCTCCTGCGCGAACTCCTTCGCCGCCTCGCCCAGCACCTCGCGGAGGTTCGCGTACTGCTTGGTGAAGCGCGGCACCTTGCCGCCGGTCAGCCCGACCATGTCGGTGTAGACCAGCACCTGGGCGTCCGTGTCGGGGCCGGCGCCGATACCGACGGTCGGGATGTGCAGGGTGCGGGTGACCTCGGCGGCCAGCTCGGCCGGCACCAGCTCCAGGACGACGGCGAACGCCCCCGCGTCCTGCACGGCCTTGGCGTCGCGCAGCATCTGCTGCGCCGCCTCCTCGCCGCGCCCCTGGACCCGGTAGCCCATCGCGTTCACGGACTGCGGGGTCAGGCCGATGTGGGCCATCACCGGGATGCCTGCCTCGACCAGCAGCCGGATCTGCTCGTGGCTGCGCTCCCCGCCCTCCAGCTTGACCGCACCGACGCCGGACTCCTTGATCAGCCGGGTGGCGTTGCGCAGGGCCTGGACGGGTCCTTCCTGGTACGCCCCGAAGGGCAGGTCGGCGACGATCAGCGCGCGCCTGGTGCCCCGTACGACGGCGGCGGAGAGGACCGCCATCTCGTCCATCGTCACGGGCACGGTGGTCTCGTAGCCGAGGTGGCAGTTGCCCATGGAGTCCCCGACGAGCATGACCGGGATGCCGGCCTCGTCGAAGACGGACGCGGTCATCGCGTCGTACGCGGTGAGCATGGGCCACTTCTCGCCGCGCCCGGTGGCGGCGGCGATGTCGTTGACGGTGATGCGGCGGGTGCTCTTGCCTCCGTACAGCGCCTTGCTGCTGTCGGTGGCGGCTCCCGCGGCGGAAGAGGTGGGCTTGTTCCGCGCAGCCTGAAGCGACATGTGCCTATGGCTCCTTCGTCATCTCAAGGCGCCCTGACGGCGTCCCTGGACCGGTTCCATGGTGGCATCCCGCGACCGTCCTCGTGAAGTGGGCCGGCGCGCGGTTCCGGAAAGCGGGCCGGCACGTGTCGGCCGCAGGAACGTGCGGCAAAGGCAGTACCAATACGAGACGGTCTCGTATTGGTAATCGGATAGGCTCCTCGGCATGTCCATACCGTCGGGCGCTCGCACCGCCCCGCACCAAGTGCCCGAGGCGATCCACCGCCGCCGCTGGGCCATTCTCGTCGTCCTGATGTTCAGCCTGCTCATCGTGGTGCTGGACAACTCGATCCTGAATGTCGCGGTCAAGACCATCGCCAGCCCCGCCCCCACCGGCATCGGCGCCACCCAGAGCGAGCTGGAGTGGGCCATCAACTCCTACACGCTCGTCTTCGCCGGAATCCTCTTCACCGCGGGACTCCTCGGCGACCGCCTCGGCCGCAAGAAGGTGCTGCTGTTCGGCATCTTCCTCTTCGGCGTCGGTTCCGCCCTGGCCGCCATGTCCGAATCGCCCGGCGAACTGATCACCTGGCGGGCGGTGATGGGGTTCGGCGCCGCGTTCGTCATGCCCGCCACGCTCGCCGTTCTGATGAACGTCTTCGAGCGCGACGAGCAGCCCAAGGCCATCGGCATCTGGGCCGGCAGCGTCGGCCTCGGCATCGCGATCGGCCCGATCACCGGCGGACTGCTGCTCGAACACTTCTGGTGGGGCTCGATCTTCCTGGTGAACGTGCCGGTGGTGGTCATCGCCCTGATCGCGATGGCGCTGCTGGTGCCGGACTCCAAGGACCCGAAGCCGGGCCGGCTCGACCCGTTCGGTGTCCTGCTGTCCATCGTCGGCCTGGTCCTGCTCGTCTACGGCATCATCCGGGGCGGCGAGCTCGGCGACTTCACCGATGCCACCGTGTTCCTCCCGGTCGTCGGCGGCCTGGCCGTCCTCGCCGGGTTCGTCCTGCACGAGCGGCGCAGCAGCCACCCGGCCCTGGACGTCTCGTACTTCAAGAAGCCCGCGTTCTCCGCGGCCGTCGCCGCCATCGCGCTGGTCTTCTTCGCGCTGATGGGTGTGACCTTCTTCTCCGCCTTCTACATGCAGAGCGTGCGTGGCTGGAGCGCGTTGCAGGCCGGTCTGCTGATCCTGCCGCTCGCCGCCGCCCAGATGATCTTCGCGCCGCGCGCCCGGCTGGTCGTGGACCGGTTCGGCGCCCGGGCGGTGTGCGCCGTCGGCATGCTGCTGGTGGCGCTCGGCCTCGCCGCGTTCACCCTGTTCGACGCCGACACGCCGATCTGGGTGATGTGCGTGGTCTTCTTCGTTCAGGGGCTGGGCATGGCGCATGTGATGCCGCCGGTCACGGTCGCCGTGATGCAGACGCTGCCCAGGGAGAAGGCGGGTTCCGGCTCGGCCGTCAACAACACGTTCCGGCAGGTCGGCGGGGCGCTCGGGATCGCCGTGCTCGGCTCGGTGCTGTCCACCGTCTATCGGAACGGCATCGAGGGGCACCTCGGCGCCCTCCCGGCCGGGATCCGGAAGGTCGCGGGGGAGTCGATCGAGGCCACGCTCGGCATCGCGGACGGGCTGGGCCCGGCCGGTGCCCCGCTGGTGACGGCCGCGCACGACGCGTTCCTGGACGCCATGCACGTCACCGCCATCGCCTCGGCGGCCATCGCCCTGGTGGGTGCGCTCGTGGTCGCGCTGTTCCTGCCGGGCCGGACCCCCGCCGGACGGCCGTCCGTCCCGGCCCGCGAGGAGGAAGCGTCGGTGCGGGCCGACGCGGGCCGCTGACGACGGCGGAGGACCGATGGACCGCTCCCGGGACCCGGCTCACCCCCAAAACCCGAGGGCGGTCCGCACGGATGCCGTCCCCGTCGGCGAGAATCGGAATCGCCAATGGCGCGGCGAGAGGTGGATGCAAGTGCGGGCAGAGGCGCAGGCGCAGGACCGGGACCGTCCGGCCCGGCAGGATCCGGAACCCCGCAGGGGCCGGCCGCGCAGTGCGGCGGCCGAACGGGCGATCCTGGACGCCGTCGTCGAACTGCTGGAGGCGGGCGAGCCCCTGGCCGCCCTGTCCATCGAGCGGATCGCCCGGACCGCCGGGGTCGGCAAGGCCACCATCTACCGGCGCTGGAGCGGCAAGGAGGAGCTCTTCGTCGACGTCCTGCGCGACATAGAGCCCCCGGAACCCGTCGTCTCCGGCACCGCCGGCCTCGACGACCTGCGACTGCTGCTGGAGTCGATACGGCGGCGCGGCCTGGCCCAGCGCTCGTCCGTCCTGCTCCACAACGTCTTCGCGCAGATGAAGAGCCATCCCAAGCTGTGGTCCGAGTACCAGTGCACCGTCATGGCGCCCCGGCGCACCGCCATGGTGGCCGCCGTGCGACGGGCCGTCGCCGCGGGCGAACTCCGTGCCGACCTGGACGTGGAGCTGATGGACGACCTCTTCGTCGGCCCCATGCTCGTGCGCACCATCCACCGGCCGGACGCGCCGCTGACCGAGGACCTCACCGATCGCATCGTCCGGGCCCTGATCGAGGGACTGGGACCGGTACGTCCCCGGGACGGGGGCCGCACACCGCCCCGGACGCCCGAGGCGCCGGGAACGACCGGTGTGTGATCGTTCTGTCACAAGCCGCTGCGGGAGTCATCCGGCAGGAACTCCCGGCACCCCGCCGCTCGTCCTGGTGACCGTACGGCCGTCGAGGACGGCGGGGAACACGTCGCGCATCGCCCGGGGCCGGTCCACCGGGTATCCCGGGAGAGCCCTTAGGGTCGAGGGCGCGGCTACATGCACGGCAAGGTGAGGACAGCGCGATGGTGCAGGCGTACGGAGCGGACACCGGCAGCGACCGTGCGGAGCCGCCGCGCACCGGGTCCCGGCTCCGGGACCTCCGGGATCTGCGGGACCGCTGGGGCCGCGCCCGGGGCATCTGGCGGCGCGGTGTCGTCCTGGCCGCCTGCTCGGTGCTCCTGACCCTCGTGATGGTCTTCCACGCCCGGATCCCGAACACCGTCGGCAACCTGGGCAGCCTCATCGAGACGTTCCTGCCGTGGATCGGCCTGTTCGTCCCGCTGCTGCTGATCCTGGGCCTGGTGCGCCGCTCGGCGACCGCGCTGATCGCCCTGCTGCTGCCCGTCCTGGTCTGGTTCAACCTGTTCGGCGGGCTGCTCACCGGCAAGTCGGGCTCCGGCGGCGACCTCACCGTCGCCACCCACAACGTCAACGCCGGCAACTCCGACCCCGCCGGCACCGCCCGGCAGGTGGCGGGCTCCGGTGCCGACGTCCTCGCCCTGGAGGAACTGCCGGACGGCCAGGTGGCGGAGTACGAGGCGGCACTCGCCGACCGCTACCCCTACCACTCGGTGCAGGGGACCGTCGGGCTGTGGAGCAAGTACCCGATGCGCGACCCCCGCGAGGTCGACATCAAGATGGGCTGGCCCCGGGCGATGCGGGCCACGGTGACGACGCCCCGGGGGGACGTCGCCTTCTACGTGGCCCACCTGCCGTCCGTACGGGTCAAGCTGCACGCCGGATTCACCGCCAACCAGCGCGACGGCAGCGCGGACACCCTGGGCGAGGCCATCGCCGACGAGCGGCTCGACAAGGTGATCCTGCTGGGCGACCTCAACGGCACGATGAACGACCGCTCGCTCAACGCGGTCTCCTCGCAGCTGAGGTCCACCCAGGGCGCCGCCGGCGACGGCTTCGGCTTCAGCTGGCCGGCGTCCTTCCCGATGGCGAGGATCGACCAGATCCTGGTGAAGGGCGTCGAACCGAAGGCGTCCTGGACGCTCCCGGCGACGGACAGCGACCACCTGCCGATCGCGGCCCGCGTGGAGCTGTGAGCCCGCCCCCGGTCAGCCCGACTCGCGCCACCGGTTGGTGATCGGCAGCCGCCGGTCCTTGCCGAAGCCCTTGGGGGAGATCTTCGTGCCCGGCGGGTACTGCCGACGCTTGTACTCCGCCGTGTCCACCATCCGCAGCGTCTTCGCCACCAGCGCCTCGTCGAACCCGGCCGCGACGATCTCCGCCAGGCCCCGGTCGCAGTCGACGTACAGCTCCAGGATCCGGTCCAGCACGTCGTAGTCGGGCAGCGAGTCGGTGTCGACCTGGTCCGGGCGCAGCTCGGCGCTGGGCGGCTTGGTGATCGACGCCTCCGGGATCGGCGGGGTCTGCCCGCGCTCCTCGGCGGCGCGGTTGCGCCACTTCGCGAGCCGGAAGATCGACGTCTTGTAGACGTCCTTGATCGGCCCGTACGCCCCGACCGAGTCGCCGTACAGCGTCGAGTAGCCGACAGCCAGCTCGGACTTGTTGCCCGGCGCGAGAACGATCTGGCCCTCCTGGTTGGAGACGGCCATCAGCATCGTGCCGCGCAGCCGGGACTGGAGGTTCTCCTCGGCGAGACCGGCGAGCCCCAGCGAATCCATGTACGCGTCGAACATCGGCTCGATCGGCACGGTGCGGAAGTTCAGCCCCGTGCGGCGGGCCAGCTCGGCCGCGTCGCCCTTGGAGTGGTCCGAGGAGTACTTCGACGGCATGGAGATGCCGTACACGTTCTGCGCGCCCAGCGCGTCACAGGCGATCGCCGCGACCAGCGCCGAGTCGATCCCGCCGGAGAGCCCGATCAGCACGCTGCGGAAACCGTTCTTCGCCGCGTACGCCCGCAGGCCCACGACCAGCGCCGAGTACAGCTCCTCGTCGTCGTCGAGACGCTCCGCGTAACCGCCGGCCAGCTCCGGCTCGTAGGCCGGCAGGGGCTCCTCGGAGAGCACCACCCGGTCGATCCGCAGGCCGTCGTTCACCACGCCGGCCGGCGGCTCGGCCGAGGCGGCGGGCAGTTCGAGGTCGAGCACGACGCAGCCCTCGGCGAACTGCGGGGCGCGGGCGATCACCTCGCCGTCCCGGTCGACGACGATGGAGTCGCCGTCGAAGACCAACTCGTCCTGGCCGCCGATCATGGCCAGGTACGCGGTGGTGCAGCCGGCCTCCTGGGCCCGCTTGCGGACGAGTTCCAGCCTGGTGTCGTCCTTGTCCCGCTCGTACGGCGAGGCGTTGATCGACAGCAGCAGTCCGGCGTCCGCCGCCCGCGCGGCCGGCACCCGCCCGCCGTCCTGCCAGAGGTCCTCGCAGATCGCCAGCGCCACATCCACGCCGTGCACCCGCACGACCGGCATCGAGTCGCCCGGCACGAAGTACCGGAACTCGTCGAAGACGCCGTAGTTGGGGAGGTGATGCTTGGCGAAGGTCAGCGCGACCTGCCCGCGGTGCAGCACCGCGGCGGCGTTCTGCGGGGCGCCGGCCGGCTGGCCGTAGCGCGGCTGCGCCTTCTCGGAACGGTCGAGGTAGCCGACGACCACCGGCAGCTCCCCGAGACCTTCGTCGTCGAGCCGGGCGGCGAGCGCGCGCAGCGCCCGGCGCGAGGCATCGACGAAGGACGACCGCAGGGCCAGGTCCTCGACGGGGTAGCCGGTCAGCATCATCTCGGGGAACGCCACGAGATGGGCGCCCTGTTCGGCGGAGTGCCGGGTCCAGTGGACGACCGCCTCGGCGTTGCCGGCGAGATCACCGACGGTCGAGTCGATCTGATTCAGTGCGAGGCGTAGTTGAGGCACGCGCACCAGTGTAATCGTCTGACTGACGCGATCTCCCGGCGGGCCGCCCCGGCGCCTTCCCCCGCGGGTCGCGCGGCGGCGGACCGGCCCGTCGGGGAAGGTCGGCGTCGGCGGATCAGCGGCGGTAGCCGAGGACCGTCATCATTCCCACGTCCGAGTGGTAGATGTTGTGGCAGTGGAGCATCCACAGGCCCGGGTTGTCCGCGTCGAACTCCACCGCCATCGAACTGTTCGGCCGGACGATCACGGTGTCCTTGCGCGCCCACTGCGGCTCGCGCCGCCGGGAGGCGTGGTGCCGCGGCCCCGCCGCCCCCACCACGCCGAACGAGTGGCCGTGCAGGTGGATGGGGTGCCACATCGACGTGATGTTGAAGAATTCCAGCCTCACCCGCTCGCCCGCCGCCACCGGACGGCGGCGGTCGGGGGCGTACGGCTCGTGGTCGAAGCCCCAGTCGTACGCCTTCATCGTGCCGGTGAGCTTGAACCGGATGGTCCGGTCGGGCTCCCGGGCCGACAGCGCCACGGACTCGTGCGGTGACAGGTCGCCCGCCTCCACCAGCTTCCCGTCGAGTTCCTTCGGACGCACGGAGGCGGCGGGCGGCGTGCCCTGCCCGGTGCGCAGCAGGGCCAGCGCGGTGGCCCCCTTGCCCTCGGCGAGCGCGGTGAGCGGGAACACCCCGTCCTTGGCGGTGACGATCACGTCGTAGCGCTCGCCCATGCCCATCAGCAGGGCGTCCGTCGTGGTGTGCCGGACCGGGTAGCCGTCGGTGTGGGTGATGGTCATCCGGTGCCCGCCGAGCGCGACGCGGAAGGCGGTGTCGCCGCCCGCGTTGATGATGCGCAGCCGGATGCGGTCGCCGGGTCTGGCGGTGAAGGAGGTGGGTGCCTTCGGGATGCGGCCGTTGATCAGGTAGTACGGGTAGGCGACGTTGCCGCCGTGGCTGTCGAGCAGTTCGCTGAAGCCGTCCCTCAGGATCCGCGAGGGACCCGAGCGGCGTCCGGACGAACCGGCGGACCTCGGTGCCCCGGATGACGCGGCGGGGCCCCGGCGGCCGTCGTCGTCGTTCGCGTCGCGCTTGTCGTCCATGACGTCCATGTCGTGACCGTCGTCGGTGTCGTCCTTGCCGGACCCGCCGTCCCCGGACCCGTGACGCATCCCGCTGTGGTCCATGCCGCCCCGGCCGCCGCTGAGCTCGTCGAGCACCCCGTCCGGCGTGGAGCCGTCCACCCCGTCGACCCAGTCGTCCAGGACGACGACCCACTCCTTGTCGTACTTCAGGGGTTCCTTCGGGTCCTCCACGATCAGCGGCGCGTACAGGCCCCGGTCCTGCTGGACGCCCGTGTGCGGGTGGTACCAGTACGTCCCCGGGTGCGGCACCTTGAAGCGGTACGAGAAATCCGCGCCCGCCTTGATGGGCCGCTGGGTCAGGTCGGGGACGCCGTCCATGTCGTTGCGCACGTTGAGGCCGTGCCAGTGCAGGGTGGTCGCGTCCGGCAGGTGGTTGGCGAGGGTGAGCGCCACGTTCTCGCCCACCGTGAACCGGAGCTCCGGGCCGGGCAGCCGGGCCTCGTAGGCCCAGGAGCCGACGACCAGCCCGCCGCCCAGGTCGAGGCGGGCCGGCGTGGTGGTGAGGTGGAACTTCCGCAGCGGCCCCGAGGGCCGCTTGGCCTCGGCCGCCGCGACCTCCTCGCCGTGGGGGGAGACGTACTCGCCCTCGGATCTTCCGCGACCGGCCTTCCCGCGGTTCGCACCGCCGGGCTCCGGGCCGCCGGCCTGCGCACCGCTGGGCCGAGGACTGCCGTGGCCGGGGTCGGAATCGCCGGAGCAGGAGGCCAGGGCTGCCGTGCCGACGGTGGCGACGGCCGCGCCGAGCACGGCGCGGCGGGTGGGAGGAGTGCGCATGACGAAGAGCACCTCGGGGTGTTGTCGGTGGGCCGGTCTGCTGGGGAGGGGGAGGCGGGTCCCCTCCTATATGCGCGGCACCGACAAGGGGGCGCGAAGGCCACGGCGGAGCCGGGGGACCGCCCCCGGCATCGGCGACACCCGCGCCGCGGCGTCCGCGAGGACGCGGGCGATCCCGATGAGCAGCGCCGCGGACGGGGGCAACTGTCCGTATGTCACACGATCACTCAGGGTCATGCAGAGCACCTTACCCCGGTTGGGTATATCTCGCCCGGGGAGCGCGCGGAAACGTATCGCCTCAATGCTGACGGGGGAGCCCGAGAAGCATGGACGGGTCGGCGCGCCCCGGGCC
Source organism: Streptomyces sp. NPDC056061 (assembly GCF_042266885.1). Lineage (NCBI taxonomy): Bacteria > Bacillati > Actinomycetota > Actinomycetes > Kitasatosporales > Streptomycetaceae > Streptomyces > Streptomyces sp. NPDC056061. Next base: position 101,860 of record NZ_JBHJWQ010000023.1, on the reverse strand, counting down.
GGGGTACCCGCGAAACCGCGGCGGAACCACGCAGGCGCGGGGCGGGCGGCACACGGCGGCCCGGCACCCGTGGAGCCGGGTGCCGGGCCATCGGGCACGGAAGGCCGCGACCGGGTGCGAGACCTACTCGTCAGCCGCGGGCGTAGACGTTCTCCACCCAGCAGGCGAGCTGCTCGTCGGAGAGGTGCTGTGCCAGGTCGGCCTCGCTGATCATGCCGATCAGCTTCTTGTTCTGGACCACCGGGAGCCGACGGATCCGGTGTGTCTGCATCTCCTGCAGGACCTGGTCCACGTCCGCGCCGGCGTCGATCCAGCGCGGGGTGCCCTGGGCCAGCTCGCCCGCGGTCATCCTCGCCGGATCGTGCCCCATCGCCACGCAACCGATCACGATGTCGCGGTCCGTGAGAATGCCGATCATCCGGTCCTGCTCACCGCTGGCCGAGATGGGCAGCGCGCCCACCTTGTGGTCGCGCATCAGCTGCGCGGCCCGGTCGAGCGTCTCGTGCGCGGGGATCCAGGTGGCCCCGGTGTGCATGATGTCCTTCGCAGTGGTCATGAGCGATTCCTCCTGCGTACCGACGGGCATGCTGTTCACCCCCGAGTGATCCCATCGTCATACGCCCGTTCGGAGTACGCGACCGCTGTCACCCGTTCAGGTGCGTCCCTGCGCGCCCCGCCCGTCCGCGCCCGTCCACGACGGCCGGGCCCGTCACGACCGGGGTTCCGCCCCGCGCGCTCGGAGCATCCCGGCCATCATGTCCAGTTCGGACTGCTGGGCCTCCACCATGCCCCGGGCCAGCCGGTTCTCCGCCTTCACCGCGCAGAGCCGGGCGCAGCCGCGGGCCATGTCGATGCCGCCCCGGTGGTGGTCGCTCATCAGCCGGAGGTACAGGACCTCGGCGTCCCGGCCGCTCGCCGTGCGCAGTCGGTCCAGCTGGGTCCGGGTGGCCATGCCGGGCATGAGGGAGCCGTCATGGACCCGAAAACCGCCCTCGGTTTCCGCGGCCCCCGCAGCCCCTGCGGTCCCAGCCGTCTCCGCAGTCCCCGCCGTGCCCGTGCCGTGGCCCTCGTGCCCGGACCCCATCCAGGCCATCGGCGGCCGGCCGCCGGGGGCCGTCTTCGGCAGCTCCCACAGGTCCAGCCAGCCGAGCATCATGCCCCGCTGGTTGGCCTGCGTGTTGGCGATGTCGTACGCGAGGCGGCGCACCTCCTCGTCCCGGGTGCGGTCGCGCACGATGAAGGACATCTCCACGGCCTGCTGGTGGTGGACCGCCATGTCCCGCGCGAATCCGGCGTCGGCGGAGTCCACCGCGGGCGTGCCCGGAGCGGGGGCGGGTGCCGCGGCGGCGTGGTGCGTGCCGTCGTCCCGCGCGGAGGCGACCGTCGCCGCACCCGCGAACAGCAGGGCGAGCACCACGGCGGAACCCGCCGCCCACTCGGCGCGCCGACCGCGTCGTGCCGCGGTCACCGGGCGCCCCGCCCGCCCGTGCACGCCGCGCCGGGCTCCGGCGTCTGCGGCCCCTGCACGAACGCCGAGAAGAACGTGTCGACGCGCGGGTCGTCGGCGCCGTCCACCGTCACCTGATTGCCCCAGGCGGTCAGCATGATCGTGCCGGCCTGGTCCGGGTACGGGCTCATCAGCGAGTACGGCGTCCTGCCGACCCGCTCGGCGAGCTTCGCCACATCGGCCTTCGCGGCCTTGTCCGTGTACGTCACCCACACCGATCCGTGCTCCAGGGAGTGCACGGCGTTCTCGTCGGGGACCGTCTCCTCGTAGACCTCGCCGTCGCAGTTCAGCCAGACCGGATTGTGGTCACCGCCGACCGGGGGCTTCATCGGGTAGTCGACGGGGCCGCTGACGTGGTTGCGGGTCAGCTTCGCCGCGTCCCAGGTCCTCAGCCCCTCGATGGAGCCACCGGCCGGCTGCCTCCGCCGGTCGGGTGCGGGGGCCTTGGCGTCGTCCGGCATGGCGTTCTGCTCGTTCTCCGCCGCCTCGGACTTGTTCAGCAGCGTGTACGAGCCGAATCCGACGAGGCCGACGACGACGAGAACGCTCAGGGCTATGGCCAGGACGCGATTGCGGCGCCCGCGCGTGCGGTCGGCGTCGTGCGTCTGTTCCGGGTGGGGCCGGTGGTCGAAGCTCATGTCGTCAGGTCCTTCTGCGAAGAGGCGGGAAGGGACGGAAGGGATCCGGGAACCGGCACGCACCGGACAGTGGTCGAGCCGCTCCACCCCGTGCGTGCCATGGGCGCAGATCGTAGTGGGTGGCCGGGTGCTCCATCTCACTCCGTGTGCGTAATCTGGGTGAAATCCCGGGCCGTGACACTGGAGCTCCTCCCCACCCCGGGCGGTGGTGCATGAACCGTCTGAACTGCAAGGATGTGGCTATGGACAAGCAGCAGGAATTCGTCCTCAGGACGCTTGAGGAGCGCGACATCCGCTTCGTACGGCTGTGGTTCACCGATGTCCTCGGCTACCTCAAATCCGTCGCCGTGGCCCCCGCCGAACTGGAACAGGCGTTTGACGAGGGAATCGGCTTCGACGGCTCCGCCATCGAGGGCTTCGCCCGGGTGTACGAATCCGACATGATCGCCAAGCCGGACCCGGGTACGTTCCAGATCCTTCCGTGGCGCGCGGAGGCACCCGGCACGGCCCGGATGTTCTGCGACATCCTGATGCCCGACGGCTCGCCGTCCTTCGCCGATCCGCGCTACGTCCTCAAGCGCATCCTCGCCAAGACGTCCGACCTGGGCTTCACCTTCTACACCCACCCGGAGATCGAGTTCTTCCTGTTGAAGGACAAGCCGGTCGACGGCAGCCGCCCGACGCCCGCCGACAGCTCCGGCTACTTCGACCACACCCCGCAGAACGTCGGCATGGACTTCCGCCGCCAGGCGATCACCATGCTCGAATCCATGGGCATCTCGGTCGAGTTCAGCCACCACGAGGGCGCCCCCGGCCAGCAGGAGATCGATCTGCGGTACGCGGACGCGCTCTCCACCGCCGACAACATCATGACCTTCCGGCTCGTGATGAAGCAGGTCGCGCTGGAGCAGGGCGTGCAGGCGACGTTCATGCCGAAGCCGTTCTCCGAGTACCCCGGTTCGGGCATGCATACGCACCTCTCTCTCTTCGAGGGCGACCGCAACGCCTTCTACGAGTCGGGTGCCGAGTACCAACTCTCCAAGATCGGGCGGTCGTTCATCGCCGGCCTGCTGAACCACGCCGCGGAGATCTCCGCCGTGACCAACCAGTGGGTCAACTCCTACAAGCGCATCTGGGGCGGCTCCTCCCGCGCCGCGGGCGCCGGCGGCGAGGCCCCCTCGTACATCTGCTGGGGCCACAACAACCGCTCCGCACTCATCCGCGTCCCGATGTACAAGCCCGGCAAGACCGGCTCCGCCCGCGTCGAGGTCCGCTCCATCGACTCCGGCGCCAACCCGTACCTCACCTACGCGGTACTGCTCGCCGCGGGCCTCAAGGGCATAGAGGAGGGCTACGCGCTCCCGGCCGGTGCCGACGACGACGTCTGGGCCCTGTCCGACGCGGAGCGCCGCGCGATGGGCATCGAACCGCTGCCGCAGAACCTGGGCGAGGCGATCTCGCTGATGGAGCGGAGTGAACTGGTCGCCGAGACCCTCGGCGAGCACGTCTTCGACTTCTTCCTGCGCAACAAGAAGCAGGAGTGGGAGGAGTACCGCTCCGAGGTCACCGCCTTCGAGCTGAAGAACCTGCTGCCGGTGCTGTGACCGGCGGGCGGTCGCGGTGGCCTGCTGTGCCGGTCACAGCGATCGCCGTGCCGTCGGCCCCTGGAGTTCCCGTGCCCGTGAATGCCCCGGTGGACATCGACCCGGCCCCGCCGGGTGATCCGCGCCCGCGGCGGGTCTGGTACCTGGCGTACGGCTCCAACCTGCGGTCGGAGCGGCTCGCCCATTGCATCCGGGGCGGGCGGCCGACCGGGGCGGCCGGGCCGGGCGGGGAGTGCCCGGGGTGCCGGGACACCCGGTTGCCCACGCGCTCGATCGCCGTCGAGCCGACGGGCGCCGTGTACTTCGCGACCGAGTCGCCGGTGTGGGGCGGCGGCCGGGCGTTCTACGACCCGTCGGCCGACGGACGGGTGCTCGCCAGGGCCCACCTGGTCACGGCGGAGCAGTTCTCCGACATCGCCGCCCAGGAGATGTACCGGGAGCCCGGCCCGCAACTGGACCTGACGGACGTGCTCGCCCGCGGGCGGTCGGCCGTGGGCGAGGGACGCTACGAGACGCTGGTGTGCGCGGGGCAGGTCGACGGCCTTCCCGTGCTCACGTTCACCGCGCCGTGGAGCATGGGCGACGTGGCGCTCGTCCCGCCGTCCGCGGGCTACCTGCGCTGCCTGGCCTCCGGACTGTCGTCGGCGCGCGCATGGGACACGGATGCCGTCGCCGCCTACCTGGCCTCCCGGCCGGGGGCGGCCGGGCACTGGTCGCCCGGGGCCGTCGCCGGTCTGCTGAGCGAACCGCCGCGGTAGGGCGGTGCCGCGGCCGGGGCGGGGCCGGCGCCGTGCTGCACCGCGGGCGGCTTTTGCCGGTCCCGTCCCGCCGCCCGGCGCGATCGGTCGCCGGAGGGTACCGCTTGCGCGCCCCGCTCAGTCGAACCGGCAGGCCATCTCGTCGAGGATCTCGCCCATCACCTCGGCCGGCTCGCGGGCCAGGTCCTCCTCGATCCACATGCGCATGGCGATCCGCAGCGAGGACAGGAACGCCGCGGCCAGGACCGTCGGCCGGACCGGCTTCCCGGACGGGCCCCGGCGGGGCGCCACGGCATCGGCCAAGTCCCGTTCCAGGGCCGCGTGATTGGCGAGCTGGCGGGCGAGCAGCGAGGGGTGCCGCATCGCCAGCCTGGTGCGCAGCGCCCATTCGCGTTCCGGTGGTGAGATCCGCTCGGTGAACTGTTCCATGGCCGCTCGCAGCGCCGTCCAGGCGGACTCCTCGGCGGGGCGGTCGCGGACGGTCTGCACAAGGGCCCTGATGTGCTGCTCCTCGCCGTGCAGGAGGGCGTCCTCCTTGCCCGCGAAGTAGTTGGAGAACGTTCTGCGCGAGATGCCCGCCGCGTCCGCGACGGCCTCCACCGTGACGTGGTCGAAGCCGTGCTCCACGGTCAGCCGCAGCGTCGCCTCGTGCACGGCCTGCCTGGTGGCTTCCTTCTTGCGTTCCCGCAGTCCCACAGCGCTCTCCATGGGTTCAGTATCGCCCCGACGGGAATAATTGCCCAGTGTGCAAAATTGCGCAATGAGCATGTATGGTGAAGCCTTTCCTGCCCCTGCTCGTCCCTCCCGGAGGTTGCGCGTGAGCGCACAAACGGCCGCGCCGACCGAAGTCGCGCCGATGGATCACCGTCATGTGCTGCGGGCGCTGAGCGGCCTGCTGATCGTGCTGTTCGTGGCGATGATCAGCAGCACGGTGGTCTCGGTGGCGCTGCCGAAGATCATCGGTTCGCTGAACGGCACCCAGTCGCAGTACACCTGGGTCGTGACCGCGACCCTGCTCGCGTCCACGGCGTCCACCCCGATCTGGGGCAAGCTCGCCGACCTGTTCAGCAAGAAGCTGCTGCTCCAGATATCCATCGGCATCTTCGTCATCGCCTCGGTCGCCTGCGGATTCGCCCAGTCCACCGAGCAGTTGATCGCCTTCCGCGCCGTCCAGGGCCTCGGCATGGGCGCCCTCCAGGTGCTGGTCCAGGTCATCATCGCCGCGATGATCAGCCCCAAGGAGCGTGGCCGCTACAACGGCTACCTGGGCGGTGTCATGGCCGTCGCCACCGTCGGCGGGCCGCTGCTGGGCGGCTTCATCACCGACACCTCCTGGCTCGGCTGGCGCTGGTGCTTCTTCATCGCCGTGCCGTTCACCCTGATCGCCCTCGTGATGCTCACCCGGACCCTGCACCTCACCGAGGTGCGCCGCCCCGACACGAAGGTCGACTACCTGGGTGCCGCCCTGATCGCCGCCGGGGTCAGCCTGCTGCTGCTCTGGGTCACCTTCGTCGGCAACGACTTCGACTGGATCTCCTGGCAGACCCTCGTCATGGTCGGCGCGAGTGCCGTGATCCTGATCGTGGCCGTCCTCGTCGAGAACCGGGTCGCGGAGCCGGTCGTCCCGCTCCACGTGGTGCGCCGCCGCGACCCCGCGCTCGCCATCGTCGCGAGCCTCGCGGTCGGCATGGCGATGTTCGGCGGCGCGGTCTTCCTCGGCCAGTACTTCCAGATCGGCCGCGGCTACTCGCCCACCGAGGCCGGACTCCTCACCATCCCGCTGATGCTCGGCGTGCTGGTCTCCTCCACCGTCGCCGGGCGCCTGGTCTCCCGCACCGGCAAGGTGAAGCCGTACATCATCACCGGTGTCGTCGTCCTCGCGCTGGGCTTCCTGGGACTGTCCGCCATCGACCACGAGACCTCGCTCGTCCTGGTGTCGGCGGGCATGCTCGCGGTCGGCGTGGGCGTCGGCATGTCGATGCAGAACCTGGTGCTCGTCCTGCAGAACACCGTTCCGCTCGGCGAACTCGGCGCGGCCAGCGGCGCGATCACCTTCTTCCGCTCGCTCGGCGGCACGGTCGGGGTCTCGGTGCTGGGGGCGGTGCTCGCCAACCAGGTCGCCACCAGGATCGCCGACGGCCTGGCGGAGCTCGGCGTCGACCCGGCGGCCTCGTCCGGGGGCGGCGGCTCCACCCTGAACCTGGCCGCGATGCCGCCGCAGATCCAGGAGGTGGTGCGCGCCGCGTACGGCGACGCGACCGGCACCGTCTTCCTCATCTCGGCCGGCATCGCCGTGATCGGCGTGGTCGCCGCCCTGTTCCTGACACCGACGAAGCTGCGCGACAGCGTCGATCTGTGACGGACCGACAGTGACGGGCCCGGCCGCCCCGTGCCCCGTGCCGTCCACGACGGACGGCACGGGGCACACCCCTGCCGTCCCGCACCCCCGCCACCCGGGACTGGGGTAGTGTGACCCACCCCGACCGGGGACCGACCGAGGAGGTGAGACCCATTACCGCTGTATCAGGCTGGGTGCTCCTTCCGCACGATCGCGTGGTCGACCCGACATAATCGACCGCGGAGCGCCCATCGGCTTTCCCGAAAGGCTCCGCTTCATGTCGGATTCCGCTCCAACGCTCGCCGTCTCCTCCCTCGTCACCGCACTCCGCGCCGCAGGCTGCGTATTCGCCGAGGACGAGGCGGAGTTGATCCTCTCCACGACCACCGACCCGGCCGAGATCGCCGCCGTGGTCGAACGCCGGGTCGCCGGGCTCCCTCTCGAACACGTCCTCGGCTGGGCCGGGTTCAGCGGTCTGCGGATCGCCGTGGACCCCGGGGTCTTCGTGCCCCGCCGCCGCACCGAGTTCCTGGTCCGGCAGGCCGCCGCCCTCGCCGGGCCGGGGGCGGTCGTCGTCGACCTCTGCTGCGGGTCGGGCGCCCTCGGCGCCGCGCTCGCCGTGCAGCTGGGGCGGATCGAACTGCACGCCACCGACGTCGAACCCGCGGCCGTGCGCTGCGCCCGGCGCAACCTCGCCGGCACGGGCCGGGTGTACGAGGGCGACCTCTTCGAGCCGCTCCCCGCCACCCTGCGCGGCCGGGTGGAGATCCTGCTCGCCAACGTGCCGTACGTGCCGACGGACGATGTCGGACTCCTGCCTCCCGAGGCGCGCATCCACGAACCGCGGGTCGCCCTCGACGGCGGTGCGGACGGCCTGGACGTCCTGCGGCGGGTCGTCGCCGAGGCGCCGCGCTGGCTGGCACCGGGCGGCCACCTGCTGGTCGAGACGAGCGAACGGCAGGCGGCCCGGGCCGTGGAGACCATCGCCCGCAGCGGTCTGCTGCCGCGCGTGGTCGGCTCCGAGGAGCTGTACGCCACCGTCGCCGTCGCGACCAGGCCGGACGGCGCAGCCCTCCCGGGCCCTTCCGGGGGCTGACCGTCGCCGGGCCCCGGGCCCCGGGCCCGGCGGGGGCGGGCGGCCCGGGGGACCGCATCGCGCACGGGCCCCGGCACGGCCCGGCGGCGAACCGCCCCGCCCCGAGGGCCCCGGACACCACTCCCTGCCCCGCCGCCGGTCGCATTGCTCCACGCCTCCCGTCCTGCCCCGCCGCCGGTCGCATTGCTCCACGCCTCCCGTCCTGCCCCGCCGCCGGTCGCATTGCTCCCCTGCCCGTCGCGGGCGGGGTCGTCAAGGGCTGCCCCATGGTCCCCGGCGGGCGTGCGACGGCAGCTACGGCACGTCGCGGCGTTGTCGGATCGCCCGAATACGTCCCGTATGCGGGCGTTTCTCCGCCGTGCGGCGCACCCGCATCTGACGCCGCGCGCTGATCCGCCGGGGACTACAGGACAGCCCTTAGGCTCGAAGCGCTGGATCGTGTGTGGGCGGCGAGCAGGAGAGTACGGAATGACGACGGTGCCGGGACGCAGGAGCAGTACGTTCACCCGACTGCTGCGGCATGGATTCACCGATCCATCCGCCGCCGAGCGGGTCCTCGACCTGCCCGCGCTGGCGTCCGTACGGTCCGACCCGGTGCTCCTCGAAGCCCTCGGGGCCACCGCCGACCCGGACCTGGCGCTGCACGGGGTCGCCCGGCTGGTGGAGGCCGAGGACCCGGACGAGCGGCAGGTCCTGCTGGACACCCTCATCACCGCCAAACCCCTGCGGGACCGGCTGCTCGGCGTGCTCGGGGCATCCGAGGCCCTCGGCGACCACCTGGCGCGCCACCCGCGCGACTGGCACGCGCTCGTCACCTACGAGGCCGCCGATCTGCACCCCGGCGTGCCGGAGTTCGAGCAGGAACTCGCCGGGGCCGACGACCCCGACTCGCTGCGCGTCGCCTACCGCCGCTGCCTGCTGGCCATAGCGGCCCGGGACGTGTGCGGGACGACCGGAGTCGCCGAGACCGCCGCCGAACTCGCCGACCTGGCCACCGCGACACTGCGGGCGGCACTCGCCATCGCCCGGACGGCCGCGCCCGAGGACGCCGCCCGGTGCCGGCTCGCCGTCATCGCGATGGGCAAGTGCGGCGGGCACGAACTGAACTACGTCTCCGACGTCGACGTCATCTTCGTCACGGAACCGGCCGACGGCGTCGAGGAGAGTGCGGCGGTACCGGCCGCCACCCGCCTGGCCGCGCACATGATGCGGATCTGCTCCGACACGACCGTCGAGGGCACCATCTGGCCCGTCGACGCCAACCTCCGGCCCGAGGGCCGCAACGGTCCGCTCGTACGGACGCTCTCCTCGCACCTCGCGTACTACCAGCGCTGGGCCAAGACCTGGGAGTTCCAGGCGCTGCTCAAGGCCCGGCCGGTGGCCGGAGACCCCGAACTGGGCGCCGAGTACATCGAGGCCGTCTCCCCGCTGGTGTGGCAGGCATCCGAGCGCGAGAACTTCGTCGCCGACGTCCAGCGGATGCGCCGCCGCGTCGTCGACAACATCCCCGCCGACCGCATAGACCGCGAGCTCAAACTCGGCCCCGGCGGACTGCGGGACGTGGAGTTCGCCGTGCAGCTGCTCCAGCTGGTGCACGGCCGCAGCGACGCCGCCCTGCGCAGCGGCACCACCCTGGAGGCCCTGCGGGCGCTCGCCGCGGGCGGCTACGTGGGCCGGGTGGACGCCGCGCAGCTGGACGACGCCTACCGCTTCCTGCGCGCCATGGAGCACCGCATCCAGCTCCACCGGCTGCGCCGCACCCATCTGGTCCCGGAGGACGAGGCCGACCTGCGGCGGCTCGGACGCTCCCTCGGGATGCGCACCGACCCGATCACCGAACTCAACCAGGCGTGGCGGCGGCACTCCTCCGTGGCGCGGCGGCTGCACGAGAAACTCTTCTACCGGCCGCTGCTCGACGCCGTCGCCCAGCTCGCCCCCGGCGAGTCCCGGCTCAGCGCCGAGGCGGCCCGGCACCGGCTCGAAGCCCTCGGATATGCGGATCCGGCAGCGGCGCTGCGGCACCTGGAGGCGCTGTCGTCCGGGGTGTCCCGCAAGGCCGCGATCCAGCGCACCCTGCTGCCGGTGCTGCTCGGCTGGTTCGCGGACTCCGCCGATCCCGACGCCGGCCTGCTCGGCTTCCGCAAGGTGTCCGACGCCCTCGGCAAGACGCCCTGGTACCTGCGCCTGCTGCGGGACGAGGGCGCGGCGGCGGAGAACCTCGCCCGGGTGCTGTCGGCCGGCCGGCTCGCCCCGGACCTGCTGCTGCGCGCCCCCGAGGCGGTGGCGATCCTCGGCGACCCGCAGGGGCTGCGGCCGCGCGGCCGGGCCCATCTGGAGCAGGAGGTGCTGGCGGCGGTGGGGCGGGCCGACGGTGCCGAGTCCGCCGTCGCCGCGGTGCGCGGCGTGCGTCGGCGCGAACTGTTCCGCACCACGGCCGCGGACCTCATCGGTTCGTACGGCACGGAGGAACGCCCCGCCGAGGAGGACCCGGGCGCCCTCGTCGACCGGGTCGGCGACGCGGTCACCGACCTGACCGCCGCCACCATCGCGGGCGCCCTGCGCGCCGCCGTGCGCGACCAGTGGGGGGACACCCTGCCCACCCGGTTCGCGGTCATCGGCGTGGGCCGGTTCGGCGGGCACGAACTCGGCTACGGCTCCGACGCCGACGTGCTGTTCGTCCACGAACCGCGCGAGGGCGTCGACGAGCAGGAGGCGGCACGGGCCGCGAACGCGGTGGTGGCCGAGATGCGCAGGCTGCTGCAACTCCCGACCGCCGACCCGCCGCTGATCATCGACGCGGACCTGCGCCCGGAGGGCAGGAACGGACCGCTGGTGCGCACGCTGCGCTCGTACGAGGCGTACTACCGGCGCTGGTCGCTGGTCTGGGAGAGCCAGGCGCTGCTGCGGGCCGAACCGGTCGCGGGCGACGAACGGCTCGGCCGCGACTTCATCGAGCTGATCGATCCGCTGCGCTACCCGATGGAGGGACTCGGGGAGGACGCGGTGCGCGAGATCCGTCGGCTGAAGGCCCGGATGGAGTCCGAACGGCTGCCCCGCGGCGCGGACCCGACGCTCCACACCAAGCTGGGCCGCGGCGGGTTGAGCGACGTCGAGTGGACGGTCCAGCTGATGCAGATGCGGCACGGCTGGTCGGAGCCGGGGCTGCGGACGACGCGCACGCGCGAGGCGCTGGCCGCCGCGTGCGCGGCGGGGCTGATCCCGACCGAGGAGGCGCAGACGCTGGACGAGGCATGGGTGCTGGCGACGCGGGTCCGCAACGCGGTGATGCTGGTGCGCGGGCGGCCGGGCGACACGTTTCCGTCCGGGCCCCGCGAACTCACCGCGGTGGGACGCTACCTGGGCTACGAGCCGGGCCACGTCGGCGACATGCTGGACGACTACCGGCGGATCACGCGGCGGGCACGGGCGGTGATGGAGGAGCGCTTCTACGGGGCGGCGTGAGGCGGGAACGCCGATTCCGCCGCCTCCGGCACGTCCGCCGCACCCGGCGACCGCCGGCCGATCCGGGCCGCGACGCCCGCGCGCGGACGGGCACCCGGCCGCGTTCTGCCGTCCGGCACCCGTACCCGCCGGGGCAGGCGGTGCGGCAGCGAGCCGTACCAGGCGTACGAGAGCACACAGCCGAAGGCCAGACACAGCATGCCGCCCAGCGCGTCCAGCCAGAAGTGATTGGCCGTCGACACGATCACGAGCAGGGTCAGGGCCGGGTAGAGCAGGCCCAGCACGCGGGCCCAGGGCGCGGAGACCAGGGCGAAGACGGTGAGGCCGCACCAGAGCGACCAGCCGATGTGCATCGAGGGCATCGCCGCGTACTGGTTCGACATGTTCTTGAAGTTGCCCGACGCCATCGAACCCCAGGTGTGGTGGACCAGGACGGTGTCGATGAAGTGGCCGCCGCTCATCAGGCGCGGCGGCGCCAGTGGAAACACGTAGTAACCGAGCAGGGCCACCGCCGTGGTCGCGAACAGGGCCAGCCGGGCAGCCGCGTACCGGCCGGGGTGACGGTGGAAGAGCCACACCAGGACACAGACGGTCACGACGAAGTGCAGTGTCGCGTAGTAGTAGTTCATCGACACGATCAGCCATGTCACGGAATTCACCGCATGGTTGACGGTCTGTTCGACCGCGATTCCCAGGTGCTTCTCGACCGACCAGATCCAGTCGGCGTTGCGCAGCGCCTGGGCCCTCTGCTCCGGAACGGCGTTGCGCACCAGCGAGTACACCCAGTAACTGGCGGCGATCAACACGATTTCGAACCGGACACGTGGCCGGCGGGGGGGCCGTGACCGACGTGCGAGCCGGGCCAGGCGCGAGGAGCGGGAGGGGAGGGGCGAGGGCGCCGGGCCGTTCCCGTCCGGTTCGGCGTTCCGTCTCGGGGGCGCCGCAGGGGTCGTTGCGTCCGCGATGGGTGACGGGGCGGCCTCCGGGAGGACTTCCTGTGACGTGACGCGCAATTCACCCATAGGCATAGAGTCTGCCAGAAATGTCCTGCCCACTCGGTCACGTCCCCCCGAGGGCTGCCCCGTAGCCCCCGATTCGCCACGGATTACGGGACGGCTCTTCAGGAATGCCCCGTAGCGCGTGGCGGATCGGCGCCGGGGCGGACCGCGGTTCAGCCCCGGCCGTGGGATTCCGGTACGGCCCCGGCGGGTGCCGGAGCGGGACCGGGACCGGCCGCCGTCGAGCCGCGGACCACCAGTTCGGGCATGAAGACGAACTCGCTGTGCGGAGCGGGCGTGCCGCCGACCTCCTCCAGGAGGGTGCGCACGGCGGCCTGGCCCATCGCCGTCACCGGCTGCCTGATCGTCGTCAGCGGCGGATCCGTGAACGCTATGAGCGGCGAGTCGTCGAAGCCGACGACCGACAGGTCGCGCGGCACCTCCAGGGACAGGCGGCGGGCGGCCCGGATCGCGCCGAGCGCCATCATGTCGCTCGCGCACACCACCGCCGTGCAACCCCGCTCCATCAGGGCCGAGGCGGCGGCCTGCCCACCCTCCAGGGTGAACAGTGAGTGCTGGATCAGCTCCTCCACCCCGTCCGCACCGACGCCCAACTGCTCCCGCACGGCGGCGCGGAAGCCCTCGATCTTGCGCAGCACCGGCACGAACCGCTTGGGCCCGACCGCCAGTCCGATCCGCTGGTGCCCCAGCGACACCAGGTGTGTCACCGCGAGCCGCATCGCCGCCCGGTCGTCCGGCGAGATGAACGGCGCCCGCACCTCGGGGGAGAAGCCGTTGACCAGGACGAAGGGGACGCCCTTCCCTCGCAGTTGCTCGTAGCGCCGCATGTCGGCGGAGGTGTCGGCGTGCAGCCCGGAGACGAAGATGATGCCCGAGACCCCGCGGTCGACCAGCATCTCGGTGAGCTCGTCCTCGGTGGAACCGCCGGGCGTCTGGGTCGCGAGGACCGGGGTGTATCCCTGCCGGGTCAGCGCCTGGCCGATGATCTGGGCCAGCGCCGGGAAGATGGGGTTCTCCAACTCGGGCGTGATCAGCCCGACCAGCCCCGCGCTGCGCCTGCGCAGGCGCACGGGCCGTTCGTAGCCGAGGACGTCGAGCGCGGCGAGAACGGATTCGCGGGTGGCCGCTGCAACACCGGGCTTGCCGTTCAGTACGCGGCTGACCGTCGCTTCGCTGACCCCCGCCTGAGTTGCGATATCGGCAAGCCGTGCGGTCATGGAACTGGACTGTACCGGGCGTATGTCGGATTGCCCACTATCCGCCCGCCTGCCCGCCCCCGGAGCCGGGCGGCCCCGTCCGCGGTGCGGGGGCGGGACATCCGCCGGGTGGTTTCAGTAGCTGGGGCGGCAACTTCTTGCAAGACCTTGCGGAGTCGTCGGCGGCGTGCGATCGCGTCCTCGTGCCGTGTGATCACTGCCCACAGGCCGCCGTGGTCAGGGATCGGCATCTCTCGTCAAGAGTCTTGACGGCAACCGTGCGGACACGCGAATGTAACGATCGTCGGTGCTTGCAGAAATATTCCGCAAACTCTTTCGGCGTTCTTTCATCCTTGTTACGTTCACGTCGACCCGGCGCCGCGACGGAGCGGTACGGCAGTTGAAGGAGTTCAGATGCGACGTGGCATAACGGCCACCGCCCTGGTCGCGGCCCTGGCGCTCGCGGCGACCGCCTGCGGCAGCGACGACGAGTCCGGCGGCACGAGCAAGAGCTCGGGCGAGCTGTCCGGCACGGTGACGTGGTGGGACACCTCCACCGCGGGCAGCGAGGACAAGGTCTTCAAGAAGATCGCCGAGGACTTCACCAAGCAGCACCCGAAGGTCCACGTCAAGTACGTCAACGTGCCCTTCGGCGATGCGCAGAACAAGTTCAAGAACGCGGCGCAGTCCGGCTCCGACGCACCCGACGTGATCCGCTCCGAGGTCGCCTGGACCCCCGAGTTCGCCGACCTCGGCTACCTCGCCCCGCTCGACGGCACCACGGCGCTGAAGAGCCCGGAGGACTTCCTCAAGCAGGCCGCCGCGTCCACCAAGTACCAGGGCAAGACCTACGCGGTGCCGCAGGTCATCGACTCCATGGGCATCTTCTACAACAAGAAGATCTTCAAGGAGGCCGGTGTCGAGGTCCCCAAGACGGTCGGCGAGCTCAAGTCCGTCGCCAAGAAGATCAAGGACAAGACCGGCAGGACCGGCATGTACCTGCGCGGTGACGACGCGTACTGGTTCCTCTCCTTCCTCTACGGAGAGGGCGGCGACATGGTCGACGCCTCCAACCAGTCCGTCACCATCGACAACCCCAAGGGCGTCGCGGCGATGAAGGTCGTCAAGGACCTCGTCGACTCCGGGGCGGCCAAGACCGACGCCACGGACGGCTGGGAGAACATGCAGGCGTCCTTCAAGGACGGCAAGGTCGCCATGATCATCAACGGCCCGTGGGCCGTCGCCGACACCTACGCGGGCAAGGAGTTCAAGGACAAGGCCAACCTGGGCGTCGCCCCGGTCCCGGCGGGCTCCGCCGCACAGGGCGCCCCGCAGGGCGGGCACAACCTCGCCGTCTACGCGGGCTCCAAGAACCTCGACGCCTCCTACGCCTTCGTCGAGTACATGACGTCCGCACAGACCCAGGCCCAGGTCACCAAGGAACTGAGCCTCCTGCCGACCCGCACCTCCGCGTACGCCAAGAAGGACGTCGTCGACAACGAGATCGTCGGCTTCTTCAAGCCCGTCGTCGAGACCGCCGTCGAGCGCCCCTGGATCCCGGAGACCGGAAGCCTCTTCGCCCCGCTCGTCACCGAGTACACCAAGGTCCTCACCGGCCAGACCGAGCCGGAGAAGGCCGTCAAGACCACCGGCGACTCCTACCGCAAGCTCCTCAAGGGCTGGAAGTAACAGGAAGGCAGGCCGGCTGATGGCTGTCCACACCGGCCAGTCGGTGGTGAGGGCCGCGGACGACGACGTCGTCCGCGGCCGGAGCCGCGGCACTGGCAACCCCCCGCCGACGCCCGGCAGGCTCCGGCGGGCGCTGTCGACCCACTGGTACGCCTGGACCATGGTCGCGCCGGTCGTCGTCGTGATCGGCGTGATCATCGGATACCCGCTGGTCCGCGGCATCTACCTGTCGATGACCGACGCCAACGAGCGCAACGTCGCCCGGTCCATCGGTGTCAACCACATGCCCGCCACGTACGAGTTCGTGGGCCTGGACAACTACACCGAAGCGCTCACCGGCCATCAGTTCCTCGGCACCCTCGGGTGGACGCTGGTGTGGACGGTCTCCTGCGTGGCCATCACCTTCTGCCTCGGGATGGCCCTCGCCAACATCCTCAACCGCCGCATCGCCGGTCGCTCCGCGTACCGGATGGCGCTCATCCTGCCCTGGGCCATCCCCGGCTTCGTCTCCGTCTTCGCCTGGCGGTTCCTCTACAACGAGGACCGCGGCCTGCTCAACAAGATCCTCTCCGGTACCGGCATCGACGGCATCCCCTGGCTGAACGACCCCACCTGGGCGAAGTTCTCCGTGATCGCCGTCAACGTCTGGCTCGGGGTGCCGTTCATGATGGTCGCCCTGCTCGGCGGGCTGCAGTCCATCCCCAGCGAGCACTACGAGGCCGCGGAGATGGACGGCGCCACCGCCTGGCAGCGCTTCCGCCACATCACGCTGCCGGGACTGCGGCCGGTGTCCACCACGGTGATCCTGCTCTCCACCATCTGGACCTTCAACATGTTCCCGGTCATCTTCCTGCTGACCCGCGGCGGACCCGGTGAGGCCACCCAGATCCTGGTCACCCAGGCGTACAAGTTCTCCTTCGAGATCAGCCCGCGCGACTTCGCCCAGTCCTCCACCTGGGGCGTGCTGATCCTCGTGCTCCTGCTGATCTTCGCCGCCGTCTACCGGCGAGTCCTGCGCACCCAGGGAGACGACTGGTGACCACCGCCCCCGCAACCGCCGCCGCCCGCAAGGTCCGGCTGCGCGGCGAGCGTTCGCCGATCGCCTCCGTCGCGCTGCATCTCACGCTCGTCGTGGCGTCCGTGATCGCGGTCTTCCCCGTGCTGTGGGTCCTGCTCACCTCGCTGAAGCCCGCCGCGTACGCGACGACCACGGACTTCTTCAAGGAGACGACGTTCGAGAACTACACGAACCTGATCCGGGACACGAAGTTCCTCACCTGGTTCGGCAACTCCCTGCTCGTCGCGGGGCTCACCACACTTCTCGGCGTCATCGTCTCCGCCTCCACCGGCTACGCCGTCAGCCGCTTCAGGTTCCCCGGCAAGCGCGGGCTGATGTGGACGCTGCTGGTCACCCAGATGTTCCCGGTGGCCGTCCTCATCGTGCCCATCTACAACATCATGTCGGGCATGGGGCTGCTGAATCAGCCCGCCGGACTCGTCATCACCTACCTCACCATCTCGGTACCGTTCTGCGCCTGGATGATGAAGGGCTTCTTCGACACCATCCCGCGCGAGATCGACGAGTCGGGCCAGGTCGACGGCCTCACCCCGTTCGGCACGTTCTGGCGGCTCGTCCTGCCGCTCGCCAAGCCCGGTCTCGCCGTCACCGCCTTCTACTCCTTCATCACCGCATGGGGCGAAGTCGCCTACGCCTCCGCCTTCATGGTCGGCGAGGACAACCTCACCCTCGCCGGCGGGCTCCAGCTCTTCGTCAACCAGTACGGAGCCCAGTGGGGGCCGATGACCGCCGCGTCGGTGCTGATCGCGATACCCGCCGGCCTGGTCTTCCTCTTCGCCCAGCGCCACCTGGTCACCGGCATGTCCGCCGGAGCCGTCAAGGGCTGACGGCCACGACCTGTCGCACGCCGTACGACCGCACGCACCACGCCACCGCGTCGCCGGACACCCCACCAGGTCTCCGGCCGCGCACCCACCCCGACACCCCAGGGACGACATGACCCAGCACCTCGCTGCCCCCTCCGCCGACGCTCCGGCCCACCAGACCGGCTGGTGGCAGGACGCGGTGATCTACCAGGTCTATCCACGGAGCTTCGCCGACGGCAACGGTGACGGCATGGGCGACCTCGCGGGCGTACGCGGCAGGCTCCCGTACCTCAAGGACCTCGGCGTCGACGCCGTCTGGCTCAGCCCGTTCTACGCCTCCCCACAGGCCGACGCCGGTTACGACGTCGCCGACTACCGGGCCATCGACCCCATGTTCGGCACCCTGCTGGACGCCGACGGGCTGATCCGCGACGCCCACGAACTGGGCCTGCGGATCATCGTCGACCTGGTCCCCAACCACTCCTCCGACCGCCACGAATGGTTCCGGCGCGCCCTCGCCGAGGGCCCCGGCTCGGCACTGCGCGACCGCTACCACTTCCGCCCCGGCAAGGGCAGCGACGGCGAACTCCCGCCCAACGACTGGGAGTCCGTCTTCGGCGGTCCCGCCTGGACCCGCACCACCGACCCGGACGGCACCCCCGGCGACTGGTACCTCCACCTCTTCGCACCCGAGCAGCCCGACTTCAACTGGGAACACCCCGCCGTCGCCGACGAGTTCCGCTCGATCCTGCGCTACTGGCTCGACATGGGCGTCGACGGCTTCCGGGTCGACGTCGCCCACGGCCTCGTCAAGGCCGAGGGCCTGCCCGACCTCGGCACGCACGACCAGCTCAAGCTCCTCGGCAACGACGTCATGCCGTTCTTCGACCAGGACGGCGTCCACGAGATCTACCGCTCCTGGCGCACCATCCTCGACGAGTACCCGGGCGACCGGATCGCGGTGGCCGAGGCATGGACCCCCACCGTCGAGCGCACCGCGAACTACGTGCGCCCCGACGAGATGCACCAGGCGTTCAACTTCCAGTACCTGTCCACCGGCTGGGACGCCGCCGAGCTGCGCGCGGTCATCGACGCCTCGCTCGACGCGATGCGCCCGGTCGGCGCCCCCACCACCTGGGTGCTGTCCAACCACGACGTGACCCGGCACGCCACCCGGTTCGCCAACCCGCCCGGCCTGGGCAACCAGATCCGCTCCGCGGGCGACCGCGAACTGGGGCTGCGCCGGGCCCGCGCCGCCACCCTGCTGATGCTGGCGCTGCCCGGTTCCGCCTACGTCTACCAGGGCGAGGAGCTCGGCCTGCCCGACGTCACCGACCTGCCCGACGAGGTCCGCCAGGACCCGTCGTTCTTCCGGGCCGCCGGCCAGGACGGCTTCCGCGACGGCTGCCGGGTGCCGATCCCGTGGACCCGCGAGGGGAGCTCGTACGGCTTCGGCAGCGGCGGCAGCTGGCTGCCGCAGCCCTCGGGCTGGGGGGAGCTGAGCGTGCAGGCGCAGACCGGGGTCGAGGGCTCCACCCTGGAGCTGTACCGGGCCGCGATCGCCGCCCGGCGGGCACACCCCGGCCTCGGCGCGGGAAGCGAGGTGGAATGGCTCGACGCCCCCGAGGGGGTGCTGATCCTCGCCCGCCCCGGCTTCGTCTGCACCGTCAACACCACGGACAGCCCGGTCCGCATCGCGGTGCGCGGCAGCGTCCTGCTGTCCAGCACCCCGGTCGTCACCGACGGCGCCGAGTTCGAGCTGCCCGCCGACACCACGGTGTGGTGGACGGTGTGACGATCGCGGGAACCGGCGGTGCGCCGAGACTCTCGGACATCGCCGGCCGGGCGGCGGTCAGCGAGGCGACCGTCAGCCGGGTGCTCAACGGCAGGCCCGGCGTCGCGGACCCCACGCGACGCCGGGTGCTGGCCGCGCTGGACGTCCTGGGCTACGAACGCCCCGTACGGCTGCGGCAGCGCAGCGCCGGGCTGATCGGACTGGTGACACCCGAACTCACCAACCCGATCTTCCCGGCCTTCGCGCAGGCCGTGGAACAGGTCCTGGCCGGGCACGGCTACACCCCGGTGCTCTGCACCCAGATGCCCGGCGGTGCCACCGAGGACGAACTCGTCGAGCAGCTCGTCGAACGCGGCGTCGACGGGATCGTCTTCCTCTCCGGACTGCACGCCGACCTGTCGGCCGACCCGTCCCGGTACGCCGCGCTGCGCGAGCGCGGCGTACCGTTCGTGCTCATCAACGGCTGCAACGAACGGATCAGCGCCCCGTTCGTCTCGTCCGACGACACCGCCGCCGTACGGATGGCCGTCGGCCACCTCGTCGAACTGGGGCACCGCGGGATCGGTCTGGCCATCGGCCCGCAGCGCTACGTGCCGGCCCGCCGCAAGCGCGAGGGCTTCGTCGAGGCCGCCCGGAAGCTGCTCGGGCTGGACCGCGCCGAGGCCGAACGCCTCGTCTGCACCACGCTCTTCAGCGTCGAGGGCGGCCAGGTTGCGGCGGGCGCGCTGCTCGACCAGGGGTGCACGGGCATCGTCTGCGGCAGCGACCTGATGGCGCTGGGCGTGGTGCGCGCGGCCCGCAACCGAGGGCTCGACGTGCCGCGCGACGTCTCGGTGGTGGGCTTCGACGACTCCCAGCTGATCGCGTTCACCGACCCGCCGCTGACGACGGTGCGTCAGCCCGTGCGGGCGATGGCGGGGGCCGCGGTGAGCGCTCTGCTGGAGGAGATCGGCGGCAGCCCGGTGCAGCGCACCGAGTACGTGTTCCAGCCGGACCTGGTGGTACGGGGATCCACCGCCGCGGTCCGCGACGCCTGAACCCGGCCGCGGGAGCGGGAGGCGCCGGGGTCCGATCCGGCCGGCCGGGCGCGTGAGGTCCCGAGGCCCGAGGCGTCGGAACCTCCGGCCGGCCGGACCGGAGCAGTCAGGAACGTAACAGCGTTGCAATGTCTTGCGTAAGTCTTTTCAGCGAGAAAACTGCCGTGTTTCCGGGATGTGGGCGGGGCGTGTCCAAAGGGTTGACCCGGGGCGGGCGGCCTCGTACGGTCTGCGGCGCGACAGGTTTTGCATTCTTGCAGCAAGAACCTTCAGGAGCCTTGAAGGCAGGGCGCGTTGCCACGTGAGGCTGCACCGTCACCCGCATTCCCCCCACAGCAGGAGGAAACATGGCACGCAGACCACTGTCCGGGGCGCTGGCCCTGATAGCGGGCGCCGCCGCCGTCTTGGTGGCGCCCGCCACCACCGCCCGGGCCTCGGCGCCGGGCGACAAGGACGTCACCGCCGTTCTCTTCGAGTGGAAATTCGACTCCGTGGCCAAGGCGTGCACGGACGCCCTCGGCCCGGCCGGCTACGGATACGTGCAGGTCTCGCCGCCCCAGGAGCACATCCGGGGCGACCAGTGGTGGACCTCGTACCAGCCGGTCGGCTACCGGATCGCCGGACGGCTCGGCGACCGCGCCTCCTTCGCGAACATGGTGAACACCTGCCACGCCGCGGGCGTCAGGGTCGTCGCCGACGCCGTCATCAACCACATGGCGGCGGGATCGGGCACCGGCACCGGCGGCTCCGCGTACACCAAGTACGACTACCCGGGCCTGTACTCGGCGGCCGACATGGACGACTGCACCGCGCAGATCAGCAACTACCAGGACCGGGCGAACGTCCAGAACTGCGAACTGGTCGGCCTCGCCGACCTGGACACCGGTGAGGAGTACGTCCGCGGCCGGATCGCCGGATACCTCGACGACCTGCTCTCGCTCGGCATCGACGGCTTCCGGATCGACGCCGCCAAGCACATGCCCGCCGCCGACCTGGCGAACATCAAGTCGCGGCTGAGCAAGCCCGATGTCCACTGGAAGCAGGAGGCGATATACGGGGCCGGGGAGGCGGTCCAGCCCGACGAGTACACCGGCACCGGCGACGTCCAGGAGTTCCGCTACGCCCGCGGCCTCAAGCAGGTGTTCACCGACCGGAACCTCGCCGACCTGAAGAACTTCGGCGAGGGCTGGGGCTTCATGCCCTCGTCCACGTCCGCCGTCTTCGTCGACAACGACGACACCGAGCGCGTCGGCGACACCCTCAACTACAAGGACGGTGCCGCCTACACCCTGGCCAACGTCTTCATGCTGGCCTGGCCGTACGGCTCGCCCGATGTGCACTCCGGCTACGAGTGGTCCGACAAGGACGCCGGACCGCCCGACGGCGGCACGGTGAACGCCTGCTACCGCGACGGCTGGAAGTGCCAGCACGCCTGGCGGGAGATCTCCTCCATGGTCGGCTTCCGCAACGCCGCCCGCGGCCAGGGCGTCACGGACTGGTGGGACGACGGCGGCGGCCGGATCGCCTTCGGCCGCGGCTCCACGGCGTACGTGGCCATCAACCACGACGACTCCCCGTTGACCCGCACCTTCCGGACCTCGCTGCCCGCGGGCGACTACTGCGACGTGCAGTCCGGCAGGGGCGTCACCGTCGACGGCTCCGGCAGTTTCACCGCCACCCTGGGAGCCGCCACCGCGGTCGCGCTGCACGTCGGCGCCCGCACCTGCGACGGCGGCGCGACCGGCGGGTCGGGCGCCTCCTCCGGTGCGGACGCCGCCACCGCCACCGTGCCGTCCACCGGCCGCGTCGCCCCGACCGCCGACGTCCGGCGCGACTGAAACCCCCACCTCCCGCGGGCCGGGACGCGCGACGGCGCGCCCCGGCCCGCATCGCCGGATCAGGCGGCGCCCGGCACCTGTCGCTCGGCGCATGCCGCCCGGCACCCGGCGCTCACACCTGCCGTCCGCTACGTGTCGCCCGGCGCATGCCGCCCGGCCCGCCCCGAAAGCCCGAGGAGAACCTTCCCGTGTCCCGAACCACCCTCGGACGGGGAGCCGTTGCCGCACTGTGCGCGGCACTGCTCCCCGTCGTCCCGGCGGCCTCCGCGTCCGCCGAGCCCGGACCCCCGTCCCCGCCCTCGGACGCGGAACTCGCCCGCGAACCGGCCCGGCACGACCTGACCCGTGAGCAGTTCTACTTCGTCATGCCCGACCGGTTCGCGAACGGCGACCCCGCCAACGACCGCGGCGGGCTCACCGGTTCGCGGCTGGAGACCGGTTTCGACCCCACCGACAAGGGCTTCTACCAGGGCGGCGACCTCAAGGGCCTGACCGACCGCCTCGACTACATCAAGGGGCTCGGCACCACCGCCATCTGGCTCGCCCCGATCTTCGAGAACCGCCCGGTCCAGGGCACCGGCAAGGACGCCTCGGCCGGCTACCACGGCTACTGGATCACCGACTTCACCAAGGTCGACCCGCACTTCGGCACCGACGCCGACCTGTCGGAGCTCATCGACAAGGCCCACCGCAAGGGCATGAAGGTCTTCTTCGACGTCATCACCAACCACACCGCCGACACCATCGACCACGCCGAGAAGGAGTACGGCTACAAGCCCAAGGGCGCCTACCCCTACCTGGACGTGAACGGCCGCCCGTTCGACGACGCCGAGGGCATGGCGGAGGTCGACGCGGACTCGTTCCCGTACACCCCCAGGAGCAGCGGCGGGAAGGTCCCGGCCTGGCTCAACGACCCGACGATGTACCACAACCGCGGCGATTCGACCTACGCCGGGGAGTCCACCACGTACGGCGACTTCTCCGGCCTGGACGACCTGTGGACCGAACGGCCCGAGGTCGTCTCCGGGATGGAGAAGATCTACCGGAAGTGGGTTCGCGACTTCGACATCGACGGATTCCGCGTCGACACCGTCAAACACGTCGACCTGGACTTCTGGACCCAGTGGGCGACGGCCCTGGACGCCTACGCCGCCCGGCAGGGCCGCGAGGACTTCTTCATGTTCGGCGAGGTCTACTCCGCCGACACCGCCGTCACCTCGCCCTACGTGACCCGGGGCCGGCTCGACGCGACACTCGACTTCCCCTTCCAGGACGCCGTCCGCCAGTACGTCTCCCGCGGCGCCCCGGCCTCGAAGCTCGCCGCCGTCCTCGCCGACGACTACCGCTACACCACCGACCGGGCCAACGCCTACGAGCAGGTCACCTTCCTCGGCAACCACGACATGGGCCGCATCGGGACGTTCCTCGCACAGGACAACCCGAAGGCCGACGACGCCGAACTCCTCGCCCGCGCCCGGTTCGCCGACGAGCTGATGTTCCTCAGCCGCGGCAACCCCGTCGTCTACTACGGCGACGAGCAGGGCTTCACCGGCGCCGGCGGCGACAAGGACGCCCGCCAGACCATGTTCGCCTCGAAGACCGCCGACTACCTCGACGACGACCGGATCGGCACCGACCGCACCCACGCCTCCGACGCCTACGACACCACGCACCCGCTGTACCGCACCATCGCCGCGCTGTCCGCACTTACCCGGAAGCACCCGGCGCTGCGCGACGGGGTCCAGACCGAGCGGTACGCCGAGGACTCCGTCTACGCGTTCTCCCGCACCGACCCCGACCGCCCGAACGAATACCTCGTCGCCGCCAACAACGCCACCACCCCGCGGACGGTCGAACTGCCCACCGCGTCCGCCCGGACGGACTTCCGCACGCTGTACGGCGGTTCCGGCACCGTCCGCAGCGGCGCCGACGGGAGGGCCACCGTCACCGTGCCCGCCCTGTCCGCCGTCGTGCTGCGCGCGGAGAAGGCGCCGGCCGAGCCCGCCGCCGAGCCCTCGATCACCCTGCGGGCCCCGGCCGCCGGAGCCACCGGCACCGTCTAGATCGCCGCCGACGCCGACGGCGGAACGCTCGGCCGCGTCGTGTTCGCCGCGCAGACCGGCAACGGGAAGTGGACCGTGCTCGGCTCCGCCGACCACGCCCCCTACAAGGTCACCCAGCACCTCGACGACACGGTGACGGCCGGAACCCCCCTGCGCTACAAGGCGGTCGTCGTCGATCGCCGGGGCCGCACCGCGAGCGCCCTGGCCACCACCACCGCCGGACAGGCGCCCCCGGCCGAGAAGCCCGTCGCCGTCGAGCGCGACCACGTCGTCGTCCACTACCGGCGCACCGACGGCGACTACGACGGCTGGAAGCTCAGGACCGGCGACACCACCGCCGACTTCACCGGGCGCGACGCCTACGGCGCCTTCGCCTGGATCGAGCCCGCCGAGGGCGCCGCCGCCGTCCCGTACACCGTCGAGAAGGACGGCACCGGCGACGGGCCGCAGCGCACCGTCGACCTCGCCAGAACCGGACAGGTCTGGATCGAACAGGGCGGCACCGGCCAGTCCGACACCGCCCCCGAAGGCGCCTACCCGCCGCAGGACACCGGCAGGGCAGTCCTGCACTACTACCGGCCCGACGGCGACTACGACGGCTGGGGGCTGCACACCTGGACCGGGGCGAAGGACCCCACCGACTGGGCCGGGCCGCTCCGGCCGGTGAGGACCGACGCCTCCGGGGCCACCTTCGAGGTCCCGCTCGCCGACGGGGCCGGCTCGCTCTCCTACATCATCCACAAGGGCGACGAGAAGGACCTCCCCGCCGACCAGTCGCTCGACCTCACCACCTACGGGCACGAGGTCTGGCTGCTCGGTGCCACCCCCGGCCACCTGCTGCCGCAGACCGGCGCCGCCCCCGCACCCGACCTCACCGGGGCCGAGGCGCAGTGGATCGACGCCGACACCGTCGTCTGGGACGTCGAGGCCACCGCCGCCACCAGCCAGCAGCTCGTGTACGCGCCCGACGGCGGCATCACCGTCGTCGACGGGGCGCTCTCCGACGAGGGACAGTGGATCCGGCTCGCCCCCTCCGCGCTGACCGACGCCCAGAAGGCGAAGTACCCGCACCTCAGGGACCGTCCGGCGTTCACCGTCGACGCCCGCGACCGGCGCAGGGTCCGCGAGGCGCTGCGCGGCCAGCTGATCGCCACCCAGCGCGCCGCGAACGGCGCCCTGCTCGCCGCCACCGGCGTCCAGACCCCGGGCGTCCTCGACGACCTGTACGGGAAGCACGCGGCGGCCTCCGCGCTCGGCCCGGTCTTCGACAGCGGCAGTCCCACCTTGTCCGTCTGGGCGCCCACCGCCCGCACCGTCGCCCTCGAACTCGACGGCCGCCGCGTCCCGATGCGCCGCGACGACCGCACCGGCGTCTGGTCCGCCACCGGCACGAAGGCGTGGACCGGCAAGCCCTACCGCTACCTGGTGGACGTGTGGGCCCCCACCGTCCGGAAAATGGTCACCAACAAGGTCGCCGACCCCTACTCCACCGCCCTGACCGCCGACTCCGCACGCAGCCTCGTCGTCGACCTCGACGACCCCGAGCTCGCGCCCGGCGGCTGGTCCGCGCTGCGGAAGCCCGCCGCCGTCCCGCTGCGCGACGCGCAGATCCAGGAACTGCACATCCGTGACTTCTCCATCGCCGACCGCACCTCGAAACACCCCGGCGAATACCTGGCCTTCACCGACGCCCGCTCCGACGGGATGAAACACCTCAAGCGGCTCGCCGACGCCGGCACGAGCTACGTCCACCTGCTGCCCGCCTTCGACTTCGGCACCGTCCCCGAAAAGAAGTCGGACCGGCGCGAACCCGCCTGCGACCTGTCCGTGTACGCCCCCGACTCCGCCGAGCAGCAGGCATGCGTGGCGAAGGCCGCCGCCCGCGACGGCTTCAACTGGGGCTACGATCCGCTGCACCACACCGTCCCGGAGGGCTCCTACGCCTCCGACCCGAACGGCACCCGGCGCACCGTCGAGTTCCGGCGGATGGTGCAGGGCCTGAACGGTGCCGGGCTGCGCACCGTCATGGACGTCGTCTACAACCACACCGTCGCCGCGGGCCAGGACGACAAGTCCGTACTCGACCGGATCGTGCCCGGCTACTACCAGCGGCTGCTCGACGACGGCACCGTCGCCACCTCCAGCTGCTGCTCCGGCACCGCGCCCGAACACACCATGATGGGCAAGCTCGTCGTCGACTCGGTCGTCACCTGGGCCAAGCAGTACAAGGTCGACGGCTTCCGCTTCGACCTGATGGGCCACCACCCCAGGGCGAACATCCTCGCCGTCCGCGCGGCGCTGGACGCGCTGACCGAGGCGAAGGACGGCGTCGACGGCAAGAAGATCGTCCTGTACGGGGAGGGCTGGAACTTCGGCGAGATCGCCGACGACGCCCGGTTCGTCCAGGCCACCCAGAAGAACATGGCAGGCACCGGCATCGCCACCTTCTCCGACCGGGCCCGCGACGCCGTCCGCGGCGGCGGCCCCTTCGACGAGGACCCCGGCGTGCAGGGCTTCGCCAGCGGCCTGTACACCGACCCCAACACCTCGCCCGCCAACGGCACGGAGGCCGAGCAGAGGACCCGGCTGCTGCACTACCAGGACCTGATCAAGGTCGGCCTCACCGGCAGCCTCGCCGACTACACCTTCACCGACTCCACGGGACGCACGACCAAGGGCTCCGACGTCGACTACAACGGCGCCCCGGCGGGCTACGCCGCCGCCCCCGGCGACGCCCTGGCCTACGCGGACGCCCACGACAACGAATCGCTGTACGACGCACTCGCCTTCAAGCTCCCGGCGGGCACGTCGGCCGCCGACCGGGCCCGGATGCAGGTCCTCGCCATGGCGACGGCCGCCCTGTCCCAGGGTCCCTCGCTCTCCCAGGCCGGCACCGACCTGCTGCGCTCCAAGTCCCTGGACCGCAACTCGTACGACAGCGGGGACTGGTTCAACGCCCTGCACTGGGACTGCCGCGACGGCAACGGCTTCGGCCGCGGACTGCCCCCGGCCGCCGACAACGAGCCCAAGTGGTCCCACGCCCGCCCGCTGCTGGCCGACGCCGCGCTACGGCCCGGGTGCGCGCAGATCGAAGGAGCCTCCGCCGCCTACCGGGACCTGCTGACCATCCGCACCACGGAACCGGACTTCTCCCACGCCACCACCGGGCAGGTGCAGGCCGCGCTGTCCTTCCCGCTCTCCGGGAAGGACGAGACACCGGGCGTGATCACCATGCGGCTCGGCACGTTGGTCGTCGTCCTCAACGCCGGCCCCGGCACCACGTCCCAGACCGTCGCCGCCCTCGCCGGACAGCGGTACGCCCTGCACCCCGTCCAGGCGGCGGGCGCGGATAGTAACGTCAAGAAGTCGACGTATGAGGAGAGTTCGGGAAGGTTCACCGTTCCGGGACGCACCGTGGCGGTGTTCGCGCTGAACGGTGCCGCACGGCACTAGGCTGGGAGCCAGCAGCCGCCGGGGAGTGCCGCATCACCGCACTGTCCGGCGCGCTCTTCCCACTCTCGGCCGGTCCCGGCCCCGCCCCGGTGCGCCAGGTCCCTCCCATGCCTGCGCGCACCGGACCGGGGGCCGGGACCGGCCGGTCCACCTGTTCGGCGACGGTGACCATGGCGAGCAACATTCCCGAGGAGACGACGAGCTTTGTCGGACGGAAAGCGGAACTTGCCGGGCTGGAACACACCGTCGCCACCCACCGGCTGACCACCCTCACCGGCAGCGGGGGCGTCGGCAAGACCCGGCTCGCGGTCCGCACCGCCCGGCAGGCCGCGCCCGCACACCGTGACGGGGTCCGGTGGGCGGACCTGTCCCCGCTCCACGACGACAGCCTGCTCATCGCGACCGTCTCCGACGCGGTCGGGCTGTCCGACCACACGCTGCGCATGCCCATCGACGCGCTGTGCGAATGGCTCGCCGACAAGGAACTGCTGCTGGTCCTCGACTCCTGCGAGCACCTGCTCCCCGCCTGCGCCCACCTGCTCGGCGAGATCCTCACCACCTCGCCCGGCCTCACCGTGCTGGCCACCAGCCGCCAGCCCCTGGGCCTGAGGGGCGAACGGCTCGTCGAGGTGGCACCGCTCCCCGTCGACGGCGCGGGCGACGCACTCGCCCTGTTCCGTGACCGGGCCACCGCGGCCGCCCCCGGCCTCGCCCTCGACGCACCGGCCGACGCCGCGGCCGCCACCGAGATCTGCCGCCGCCTCGAAGGCATCCCGCTCGCCATCGAACTCGCGGCCGGAGCGGTGGGCGGGGAGACCGTCGAGCAGATCGCCGAACGGATCGGCACCCGCTTCGACGTACCGTCCGACGCCTCGGCCCGGCCGCCGCGCCACCGCACCCTGCGTACCGCCATCGGCTGGAGCCACGAGCTGTGCACCCCGCTGGAACGGCTGCTCTGGGCCCGGCTGACCGTCCTGCGCGGCGACTTCGACGAGGCCGCCGCCCGCGAGGTCTGTGCCGAGGGGCCGCTCACCGGGGACGGGGTGACCGAGGCGCTGAACGGCCTGGTCGCCAAGTCCGTCGTCCGGCGGGACGGCACCCGCCACCGGATGCTGGACACGATCCGCGAGTACGGCCGGATGTGGCTCGCCGAACTCGGCGAGGAACGGGCCGCCGCCGACCGGCACGCCGCCTGCTTCCTCGGCCTGGCCCGCAACGCCCACGCGGGCTGGACCGGCGACGACCAGATCACCTGGTACCACCGGATCGCCGAGGCCCACGCCGACCTCTGCACGGCGCTGGACCACCTGCTGGTCCACGACGCCGCGGCCGCCCAGGAGATGGCGGGCCGGATCGGCTTCTTCTGGTGCTGCTGCGGCCACCTGCCGCAGACCCGCGACTACGCGCGGCGCGCCCTGGACGCGGGTCCGTCCGAGGGCCCGCACCGCACCCGGGCCCTATGGGTGCTGGGCATCACCGTCATGCTCCAGGGCGACTACCCGGCCGCCCGCCGCCTGGGCCGGGAATGCACCAGGGCCGCGGCCCGGGACGGCAACGACGAGGGCATCCTCTCGGCCGCCTACCTGTGCGGCCTCACTCACCTGATGACCGGTCGGCCCGAGGCGGGCCTCCGCCGGATCGAACAGGTCCTGCGCACCAGCAGCGTCACCAACCGGCTGGAGGCCGCCTACCAGCTGCGCTGCCACCTCATCACCGTCTTCGCGCTGACCGGCCTCGGCCGACTCGACGAGGCGGCCGCCGCGGCCGGGAGGCTGCGCGCCGTCTGCGAGGTCCAGGACGAGTGCTGGACCCGCAGCTACGTCGACTACCAGCTCGCCGTGATCGCACTGCTGCGGGGCGACGCCGACGCCTCCGCCGCCCACGCCCGTTCGATGATCGCGGGCAAGCACCGCCTCCGCGACCGCTTCGGCATCGCGCTCGGGCTGGACATCCTCGCCGCCGCGATCGCCGCCCAGGGCGCGGGGGCCCGCGCCGCCCGGGTCTACGGCACCGGGCAGGTCTACTGGCGCATGGTCGGCTACCCGCAGCGCGGCACCCCCGAACTGGGCCCGCTGCGCGAGGCATGCGAGCGTCAGGCCCGGGCAGCCGTCGGCGACGCCGCCTACCAGCGCGCCTACGAGCGGGGGCGTGCCGACAACGCCGAGGTCGGGCTGGCGGCCGCGCTCCAGGGCGAATTGCTCCTGTAGGGCGCGGGCCGGCCCCGCCGCGACGGCAGCTCCCCACCGGACGGGCGGGACGCCGTCAGAGCGTCGGCCGTCACGGCAACCGCTGTGCGGGCACGGCGGGCGCCAGCACGGAGAGTCGGTCCAGCAGCTCTCCGAACGGCCCGTCCTGCGGCTCCTGCGCCAGGACCCGCAGGACGATGCCCGCCATCTCCGCGTCGTACGCGGCACTCACCGCCGCCAGCGCGGCGAAGTCGTGCACCAGTTGCAGGGCGAGCTCCGCGCGCGGAATCTGCCGCCCGTCCAGCCAGATCAGCGCCGTCGACTCGGCCAGCGACACCCATGACCGCACCACCAACTGCAGTCGCGCCGGGGGAGCCTCGACGTCGAGATGGGCGAGGATCTGCTCGTACGCGGCCTGCCGCACCCCGTCGATCATCGCGTTGGCCGTCGAGGAGCCGGCCGCCGGGCCGCCGCGCATCAGTGCCGAGAATCCGGGGCCGTGCTCGTCGACGAAGTCGAAGAACCGCTCCATCACCCTCAACAGCCGCTCGCCGAGGGGTCCTTCGCGCGGCTCGACGAACCGGGCGGACAGCTCGTCGGCAGCCCTGCGCAGCGCCGCCTCGTACAGGCTCTGCTTGCCGGGGAAGTAGTGGTAGACAAGTGGCCGCGAGATCCCGGCCGCCGCCGCGATCTCGTCGATCGACACCTCGTCCGGGGCGCGATGGCTGAACAACTCCAGCGCGACACCGATCAACTGCTGCCTGCGCTCCTCGACGCCCATCCTGCGCCGCACCCCGGTCGTCATGTCGGACAGCGTACCGAGTGGGACGGTGCGGCAGCAGTGGCGGGCCGGTCCACCGGCTCACCTGCGGCGACGACCGGCCACCCCCGCACCGCCCGGCAGGCGCTGCCCCGGGGCGGCGCCCGCCCGTCGCGGCACTACAGGTCCAGGACCAGCCGTTCTCCCCGGCACCGGGACACGCAGATCAGCATCGAGTTTTCCCGTTCCGCGTCCGTCAGGAGCTCGTCGCGGTGGTCGATCTCGCCCTCCAGGACACGTTGTTGGCACGTGCCGCAGAAGCCCTGTTCGCAGGAGTACGACACGTGCGGGAGCGCTTCGCGCACGGCGGCCAGCACCGACCGGTCCGCCGCCACCGTGACCGTGCGGCCCGAACGGCGCAGTTCGACGTCGAACGGACCGGAGTCCGCCGCCGACGTGCTCGTCCCGGCGAAGCGTTCCAGATGGAGGTCGCGGCCCGGCGGAAGGGCGGCGGCGACCGCGTCCATCAGGGGTTCCGGGCCGCAGCAGTACACCGCGGTGCCCTCGGACGTGTCCCGCAGGGCCGCCGCCGCGTCCGGGTGGCCGGCCTCGTCCGCGGGCACGACCGTCACCCGGCCGCCCTCGGTGCCCAGCTTCTCGATCTCGTCGAGGAACGGCATCGTGGTGCGGGACCGTCCGCCGTACAGCAGGCGCCAGTCCGCGCCCGCGGCGGCGGCCGCGCGCAGCATCGGCAGGATCGGTGTGATGCCGATGCCGCCCGCGACGAAGAGGTACGCGGGAGCCTCGACCAGGGGGAAGCGGTTGCGCGGGGCGCGGACCTCGACCTCGTCGCCCTCGCGGAGCCTCTCGTGGACCTCCCGGGAGCCGCCGCGGCCGTCCTCGACCAGCCGCGTCGCGATGGTGTACGTGTCGGCGTCGGCCGGGTCCCCGCACAACGAGTACTGCCGGACCAGGCCGGAGGGCAGCAGCAGATCGAGGTGCGCCCCGGGCTGCCAGGTCGGCAGGTCCGGTCCCTCCAGGCGGAGTTGGACCACGCCCTCGGCCGGGGAGGACCGCTCGGTGACGAGCAGACGGCGGGTGGTGGTGGAACGGCGTTGCGAGTGTCCCGAGACCGGGGTCTCCAGGGCGGGCAGTGGCCACAGCGGGGAGCGCCGGATACGGCGGCGCAGGGCCCGCCTGGCGAGCAGGGCGGCTCCGGTGACGAACAGGACGGTGCGCGGGCGGGGCAGGGGAAGGGGCATGGTCAGCCGGCCCCCGTCGTCCGTGCCTCGGCCGTCGTCGCCGCGGGGGAGTGGGCGAGGTAGTCGATCGCCTGGGCCGTGCTGCCCTCCTGCGAGGGGTGGTAGGAGCGGCTCAGGTAACGGGGGACGGAGCGCAGCAGATCGCCGGTCGCGGGCAGGGTGCCGCGCCTGCCGCTGGTGTAGAACTCCCGGAACGACGCCTTTCCGTCCAGCAGGCTCGGGTCGTTCTCCATGAAGAAGCGGGTGCCGCGCTGCCAGAGGAAGAGCAGCGCGGTGAAGGCCGTCGCCCAGGTCCGCACCCGTCGCCGGTAGCCGCCGTCGACATGCATGAACACGTCGAACGCGACGGAGCGGTGCTCGACCTCCTCCGCCCCGTGCCAGCGCAGCAGATCGAGCATCGTCGGGTCGGCACC
Organism: Streptomyces sp. NPDC056061; assembly: GCF_042266885.1. Lineage (NCBI taxonomy): Bacteria > Bacillati > Actinomycetota > Actinomycetes > Kitasatosporales > Streptomycetaceae > Streptomyces > Streptomyces sp. NPDC056061. The sequence goes on along the minus strand of NZ_JBHJWQ010000023.1, from coordinate 69,862 downwards.
GCGCCGGTCCAGCTCGTCGGCGTTGAGGACCCAGTCGCCGAGGAAGGCGGTGTAGTGCTCGATGGCCGCGATCGTCGCCACCCGTTCCATCAGCCACCATTTCCGGGCCCGCCCCGGTGGCATCGTCCGGTCGCCGAGGAGCTTCTCGAAGAACCAGTCGACCTGCGCGGTGTACGGCGTCGGGTCGAGTCCCAACTGCTTGAGGTGCGGCAGTACGTCGTCGTGGGCCTGGGAGTGCACGGCCTCCTGCCCGATGAACCCGATGACGTCCTGGCGCAGTTGCTCGTCGTGGATGTAGGGCAGCACCTGCCGGTACACCTGGATGAACCAGCGCTCCCCGGCGGGCAGCAGCAGATGGAGCACGTTGATCGTGTGGGTGGTGAACGGGTCGCCCGGTACCCAGTGCAGGGGAGTCCTCTCCCAGGCGAAGGAGACCTTGCGGGCCTTGAGCGGGGTCCGCTCCGACACGGCCGGCGTCGGCTTCGTGTTAGACATGTTGTCAATGTACTGATGGGTACGGCACCGGAACAGGGGTCGTGCGGCGATTTCCCGGTCACGGGCCGCGACGCCTCCCCGCCGCTCGGCGTCCCACCGGGAGGGGCGGCCGGGCCACGGCCTGCGCGGCCCGCGTGGAGGCGCCGGGGCCGGGGGCGGCGCCGCCCCCGAGGACGACGGCACCGCCCGCTCGGCCCGGCACGCGTGGCGCCCCGGGCCGGGCGGGGACCACACGGCCCCGTTCAGCCCCGGTCGAGGTAGGCGAGCACCGCGAGAACACGGCGGTTGTCGTCGTCGGACGGCGGCAGGCCGAGCTTCTGGAAGATGTTCGAGGTGTGCTTGGCCACCGCCCGTTCCGTGATCACCATCTGCGCGGCGATCGCCCCGTTGGAACGCCCCTGCGCCATCAGCTCCATGACCTCCCGCTCGCGCGGGGTCAACCCGCCCAGCGGCTCGTCCCGCGAACGTCGCGACAGCAACTGCGAGATGACCTGCGGGTCCATCGCGGTCCCGCCCGCCGCGACCCGGCGCACCGCGTCGACGAACTGATCGGCGTCGAAGACCCGGTCCTTGAGCAGGTAGCCGATGCCGCCGTTGCCGTCCGCCAGCAACTCGCGGGCGTACAACTGCTCCACGTGCTGCGAGAGCACCAGCACCGGCAGCCCCGGCCTGGCCCGCCGCGCCGCCAGCGCGCACTGCAGGCCCTCGTCCGTGTGGGACGGCGGGAGCCGGACATCGACGACCGCCACGTCGGGCTCCGACTCGGCCAGCGCGCGGGCCAGTTCGGGCCCCGTCTCGACGGCCGCCGCGATCTCGAAGCCGTACGCCTCCAACAGGCGGACGAGACCGTCGCGCAGCAGGAAGAGGTCTTCGGCTAGGACAACTCGCACGGGATCTCCATGGTCACCGTGGTGGGACCGCCTGCGGGGCTGCTGACGGCCATGACGCCGTCGAATGTACCGAGTCGGCGTTCGATTCCGCTCAGCCCCGAACCGCCTCCGACTCTCGCGCCGCCGGCCCCGTTGTCGGTGACACGGACCCGCAGTGCACCGTCCGCGTGATGGATGTCCACCTGGACGCGGTCCGCCCCCGAGTGCTTGACCGCGTTCGTCAGGGTCTCGCTCACCGCGAAGTAGGCCGCCGACTCGACCGCGGCGTCCGCCCGCCCGTCCAACTCCACCAGGACCTCCGTCCCGACGGGCAGCCGCAGCGCCAACGCCCTCACCGCATCGCCAAGTCCGCGTTCGGCGAGCACCGGCGGGTGAATGCCCCGGACCAGATCGCGCAGCTCCGTGAGCGCCTCGGCCGAGGACTCGCGGGCCATCGCGAGAAGCTGCTTCGCCCGCGCCGGATCCTTCTCGATCAGTGCCTCCACGACGCCGAGGTTCATCCCCACGGCGACCAACCGGGCCTGCGCCCCGTCGTGCAGATCCCGCTCGATGCGCCGCAGTTCCGAGGCCGCCGTGTCCACCGCCTCGTGCCGGGTCTCGGTCAACCGGTCGATGCGGCGGACCAGTTCCTCCTCCGGCGAGGGGGCCAGCATCGCGCGGGTGAGCAGGAAGTGCACCCGCAGCAGCGGCCCACTGGCCGGCAGACCGATCGTCAGGATCGCCACCCCGAGCGCCGCCGCCGCGAGCCCCGTCGCCTGACTGTCGACCGGCACGAACCCGTACCAGTACCGGTCGTCGGTGAAGACCCGCCACAGCCCGGCCGCCAGGACGAAGCCCTCCAACGGGTAGATCAGCAGCCCGGCCGCCAGGGTCGCGATCAGATAGCCGGCCGTCATGTCGACCACCAGCCACCGCAGGTCCCGCCAGGTCGCCGGGTCCCTCAGCATCAGCGAGGTGCGCTCCACCCGTCCGACGAGGCCGGCGCGCAGGTCCTCGGGAAACGGGCGGTACGACACCGGGACGCGGACACCGCACCAGGTGGCCGCGAGCAGTCGGCGCCGGTTCGCGTGCCTGCGGACCAGGCCCAGCACCGACGGGGTGGTGAACAGACCGATTCCCAATGGCACGGAGAGGATGGCGAGCACGGCCCACACGAAGAGCGTCATCGACCCGACCAGGGAGGCGACCGACAGGACGAGGCTCCGCCCCAAGGTCGTCGGCACGCCCCGTGCCCGGGTGCGTATCGCGTTCATCCGGCTCGTGTCCCCCCTCGCCTGGCCCTCGGTCCGGGCCCGCCCGGACACAGTTTCCCCGACCGGCTCCGCGCGCATCAGCCGCCTCGCCTCCCACCGGGGGTGTACCCAGCCCCCCTTCGGCGGCGGGGCGGAAGGCGCCCGGGGTCCGGCCGGGGCGGGAGCAGGGAACCGGTCCCCGGCCCCGCGGGCACGGGAACACCCGGCCCGACGCATACCGGCCGGGTGTTCCCCGTGTCGGGGCCGGTGCGGCTGTCCGCGCCGAACCCCGCCGTCGGCGTCAGGGGGCGTACTTGTAGCCGACGCGCCGCACCGTCTGGATCGAACGGCGGTGCTCGGCGCCCAGCTTGCGGCGCAGCCGCGCGACGTGGACGTCCACGGTGCGCCCGTCGCCGACATGGCCGTAGCCCCAGACCGTGGTCACCAACTGGTCGCGGGTGTGCACCCGGTGCGGGTGCGCGACGAGATGGGCGAGGAGTTCGAACTCCAGGTAGGTGAGGTCCAGCGGCTTCCCGTCGACGGACGCGGTGCGCTGCACCGCGTCGATGCCCACCGGACCGGCGGCCTGTCCTTCCGCCGGCGGGACCACCACGTACTGGCCGGCCGCGGCGGCCGCGGCCGTGCCCGGCTGCTGATCGGCCGGTACGAGAACCAGGTAGCCGATCATCGGCGGCCGGCCGGGCAGTGCCGGAACGCTGTGCTGGGGTGCGGGCAGCCAGGTCGCGCCCGGCGGCAGCAACTCCGCGGCATCGACGGGCCGGACGACCTCCTGGGGATCGACGGCGCGCAGTCGGTGGCGGTGGGAGGGGAGCGGCCGGGCCGTGGCGGCGGAGGCCGAAGGAGTCGCGGAGGCAGCGGTGGAGAAGGTACGGACGTTCTTCATGGGGTCAGCTCTTTCGCGCGAAGGAGTCGTCTGCGGACGGACGGTTCTTGCGCGCGGGCCGAAGGCCGCGAGGAGCGGTTTTAGAGGGCCTGCGCGTTCAACGCGCGGCAACACACCCGGTCGAAGTCGTGGTGCTGACGGGACGGCCAGAACGGTTCCAGGTCACTGCGACCCGTCGAGGTGTACTGGATACCGGCCATGGCCCCATTCAACCAGACAACACGACGGCGCAGCAGGTCTCCGGCAGCCGCCGGTGCGACTCCCGGTGTCGGTTTCCTCACTCCGGGACCGCACCGGACCGAGCGGCCGACGCGCCCCTCATCCCGGCCCCCATCCCTGCCCCGCATCCTGGCTCCGTCACTCGGGCTCCGTCACTCGGGCTCCGTCACTCGGGCCCCGTCACTCGGGCCCCGTCACTCCGGCCACTCGATCCGGCCCCGTCACCCCGGCTCCCGGGCCGTTTCGAAGGACCGTCACCGCGCCCGGTCACCCGCGTCCGCACCCCTCCGGCTCACCCCACGAGCCGCTTGCGCCAGTCCAGCGGGGAGAGTTCGATCGCCCGGTCCGGTGAACCGTCCCACTCCACCGCCAGGCCCGCCTCGCGCAGCGCCGCCACCACCTCGCGTCCCACGGCGGTCGTCGTCTCCGCCGACTCGTCGAACCCGCCGTAGTACAACGAGAGTCCGTGACCGGCCGCCGCGCCCTGCGTGCACTGGGTGTGGAAGAAGACGAAACCGCGCGCGTCCTCGCGCCCGGCGGCACGGATCTCGCCGAGCCCGCACGAACGACAGCAGGAGAAGTGCTCCCGCGCCGTGATACCGCGCTCGTCCAGCGCGGCGAACGCCCGCTCCAGACGGTCCGCGTCGGTCGTGTCCGACCACTGCCGCTGCTTTTCGACCCGCTCCAGCCAGAGCCGTTCCGCCACCTGCCGCGCCTGCTCCGGGGTGACCGGACGCACGCCGTCCGCCACGAGGTACTCCTCGGCCGCCTCGGCGAGATCGTCCACCGTCCCGTACCCGCACCGGAGCAGCAGCCGGACCTGCTCCTCCACCTGCTCCCGGACGGCGGCGGGGAGATCGGGCACCGGTGCCTCCTCCGGCATCCCGGCGTCCTCCCACTCCACGCCCGCGTCCCACTCCGGCTCAGCGCGCGCCCAGCGGGCCATCAGCCCGGCGACCCGCTCCGGCGTGCCGATCATCGCCCGGCGGTGGGTGGCGGGCCCGCCGGATCGGCGTTCCATCTGGTAGTCGCCGCCGTGCTCGTGCCACACCTGGACGTAGGTGCCCGGGACGTCCGGTATGCGCTGCACGACCAGGAAGTGGTCGTCCTCCCCGCCGATCCGGTGCACCAGGTCGCTCAGCGCCTGCTCCGTCACACGGATGTGGGTCTGCCAGTTCTCGGTCTCCACCTTGATGTCGAGCATGTCCCGACCCTCGCACACGCCACTGACAACGGACCGGGCCGACGGGGTCGCTCCGGGCGGCACGGAAGGGGAGCCCGCCCCGATTCCTGGAACCCGAGAACCGGCGGACGCCCCTCGCGGGCGGGAAACGGCCCGGTCAGACCTGACCGGCCTTCTCCAGCGCGGTGCAGCAGGTGTCGACCATCAGCCGGGTGACGACGTAAGGGTCGACGTTGGCGTTCGGGCGGCGGTCCTCGATGTAGCCCTTCCGGTCCCTCTCGACCTGCCACGGGATGCGGACCGAGGCACCGCGGTCGGAGACGCCGTAGCTGTACTCGTTCCACGGGGCGGTCTCGTGCAGACCGGTCAGCCGGTCGTCGATCCCGGCACCGTAGTTCTTCACGTGGTCCATCGGCTTCGAGCCCTCGCCCAGCGACTCGCACGCGGTGATGATCGCCTCGTAGCCACCGGGGCCTTCGCGCATCGCCTTCGTGGAGAAGTTGGTGTGCGCGCCCGCGCCGTTCCAGTCGCCCTTGACCGGCTTCGGGTCGAGGGTCGCGGAGACGCCGAAGTCCTCGGCGGTGCGGTACAACAGCCAGCGGGCGACCCACAGTTGGTCGGAGACCTCCAGCGGGGACAGCGGCCCGACCTGGAACTCCCACTGGCCTGGCATCACCTCGGCGTTGATGCCGCTGATGCCGAGCCCCGCCCGCAGACAGTTGTCGAGGTGCTTCTCGACGATGTCGCGGCCGAAGATCTCGTCGGCGCCGACACCGCAGTAGTAGCCGCCCTGCGCGGCCGGGAAACCGCCCTCGGGGAAGCCGAGCGGCCGGTGGCCGTCGAAGAAGGTGTACTCCTGCTCGATGCCGAAGACCGATTCCTGACCGGCGAACCGCTCGGCCACCTCGCGCAGCTCGGCACGGGTGTTGGAGGAGTGCGGCGTCATGTCTGTGCCGAGGACCTCGCACAGCACGAGGATGTCGTCGCCGCCGCGGATCGGGTCCGGGCACGAGAACACCGGCTTCAGCACCAGGTCGGACGCGCGCCCCTCGGCCTGGTTGGTGCTGGAGCCGTCGAAGCCCCAGAGCGGCAGCAGGTCCACGTCCCGTGAGGCGTCCCTCGTCATGATCTTCGTCTTCGAACGGAGCTTGGCGGTCGGCTCGGTGCCGTCGATCCAGATGTACTCGGCCTTGAACGTCACGGAAGCCATCCTTTGCGGGTCCTGCGGTGCCGCGGCCCGGCCTGCCCCGCGGTCCGGTCCGTGCCGCGGGCCGGGCCGTGCAGCGATCCGGTCTTTGCAGCGGCAGCTTCGCAAGCCGCGATTTCCCGTCCGTTGCCCGCGTGTGAACCCGGTGTTACCGAACTACCGGGGGAGTCCGCCCGGCGCGCGGTGCCGGAGCAGCTCCTCGAAACCCGCCGCCCGGATCCGGCGCACCAGCTCCTGTTCACCGGTGCCCAGCGCCTCGGCCGCCGCCGCGAGCCGCCAGTCCGCCCCGGCGAGCCGGTGCAGCAGATGACCGCGCCGGATCTGGGCGTCCGACAGCCGGAACGTCTTCAGGTAGGCGACCCGCCCCTTGTGATCGGTGATCGTCTCGCCGATGTGCCGGCCGGTCCCGTCCAGCCGGAACGGCGGCAGGAACCGCCACAGGGAGAACGAGCCCATCCGGTACACCCGGTCGAAGGCGTACGAGGAGTCCAGCAGCTCACCCGCGAACAGGGTGTCGTGCGCCTGCGCCCATTCCCGTTCCTGCGCCACCGCCGCCGCCCGCAGATCGCCGAGCGTCCGCAGATGCGGCCCGTCGACGATCCGCGCCGCGAACTCCGTCACCGGGGCGCCGTACAGCGCGTACTGGTGGACCAGCTCGCCGTACAGGTCCTCGACCAGCGAGGCGTGCAGCAGCCGGTAGTCGTCCGGGTGCGGCACCACGAACGCGGCGGCGAGCGCGTCGGCGGCGTACACCATCACCCCGCACTGGCCGGGATGGATCTCGAAGGTCCGCAGCGCGTCGCCGAGCCCGCGCACCGACCGGCCCAGGTACGCGTCCTCGGCACGCGGCGACAGCCCGTCGCGCAACGCCCGTCGCGACCACTCCTCCCAGGCGACCGTGGGGCCGCCGAAGTGCAGGGCGAGATAGCCCTCCAGCGCGAGGTGCAACGGCAGGAAACGCAGCCGGTCGCCCGGCTGCCGCTTGGCCATCCGGTGGTGACGGTGACGCTGGAGCCGCGCGGTGCGGGGCGGCGCCTTCCCCGACGGGCCGTCCGCGCCGGACCCGAGCTGGGTGCCGTACGCGGCGGACTGCATGCCGTCCCCGGACCAGTCCGCGACGAGACCGTGCGGGATGTACGAGACGTAGTGCGTGTCCGGGCCGACGTCGACGACGCCCATCCCGCCCGTGTAGACCTCCCGGTGCAGCCGCAGCCCGTCCACGGGCCGCTCCCGCACCAGCGGCACCAGCCGGATGCCGCCCCACACCTGGGACGGCCGGGTGACGAGCCCGGTGAGTTCGAGTCCGTTCACGACGACGCCCCCGTACCGGCCGCGCCCGGCCCGCCGGTGAAACGCGCGACCCGGTCGTCGAGGTAGCCGTACAGTGCGTCGACCCCGGTGCGCCCCTCGGCGAACTGCGCGATCTCCACCAGGGCCGGCAGGTCCTCCGCGTCCCGGATCCCGGCCGTGGGAACCCCCGGGGCGAGCCGCCGCACGTCGAAACCGTTCGCGTCGTACACCGGGTTCACATGCACCACAGCCGTGCGCCGGTCCGGATCGAGCCGGGTCCGCCACACCCGCAGCACCTCGCCCGCGAGGCCGGGCGGGGCGTTGTCCCAGCCGTCCGAGACGATCACCAGCCGCTGCGGACCGTGCTCCAGCGCGTCCAGCACGCGCGCACCCAGCGGGGACGGCCCCCAGGGCCTGACCAGCAGCGGATCGGTGCCGCCCGAGGTCCACAGCGCGGTATACCCGCCCGGCGCGGCCAGTGCCTCGAACAGGAAGTGGCAGGCCAGCGCCACGGCGAGCGGGCGGCGCCGCTTCTCGCCCGAACCGGACGACGAGTAGCTGTCGTCCAGGACCCCCGCGACCCTTCCCCAGCTCCCGCGCTGCGGACCCGCCGCGCGCCGGGCGGCGGCCCGCAGCGCGTCCGTCAGCTGCGCACGGTGCGCCGAGCGCACGTCGAAGCCGAGCGACAGCACGTACAGGGCGAGACGGGTCAGCGGCATCGCCGCCAGATCGACGTCGGCGGGCGGCGCCTGCGTGCCGGCACCGCGCTGCCCCAGCGTCCGGAGCCGTTCCAGCCGGGTCATCCGCGGCGCCGCCCGCTCCAGGAACACCTCGCGCCTCATCCCGTGCCGGGCGGCGAAACCCTCGGCGACGGTGAACGGCAGTTCCTCGACGGCGCCCTGCTCGTAGTGGGCACGCCGCCACGCGTCGAGCAACTGGTGCCGGTAGCGCGGCCGACGACCGGGCCGGAACAGGAAGTCCCCCGTCTCACCGGCCCCGTCCGGCCGTTCGGCAACCGGCACGCAGGACCCCGGCCCACCAGTTCCCGGTGCACCGCTCCCCGGCCCGCCGGGGCCGTCGTCGAACCGGAGGTGGACATGGCGGGCCGCGGTCTTCAGTCCGGAGCGGTACTTCACCGCGTCGTGTGCCAGGTCCGGCCGGGCATTGAGCCAGTCGCGCATGATCGCCCGGGTGCGGCGGTTGTTCACCCCGGCCCGGCGCAGCGCCCCGAACAGCCGGTACACCCGCTGCGGCGGCAGCTTCGCCAGCCGGGCGGCGATCAGCAGTCCTTCGTCCTGCCGCTCCCGGGCCGTCGCCTCGGCGGCGGTCTCCAACAGGCCCCGGACGATGCGCACGGCGTTGTGGTCGTTGATGTCGAGAGCCAGTGCGGCGGAGTACACGCGACGGTAGTTGACCCGCACGTACTCGTGGAGGAAGTCCAGCGACAACTGCTGCTGGTACGCCGTCGAGCGGAACTCGCGCTGGCCGGTCGCGGTGATCGCCGCGTTGACGAAGAGCAGCACGTCCTCGGCGGCGACGAGACCGGCACCGGTCGCGGGCCGTGCGATCCCCGTCGTGCCCGTTTCCGCTCCGGTACGCGTTTCCGTTCCCGTGCGTGTCGTCATCACTTCCCCCATGGTCGCGCACCGTCGTACGCGGGCGGACGCCGGCCGGGGAATGGGGGCGCGAACAGCGAAATCTTTGCTTCAGAGGCAAGTCCCGGAAGTCGCGGCCGGAGTCCCGCGGCCGGCTCGGCACAACGTAACCCGGCACGTCCGCCCCGCGCCAACCCGATATCCGGGCCCCTTTGGCACACCCGCCCACCCCGGAGCCGGCCCGTCGGTACGCCGCCCGGCACCCCCGCCCCGGCACCCCGCCCCGTACGGAGCCGGGACCGCCCTTCGAATACGGGACCGGGCGGACGGCCGTTCCATACGGGACCGGTCCGGCGAACCCGGCAGACTTGTCCCATGACGACACACTCCCCGTCCTCCCTGCGCATCGGTCTCGTCGGTACCGGCCCCTGGGCCAGGAACACCCAGGCCCCCGCCCTCGCCGCCCACCCCGATGCGGTACTCAGTGGCGTGTGGGGCCGTCGTCCCGAGGCGGCGCGGGCGCTGGCCACCGCCCACGGGACCACGGCGTACACCGGTGAGGCGGGCATCGACGAACTCTTCGCGGCCAGCGACGCCCTCGCGTTCGCCGTGCCGCCGGACGTCCAGGCCCCGCTCGCCGCCCGTGCCGCGGCCACCGGGCGCCACCTGCTGATGGACAAGCCGGTCGCGACCACCGTCGCGGGCGCCCGCGAGGTCGCCCGGGCCGTCGAGCAGAGCGGGGTCGCGTCCGTCGTCTTCTGCACCCTGAGGTTCGCGCCCCGCACTGCCGCATGGATCACCGAACAGGCCGCCGCGGACGGATGGTTCACCGCACGTGCCGAGTGGATCGGAGCACTGTTCGCCCCCGGTGCGACCAGCGAGTACGCCGCCTCGCCCTGGCGCCGCGAGAAGGGCGGGCTGTGGGACGTCGGCCCGCACGTCCTGTCGGTGCTGATCCCCGTGCTGGGCGACGTGACGCACCTGACCGCGGCCCGCGGCCGGTCCGACACCACCCATCTGATCCTCCGTCACACCTCCGGTGCGTCCAGCACGGTGACCCTGGCCCTGGGAGCGCCGGAGGGCGCGGTCGGCACGACGGTCGAGCTCCGGGGCGAGCAGGGCGTCGTCACGCTGCCGCAGTGGGACGGGGCGGTCGAGGCGTTCGGGGCGGCGGTCGACGCGCTCGTCGAATCGGTGCGCACGGGGGAGCCGCATCCGTGCGACGCGCGGTTCGGGCTGCGGCTGACGGAATTGCTGGCCGAGGCGGAGGAACGGGCGGGGGAGTAGGCGGACCGGAAGCACTCACCGGGGAAACCCTGACCTCGCGTCCCTGCCGCGTACGGGCGGGCGCACCACTCGTACACGGCGGTCTCCCGCACGAGGCGCCGCCCCCGTACCCCGCCCGGTAGGGGCATGTGCCGGACGGGATGCGAGGGCGGTTCGCCGGGGCGGACGTCCCTCCCGTCAGCGCCCCAGGGCGTCCCGTACCGCCTCGTCCGTACGGGCCACCACGGCGGTCCCGTCGTCGGCCGTGATGATCGGCCGCTGGATCAGCTTCGGATGCCCGGCGAGCGCCTCGATCCACCGATCCCGCGAACCGGCCTCGCGCGGCCACTCCTTGAGCCCGAGCTCCTTCGCCTCCGCCTCCTGCGTGCGGGTGATGTCCCACGGTTCCAGCCCGAGCCGGTCGAGCACCGCCCGGATCTCGTCCGGCGACGGCACGTCCTCCAGGTAACGGCGGACGGTGTACGCGGCGCCCTCCGCGTCGAGCAGCGTCAGCGCGCTGCGGCACTTCGAGCAGGCGGGATTGATCCAGATCTCCATGGGGCCAACGGTACGGGAGGGACTCCGAAAACACCGCTGGCCAGGGACGATTGTCAGTGGTGGGCCGTAAAATGGAGGTAGTTCGTGAGGGTTCCACGACCGTGCCAGGAGGATGCCCCATGGCCGTTGCCGCAGTCACGACCGAGCAGTACCACAAGCCCCTGCGCAAGAAGCCGCTTCCCGCGGGCCGGCCCCGCGAGTGGTACATCACCCACAACCGGCGCCTGAAGGCCATGCGCCTGACGATCGCCCTGCTCGACACGGGCGTCTACTACCCGTCGACCGCGACCAACCACAAGATACGCACGATCGCCGAGCGCATCGGCATCCACCCGCCGTCCGACACCACCTGCCGCATGGTCCGCGCGCTGATCCGATACGGCCGCTGACCGCTGACCGCTGACCGCTGACCGCTGACCGCTGACGGCCCGGAGCCCGCTTCCCCTCCCGGAGACGCAGGCTTCGGGCCTTCCTGCCGTTGGGCCGTCGGCACGCGCAGGGCGTACGGCGCACCGAGTACACGCCCGCGCTCCCGTCGAGCCGCCCCGGGCGGGCCGGTGGGGAAAGAGCCGGGCACCACGGCCATGGAGGGCATGACATCCGATCGCACTCGACGCCGACGCCATCCCCGAGAACTTCGCCGACACCACCTCAAGCGCTCTGCACCGGTGTCTCGCGGGAGGCCCGGAGGTTTCCCTCGACGGCTGGCGGTAGAGACGCTGTTGTCCCGGAGTGGCTGAGACGGCGCGATGCCGTAGCAGTCCCCGGACAGTCCGCAAGACATCCGGTCAGGGTCGTCGCACCCCATCGCCGGCAGTCAGCAAAAGGCCGCGTCGGCGGCCTGCGGCAACCATCCGAGCGGGTGACCCACCCCACCCAGTATTTGGAGACGAAGAAGTCTTCCGAGTTGACGCCAAGCAGTTCATGACGCGAGTGAGGGCCGCCACCTCCTCCCCGGAGACGGCGGCCCTCACTCGTGTATCTGATTGTGGGTCAGGCGTCGAGGCGGCCGGTGCGCACCCGGTGCACAAGGACCTGGAGAACAGCTGGGAACAGCAAGCACTGTCGAGCAGCGTTTCCCCAGCTCACAGCAAGTTTCCCGAGCCTAGGGGCTGTCCCAGGCCACCCGACCCCGCCCTTTAGAGGTCGAAGTACAGCTCGAACTCGTGCGGGTGCGGGCGCAGCTGGATCGGGGCGATCTCGTTGGTGCGCTTGTAGTCGATCCAGGTCTCGATCAGGTCGGCCGTGAAGACGCCGCCGGCCTGGAGGTACTCGTTGTCCGCCTCCAGCGCGTCCAGGACGGCCGGGAGGGAGGTCGGGACCTGCTGGACGTTGGCGTGCTCCTCGGGAGCCAGCTCGTAGAGGTCCTTGTCGATCGGCTCGGCGGGCTCGATCTTGTTCTTGATGCCGTCGAGGCCGGCCATCAGCAGCGCCGAGAAGGCGAGGTACGGGTTGGACGACGGGTCCGGGGCGCGGAACTCGACGCGCTTGGCCTTCGGGTTGGAGCCGGTGATCGGGATGCGCATCGCGGCGGAGCGGTTGCGCTGCGAGTACACCATGTTCACCGGGGCCTCGAAGCCGGGGACCAGGCGGTGGTACGAGTTCACCGTCGGGTTGGTGAAGGCCAGCAGCGACGGGGCGTGCTTCAGGATGCCGCCGATGTAGTGGCGGGCCATGTCCGAGAGGCCCGCGTAGCCCTGCTCGTCGTAGAAGAGGGGCTGGCCGCCGGCCCACAGGGACTGGTGGACGTGCATGCCCGAGCCGTTGTCGCCGAAGATCGGCTTCGGCATGAAGGTGGCGGTCTTGTTGTTGCGCCAGGCGACGTTCTTCACGATGTACTTGAAGAGCATCAGGTCGTCGGCGGCGGCGAGCAGCGTGTTGAACTTGTAGTTGATCTCGGCCTGGCCGGCGGTGCCGACCTCGTGGTGCTGGCGCTCGATCTGGAGGCCGCTGTTCTCCAGCTCCAGGGACATCTCGGCGCGCAGGTCGGCGAAGTGGTCGACCGGCGGGACCGGGAAGTAGCCGCCCTTGTAGCGGACCTTGTAACCGCGGTTGTTCTCCAGCGCACCGGTGTTCCAGGCGCCGGCCTCGGAGTCGATGTGGTAGAAGCTCTCGTTCGCCGACGTCTGGAAGCGGACGCTGTCGAAGACGTAGAACTCGGCTTCGGGGCCGAAGTACGCGGTGTCGGCGATGCCGGTGGAGGCCAGGTACGCCTCGGCCTTCTTCGCCACGTTCCGGGGGTCGCGGCTGTACTGCTCGCCGGTGATCGGGTCGTGGATGAAGAAGTTGATGTTGACGGTCTTGTCGCGGCGGAACGGGTCGACGCGGGCGGTCGACAGGTCCGCGCGCAGCGCCATGTCGGACTCGTGGATGGCCTGGAAGCCGCGGATCGACGAGCCGTCGAACGCGAGGTCCTCGGCCGGGTCGAAGGTCGCCGCCGGGACCGTGACGTGCTGCATCACTCCGGGCAGGTCGCAGAACCGGACGTCGATGAACTTGACGTCCTCGTCGGCGATGTACTTCTTCGCGTCGTCGGCGTTCTGGAACATCCAACTCCTCCTACTCCCGGCCCGGGAGGGACGGGGTTGTGGCCCATCGTGCGGCAGGTGCGGTGGCACACGCTGGCCCCGACCATAGGCAGACCGGATTTCTCAATCATGACCCATTTGTTTCGCAGAAGTTAACCGGAGCGTGTGCGCACGGCACCGCGTGGCCGGTTCGGAGCCGTCGTTCCGGGGCCGTCCGGGTGCACGGCGACGGGGTGCGCCGCGGGTGCGCGACCGCCCTCGCCGCGGGGGGGCGTGACGGGCCCCGCCCGGCGGGGTGCGCGGGCGGGCGCAGTACCGTGGTCGGGTGGACAACAGGCAAGTAATCGGATCGTGGCTCTCCGGACCGCGCGCGGCCGCCGAGGAGATGGGCGTCGACTTCGGCTACCGGGGCAAGCGGCTCGGCCTGCCCGAGAACGGGCCCGGGTCCGTGGCGCCGCTCGGCCGACGTTTCGGCGCGCTCTTCATCGACTGGGCCCTGTGCATGCTGATCGCGTACGGGCTGTTCGCCCGCGGTGACCAGCAGGCGGCCGGGAACTGGGCACTCGGCGTCTTCCTGGTACTCAGCGTGCTCACCATCGGGACCATCGGCTGCACGCCCGGCAAGCGCGTCCTGGGCATCAGGGTGGTCTCCGAGAACGGCGGCCGTCTCGGGTTCGGGCGGGTCGTCGTCCGCAGCCTGCTGCTCTGCCTGGCCGTCCCCGCGCTGGTCTGGGACCGCGACGGGCGCGGCCTGCACGACCGGATGGCCCACGCCGTGCAGGTGCGCATCTGACCGGACGCCTGACCGGGCACCGGTCGGAGGACCTGTATCGCACCGGCCGGAGAACAGGCGGCGGAACGAGGACGAGGGCGACGACGAGGGCGGGGCGCGAACCAACCGGTTCGCGCCCCGCCCTCGTCGTCCGCTCCGCCGCGTCGGGCGTCAGCGCATCTTCCCGCCACGAGGCATCCGCATGTTCTTCGGCATCGGCCCCTTGGGCAGCGGCATGTTGCTCATCAGGTCGCCCATCGCACGCAGCCGGTCGTTGGCGGCCGTCACCTGCGGGCCGGCCAGCACGCGCGGAAGCTTCAGCATCTTGGTGCGCACCTTCTTCAGCGGCACCTGGCCCTCGTCGTTGCCGACGATGATGTCGTGCACCGGTACGTCGACAAGGATGCGGGCCATCTTCTTCTTCTCGGCCGCGAGCAGCACCTTCACCCGGTTCGGGTTGCCCTCGCCGACCAGCACGATGCCCGCCTTGCCGACGGCGCGGTGGACGACGTCCTGGTTGCGGTTCATCGCGACCGCGGGGGTCGTGGTCCAGCCGCGGCCCACTCGGTCCAGCACCGCCGCCGCGGCGCCCGGCTGCCCGTCCATCTGCCCGAAGGCCGCACGCTCGGCACGCCGTCCGAAGACGATCGCCATCGCGAGGAGGGCCAGCACGAAGCCCAGGATGCCCAGGTAGACCGGGTGGTCGGTCAGGAAGCCGACCCCGAGGAGGACACCGAAGGTGACGATTCCCACGCCCGCGACGACAAGACCGACCTTGGGATCGGTCCGCCGGGTCATCTTGTAGGTCAGGGCGATCTGCTTGAGCCGCCCCGCGTTCTCGGCGCTCTCCGCGCCTTCAGTGTTTGCCTTCCTCGCCATGAACAGAAGTTTACGTGGCTCAGGAACGACGGTCCGCCGCGGCCTCCAGTACATGCTCGGCCTCGACCCGGTCCTTGGCCCGGCGCCGGTCCTCCAGGACGGCGGTCCAGGCATTGCGGCGGGCCGTGCGCTGGCCGCCGCCCAGCAGCAGCGACTCGACGGCACGGAGGGCGTGGGTGACGGAGGGGACGGCGGTGGCGCGTACCGGCACGGCCTGCATCGTGGAGATCTCCTCGGAGCGGATGTGCGGACTGAGTCGCGTGATACTCAGCTGCCCGGACCGAACTGCCCGGGACTGCGTTGCGCGAAGCGGGTGGCGTGCGCGGGTACGGGAAGCGGCGGTGACGGTGGCCCGGGGGCTGCCGCGCCCCGAGCACCCAGCGTCACTGCTCGGTGTTACCAGCGCATGACCGGTCGGTCAAACACCAATGAAACCTTGATCCGGTCGCCGCGCACGCCGAAGCGGCCCATACGCGCCCCCGACCTGCGGGGAGCGTACGGGCCGCGACGGACCTGCGATTACTGATGAGTAGCCTCTTGTGATCGGATTCACACGAGAGTTCGACTTCAGACGGCGGGCGCCGCGGCGGCGGCGTCGCGGCGCTGGATCGCCTGCTGGAAGAGGCGGCCGGCGCGGTACGAGGAACGGACGAGCGGCCCGGACATCACACCGGAGTAGCCGATCGCGTCGGCCTCGTCCTTCAGCTCCACGAACTCGTGCGGCTTCACCCAGCGCTCGACCGGGTGGTGGCGCACGGAGGGGCGCAGGTACTGCGTGATGGTGATCAGCTCGCACCCCGCGTCGTACAGGTCCCGGAGCGCCTCGCTGACCTCCTCGCGGGTCTCGCCCATGCCGAGGATCAGGTTGGACTTGGTCACCAGACCGGCCTCGCGGGCCCGCGTGATGACCTCCAGGGAGCGCTCGTAGCGGAAGCCGGGGCGGATCCGCTTGAAGATCCGCGGCACCGTCTCCACGTTGTGCGCGAGCACCTCGGGGCGCGAGGAGAAGACCTCGGCGAGCTGCTCGGGAACCGCGTTGAAGTCGGGGATCAGCAGCTCGACCTTGGTGCGGCCGGCCGCCCGCTCCGCGGTCAGCGCGTGGATCTGGCGCACGGTCTCCGCGTACAGCCAGGCACCGCCGTCCTCCAGGTCGTCGCGGGCGACGCCGGTGATGGTGGCGTAGTTCAGGTCCATCGTGACGACGGACTCGCCGACCCGGCGGGGCTCGTCCCGGTCCTGCTCCTGCGGCTTGCCCGTGTCGATCTGGCAGAAGTCGCAGCGCCGGGTGCACTGGTCGCCGCCGATGAGGAACGTGGCCTCGCGGTCCTCCCAGCACTCGAAGATGTTGGGGCAGCCGGCCTCCTGGCACACCGTGTGCAGACCCTCGCTCTTCACGAGCTTCTGCAGCTGGTTGTACTCGGGTCCCATCTTCGCCCGGGTCTTGATCCACTCGGGCTTGCGCTCGATGGGGGTCTGGCTGTTCCGGACCTCCAGGCGCAGCATCTTGCGCCCGTCGGGTGCGACAGCGGACACTCCGGCACTCCCCTTTGCTTTCACTGCATTGGATTCTTCGGCGAACACCAGGGTACGCCCGTGGTTCAGACGGCTTTACCTCTGGCCAACCTGTGGCCGGCAGGGCCTATTCCCTGCCGGGCCTCAGGCTGTCATGCCGTGGCCACGGCATCCGTCGGGCGTTCGACGGCGCGCGGGGCGAGTTCGGCGTTCTCCAGGACGTCGCGGAGGTGCTTCTCGACGACCGGGAGCACGTCGGCGATCGTGATGTCGCGGCCCAGCTCGTACGCGAGCGAGGTGACACCGGCGTCCCGGATGCCGCACGGCACGATGCGGTCGAACCAGGTGGTGTCCGGGTTCACGTTGAACGAGAAACCGTGCATGGTGACGCCCTTGGCGACCCGGATGCCGATCGCGGCGAGCTTGCGGTCCTCGCGGCGCTGACCGGCGTTGGACGGGGCGTACTCGGGGCCGTGCAGCCGCGCGTCGAACTCCTCGTCGTTCATCCGCGGATCGAAGTCGAGGGAGAGGCCACCGACGGCCGGACGGTCCTCGACCGGGTCGCCGAGGACCCAGACGCCGCTGCGCCCCTCGACCCGGGTGGTCTCCAGACCGAACTCGGCGGCGGTGCGGATCAGCGCCTCCTCCAGCCGACGGACGTGCGCGACCACGTCCACCGGCCGGGGCAGCTTCTGGATCGGGTAGCCGACCAGCTGTCCGGGGCCGTGCCAGGTGATCTTTCCGCCGCGGTCCACGTCGATGACCGGCGTGCCGTCCAGCGGGCGCTCGCTGTCGGTGGTGCGCCGCCCCGCCGTGTACACCGGCGGGTGCTCCAGCAGCAGACAGGTGTCGGGGACCGTGTCCTCGAACCTCGCCGCGTGCACCTCGCGCTGCTTCTGCCAGGCCCTTTGGTAGTCGACGGCTTCCTCGCCGAATCCCAGCCGGACGAACCGGAGCTCGGTCACGACAGATGCCTCCCTACTCGCGGTGTCGCGAGCCGGGGATGCCCGAAGCCGCGTCACCATGCACTGAATCAGCCCCGGGCCACTGTACGACCGGCCCCCGGGCCGCGGCCCGGCAGGTCGATCCCGTCAGCGCCGACCCCAATCCTCACACGATCGGATGAAAGCGGGGTGATGGCGCCTATGACCGCTGCTCAGGCCGCTAAATTCACGCCGTTCCATGAGGGCCTGTCCGGTGGATCAAGGCCGGACGGGACGCGGCGCCCGGTGCGGTGCATCGCAAGGCGACGGAGCGTCCCGGCAGCGAGGCTGTCGGCGTTTCGGCAACGCCGCGAGGCGCTGTGCCGGACGCCGCGACCCCGGCCCCGATCCACCGGACAGGCCCCAGGGCTGCCCGCCCGGCCCCGCAGGCAGGAGACCGTACAGCTGATGTCGGAACGACCTCCGCAGCGCACCCCCAACCGACGACTCGCCTCGCTCATCACCGAAGCCGGCTTCTCCCACGCCGGCCTGGCCCGCAGGGTGGATCAACTGGGGCTGGAACACGGCCTCGACCTGCGGTACGACAAGACCTCCGTGACCCGCTGGCTGCGCGGCCAGCAGCCACGCGGCACCACCCCCGCGCTGATCGCCGAGGTCTTCACCCGGAAACTCGGCCGCCGCCTCTCCGCGCAGGACCTGGGGCTCGACGCGTGCGCGCCCGTCTACGCGGGCCTGGAATTCGCCGCCACCCCCGCCGAGGCCGTCGACATCGTCAGCGGCCTGTGGCGGAAGGACTCGGGCAGCCACGCCGAACTGCGCAAGATCGCCTTCACTCCGGCGGGGCTGGTCGTCCCCAGCCGGGACTGGCTGATCGGCAGGCCCGACGAGTGGGTGGGACGGGACGGCGAGTACACCGCACCGGTGGCGGGCGCCGTGGGCGCGGGCCGTGCGGCCGACGGTGTCCACGCGTCCGGGGGACGGTACGGGTACCGGCCCGGTGGCCCCGGCGGACCCGGGGCGGCGAACGGGGTGGGAGGCCTGGGCGGTACGCGCGGACCCGTGCCGTCCCGGCCCACCGGACCGACCTCGCCCTCCGGCGCCGCCATCGGCTTTCCCGGTGCCCCCGGCGTCCCCCGGCAGCGGCAGACCGACCGGGGACCGGGCCAGCGGGTCGGCGGCGGCGACGTCGCCGCGCTCCGTTCGGTCGGGGAACTCTTCCGCACCCTCGACCACACCTACGGCGGCGGCCACGCCCGTCAGGCCCTCGTGCGCTACCTGGAGCACGAGACGGAACCGATGCTGCGCGGGACGTACGGGGAGGCCACCGGGCGCCGGCTCTTCTCCGCCGCCGCCGACCTGACCCGGCTGGCCGGCTGGACCTCGTACGACATCGCGGCCCACGGTCTGGCCCAGCGGTACTTCGTCCAGGCGCTGCGGCTCGCCCAGGCCGCCGGGGACCGTGCGTACGGCAGCTACGTCCTGATCACGATGAGCCGGCAGGCGGTCTACCTCGGCCACGGCAGGGAGGCCGTCCAGCTGGCCCGCGTCGCCCAGCAGGGCATCGGTTCGTCGGCGCCGCCCGTCGTCCAGGCACTGCTGCACTCCGTCGAGGCACGCGGCCACGGGGTGCTCGGCGACGCCCGCTCCTGCACCGCCTCGCTGGCGCGCGCGGAACACGCCCTGGCGGTCGCCCGCCCCGGCGACGAGGCCCCGTACTGGGCGCGGTACTTCGACGAGGCGCAGCTCGCCGACGAGTTCGGGCACTGCCACCGGGATCTCCAGCAGCACCGGGCCGCGGCGCAGCACGCGGAGCGCTCCCTTCAGCTGCGTGCCCCGGCGTACGCCCGCAGCCGGTTGTTCTGCCGGGTGGTGCTGGCCTGCGCGCGGCTCGGACTGGGCGAGCTCGACCAGGCGTGTGCCCTGGGCGCCGAGGCCGCCCAGCAGGCGATGGAGATGCGGTCGGCTCGTGCGGCGGAGTACGTCCGGGACTTCGAGCGGCGACTGGAGCCCTACCGGGACGCGGCCGCGGTGCGCGGCTACCGCGAACGGGTCGCCGCGCTGGGATGAGCCGAGCGGGCCCCGGGGCCGATCCGGTGGGGGCGCGTGGGGAGGGGGAACGGGGGACGGGGGAGGGGACGGCGTGCTTCCGGTGGGTGCCGGGTGCCGGCCCGGTTCCGGTGACCGTCCCCACGGCTCCTACGCGGCTTCGGGCAGCGGTGTCCCGCTCCCCAGCCCCGGTCGCACACCCAGGTCGGTGAGGATCGCCTCGGCCGCGCGGCGACCGGAGAACAGGGCTCCCTGCACGGTGCTGGTGTCGCGGTGGTCGCCGCACACGTACAGTCCGGCGAGCAGCCGGACCGGGCGACGCAGGTCGTGCGGGGCCGGCATGGCCGGGACGGCCTCGGGATCGTGGTGGGCGGCCAGCAGCTCCCAGTCGTCGGTCGGGGTGCCGTACAGGGTGGCGAGATGGGTGCGGACCGTGCGGCCCAGGTCCGGCGGCGGCGTGCCGAGCACCGTCGACGTGATCAGTGTCCGGCCGCGCGGGGCGCGCGACGGGTCGACCGCACTCATCACGGCGGTGTGCGCGACGGGGCCCGAGCGGTCGGCGTTCAGCAGCAGCGAGGAACCGGTCGGCGGGGCCACGGGCGCGGTGTGGTGAAGAACCGTCACCGGGTGGAAGGACGGCGTCCGCAGACCGGGCAGCAGTTCCGCCGCGGCGCCCGCGCCCGTCGCCAGCAGCAGCGAACGGCAACCCAGTTCGCCGTGCTCCTCGGTGCGGACCGAGGTGATGTCGGCGGCCGTGACGTGCACGCCCGTCCGTACGGTGCCGGGCGGCAGCGCCGCCGCGAGCAGGTCCGGCAGCCTTCCCGAACCGCCCGCGGGCACGCACAGCCTGCCTCGCGCGTAGTCGCGCAGGGCCAGATCGGCGCACCGGCTGGACGTGGTGAGCCCCGGGTCGCTGAGGAGTGCGGAGAGCAGCGGGCGCAGGAAGCCGGTGACCGTGCGGGAGGGCAGGCCGCGATGGGACAGGGCGGCGAGCGCGTTCTGTTCGGGCCGGGCCAGGATGCGGGAGGCCGGGGTGGTGGCGAGGCGGCTCAGGGCCGCGCCCAGCCGGGCCTGGTCGATCGGTCCGCCCATCGGCGGGCGGGGGGCGCCCGCCAGGGCGCGAGCCGCCTTGAACGCGCCCCGCGCGCCTCGTGCGTCGCCGATCCGGTACTGACGGCCCTCGCTGTGGACGAGCACCCCGGGGGCGAAGGCGCACAGGTCGAGCCCCGCGAGGGCGGGGGCGAGGCGGAGTTCCGGGTACGCGGTGCTGAGCAGCGGACCGAGGTGGTCGAGCAGAAAGCCGTCCGATTCGATGGTGGTCATCCTGCCGCCCATCCGGGGGCCGGCCTCCAGGACGGCGACGCTCACCCCCGCCGAGGTCAGTCGATGGGCGGCTGACAGGCCGGCGATCCCGGCCCCGATGACGACGACGTCCGCGTGGTGTGCCGAGCTGAGCACGTGCCCTCCCCGAGTCGGCGCAACTGGTGGGAGGCTTCTTGCCCCCCGACAGGCCCCCGGAATGTCCGAGGGCGCTGGTGCGGTGAGCGGAAGGTCCGTCGGGAAGCTCGCGGTGTCCGGTGCGGTGCGCCGCAGGGCGGGGCGCCGTCCGCGTACGGGATGCACGGGGCGACGCGACAACGCTGCGGGGGACGGGGTCTCCCTGGTCGAGAGCTCGGGGAAGTGCCGGGCGTCGCGAGCCGGTGAACCTTTCGGGTCACAGCACTGGGAGGCTAGGAGCGCGGCGGTGGCGGGCGCAGACGCGCGCACCGGGGGCACTGGTGCACGGGGTCGCACGCCCGTCCGAATGCCGGGCGGAGGCGTGGCCGGGCCCTGCGGGGGTCGGACCGATGTGTGCCAGTACCTCCCCGATGCGCGCGGCGCGGGCCTCGTCGGCGCGGGCCTCGCCGACGTGCCGGGTGCCCTGCACGGTCCTCGCCGACGCACGGGACGGCCCCGCTCGGCCCGCGTACGGGCTCGTACAGGTTCCTCGTACGGGCTCCTCGGGCGGGGTGTGCGGTCGTTCAGCGCAGTGCCGCACGGATCGCGGCGTCGATGCCCGGGAAGGCGAAGACGAAGCCGGAGTCCAGCAGCCGGACCGGCAGGACGCGCTGGCTGCCCAGCACGTCCTGGGCGAAGTCCCCGAGGGCGAGCCGCAGGGCCGGGGCCGGGGCGGTCAGCACGGTGGGGCGGCGCAGTACCCGCCCCATGGCGGCGGTCACCTCGGCATTGGTGACCGGGTCGGGCCCGGTCAGGTTCACCGGCCCCGAAAGGGACTCCGTGTCCAGGACGTGCCGCAGCGCCGCGACCTCGTCGTGCAGCGCGATGAAGCTCCAGTACTGGCGCCCGTCGCCCAGCCGTCCGCCGAGTCCGGCCCTGAACAGCGGGAAGAGCCGGCCCCAGGCCCCGCCCGCCCGGCCGACGACCAGACCGGTGCGGGCGTGCACCGTCCGCACGCCCGCCTCCTGGGCGGCGGCCGTCGCCGCCTCCCACTCCACGCACACCGACGGCAGGAACCCCTCGCCGGCCGGGGCGCTCTCGTCGACCGCGCGGTCCCCGGTGTCGCCGTAGTAGCCGACGGCCGATCCGGAGACCAGCACCTTCGGCGGCACGTCCAGCGAGGCGACGGCCTCGGCGACGGCGGTCGTGCCGAGCACCCGGCTGTCCCGGATCTCCCGCTTGTACGCCGCTGTCCAGCGATGGTCGCCGACCCCGGCACCGGCGAGATGGACGACGGCGTCGCACCCCACCAGGCCGGCCACGTCGACGTACCGGCGGCGGGGGTCCCACTCCACCTCGTCACCGGCCCGTGCCGGGCGGCGCACCAGACGCACGACCTCGCGGCCGTCCGCCCGCAGCGAGCGGACGAGCGCCGCTCCGACGAGTCCGGACGCCCCGGTGACAGCGATACGGGAGTGCAGCATGGAATCCATCCTGCCTCAGCGACTCCCGGATGCCCCACCGGCCGGGCCGGGGCAAAAGGGGCTGACCGGCGGGGCCCGGCGTGGCACAGTGGCGCGCATGTCCGAGATTCACATACGCCCGGCGTGTTCCGTCCGTCCAGCGACCGCCGCCGACGATGCCGCCCTCGCCGAACTGGACCGCTCCACCTGGTCGACCCTGCACGCGGTGATGCCGAGGCCGCAGCCGCCGTACGAGCCCTTCTTCGACGACCGGCACACCCCCGAGGACTTCCTCGTCGCCGAGTCGGAGAACGCGGCGGGCGAGCCGGGGATCGCCGGGTACGTCAGGGTGGTCCCGCCGACCCCGCTGGCCTGCAACGCGCATGTCCGGCAGATCCAGGGCCTGGCGGTGGCCGAGTGGGCGCGCGGTCGCGGGGTGGCCAGGACCCTGCTGCGGGCCGCGTGCGCGGCGGCACGGGACGACGGAGCCAACCGGATGACGCTGCGGGTGCTCGGGCACAACGCTCCCGCGCGCGCCCTGTACGCCTCGGAGGGATTCGTCGTCGAGGGCGTGCTGCCCGGTGAGTTCTTCCTGGACGGCCGATACGTCGACGACGTCATGATGGGCCGTTCGCTCGCCCCGTGACCCGGGCCCCCTCGCAGGCGTCCCGGTTCCCGTCGACGGTCCCGGCCCCCGCCCTTCTCAGGCGCCCCGGAACCGCTCCCAGAGCGCGGGGAAGCGTTCGGCGAGTGCCGCCTCGTCCTCGACGCCGAACGGGACACCCTCCGGTTCCTCGGCCTGGGGCGGCAGTCCGAGGTCCGGGGTGACCGTGCCGGTGAGCTGTTCGTACGCCTCGTCGGCGGCGAAGCCGAGATCCTCGCCGTCGCCGTCGATCTCCTCGTCGAAGTCGTCGAGGAGATCGGCGAGGCCGTCCGGATCGTGCAGCGCGCCCTCGAAGACCTCCCGGCCCTGCCCGATCAGCCAGCAGCGGAAGAAGTCGAAGGCGTCCTCGTTCGCCCCGCGCAGCAGCACGGCGGCGGCGCCCCACACGTCCCAGCGGTACGCGCGGTGGTATCGGGCCTCGAAGTGCCTGGCGAAGTCCAGCACGGCCTCCGGGTCCAGCCCCAGCAGCCGTTCGACGAGCAGGTCGGCCTGATCCTCGGGGTCGCCCTCGGCGGCCCCGCGGGTGCTGTCGACGATCTCCCAGAACTCCGTCTCGTCCATCACGGAACCAGCATCGGGCGTGCCGTCGCGCGCCGCACGCGGACGGCGGGCGAAGGAGGAGCCTGCGACCCGGCGAGGGGTGGGGAGCCCGCTCGCTCCTGCTCCCCGGGGCGTCAGCGATACAGCTCGTGCAGTCGCTGTGCCGCGGTGGCGAAACGGTCCCGCAGCGGAGCGGGGCCGAGAACCTCCAACTCCGCGCCCAGGCCCAGGAGCTGGCTGTACGCGATATCGAGGGTCTCGACACGCAGCGTGACCGTGCGCCACCCCTGCGCGTCGGGCGGGCCGGCCGTTCCCAGGGCCTCCCGGACCGCCGAACGGTCCATCACGTACGGCAGTCGGCGTACGCCTTCCGCGGACACCCGCACCGTCGCCTCGGTGCGCAGCAGCGAGCGGGCGAACTGCGCGGCCCTTTCCTCCCAGAACCCCGGCAGGTCGAAGCCCTCGTCCCGGGTGAACCGTTCGTCCGTCACCTCGACGGCCGAGAACCTGTCGATCCGGTACACCCGCAAGTCGTCCGCCACCCGCGCGCAGAGATACCAGACCCCGGCCTTCAGGACGAGCCCGTACGGGGCGAGGACCCGTTCCACGTCCTCGTCCCGGCCGCTCCGGCGGTAGCGGGCGCGGACCATCCGGTCGTCCCAGACCGCCTCCGCGACCACGGGCAGCAGCTCGGGTGTGACCGGCTCCTGGTACCAGCCGGGGGCGTCCAGATGGAAGCGACGGGCGGCGCTGTCCGAGGCGTTGCGCAACGACGGGAGCAGGGCCGCCGACACCTTGAGCCGGGCGGCGGACGCGGCGTCCTCCAGACCCATCTCGCGCAGGGCGGACGGCAGTCCGGAGAGGAAGAGTGCCTCGGCCTCGGTGCGGGCGAGGCCGGTGAGGCGTGTGCGGTACCCGCCGATCAGCCGGTAGCCACCGGCCCTGCCCCGGTCCGCGTACACCGGGACGCCCGCCTCGGAGAGGGCCTGCGCGTCCCGGGTGACGGTGCGCTCGGACACCTCCAGCTCATGGGCGAGCTCGGCAGCGGTCATGACGGGACGGGACTGCAGGAGCAGCACCATTTTGATGAGACGGGCGGCACGCATGAGGCCATTGTGGCCGTCGGCCCGGTCCGCCCCGGCCGAGGACGGGAACGGAACGGACCGACGGCCCAAAGCGGTGACCGGGACGGGCCCGGCCACCGCATCGCCTCACAGCCCGTAGCGCTCCCGGGCCTCCTTGACCGCGGACGCGTTCAGCTCGCCGCGACGGGCCAGCTGGGCCAGCGCCGCGACCGTGATCGACTGGGCGTCGACGCCGAAGTGGCGGCGGGCGGCGTCACGGGTGTCCGACAGGCCGAAACCGTCCGTGCCGACCGAGGACCAGTCCTGCTCCACCCACTGGCTGATCTGGTCCGGGACCTGCCGCATCCAGTCGCTGACCGCGAGCACCGGGCCCGGGGCGCCTTCCAGCGCCCGGGTCACGTACGGCACCCGCTGCTCGCCCCGGAGCAGCGCCTCGTCGCACTCCATGGCCTCCCGGCGCAGCTCGCCCCACGAAGTGGCGGACCAGACGTCGGCCGTGACACCCCAGTCCGCGGCCAGCAGCTCCTGCGCCGCCAGGGCCCAGTGGATCGCCGTGCCGGAGGCCAGCAGCTGGACGCGCGGGGCGTCCGCCGTCGCGGGCGTGCCCTCCTTGAAGCGGTAGAGCCCCTTGAGGATGCCCTCCTCGACACCCTCCGGCATCGCGGGCTGCGGCTTCGGCTCGTTGTAGACCGTCAGGTAGTAGAAGACGTTCTCCGCGTCGGGGCCGTACATCCGGCGCAGACCGTCCTTGACGATCACCGCGATCTCGTACGCGAATGCGGGGTCGTAGTTGAGCGCGGCCGGGTTGGTGGCGGCGATCAGGTGCGAGTGGCCGTCGGCGTGCTGGAGGCCCTCGCCCGTCAGCGTCGTCCGGCCCGCCGTGGCACCGACCACGAAACCGCGGCCGAGCTGGTCGCCGAGCTGCCAGAACTGGTCGCCGGTGCGCTGCCAGCCGAACATCGAGTAGAAGATGTAGAAGGGGATCATCGGCTCGCCGTGCGTCGCGTACGACGTGGACGCGGCGATGAAGTCGGCCATCGCACCGGCCTCGGTGATCCCCTCGTTGAGGATCTGGCCGTCCTTGGCCTCCTTGTAGTACATCAGCTGGTCGCGGTCGACCGGCTCGTACGTCTGGCCCAGCGGCGAGTAGATGCCGGCCGACGGGAACAGCGACTCCATGCCGAAGGTGCGGGCCTCGTCCGGGACGATCGGAACCCAGCGCCTGCCGGTCTCCTTGTCCCGCATCAGGTCCTTGACGAGGCGGACGAAGGCCATCGTGGTGGCCATCTCCTGCTTGCCGGAACCCTTCTTCAGCGTGGCGAACGCACGCTCCTCGGGCTCCGGCAGCGCCACCGCGTGCACCCGGCGGGCCGGGGCGGGGCCACCGAGGGCGGCACGGCGTTCCTGGAGGTAGCGCACCTCCGGCGAGTCGGCGCCCGGGTGGCCGTAGGGCACCAGGCCGTCGGCGAACGCGCTGTCCGGGATCGGGAGCCCGAGCAGCTCGCGCATGTCCTTGAACTCGTCGACGGACAGCTTCTTCATCTGGTGGTTGGCGTTCTTGGACTCGAAGCCCTTGCCGAGCGTGAAGCCCTTCACCGTCTGGGCGAGGATCACGGTCGGCGCGCCCTTGTGCGCCAGGGCGGCCCGGTACGCCGCGTACACCTTGCGGGGCTCGTGGCCGCCGCGCGAGGTGTAGAAGCACTCGGCGATCTTCGCGTCGGTGAGCAGCTTCGCCAGCTCGGCGAGTGCGGGCTCGGCGCCGAAGAAGTGCTCCCGGATGTACGCGATGTCGCGGGTGGCGTACGTCTGGAACTGGGCGTCCGGGACCTCGCGGAGCCGACGGACCAGCGCGCCGGCGGTGTCCAGCTGGAACAGCTCGTCCCAGGCGCTGCCCCAGAGCGTCTTGACGACGTTCCAGCCGGCGCCGCGGAAGGCGCCCTCCAGCTCCTGGACGACGCGGAAGTTGGCGCGGACCGGGCCGTCGAGGCGCTGCAGGTTGCAGTTGATGACGAAGGTCAGGTTGTCGAGCCGCTCACGGGCCGCGAGGGCCAGGGCGGCGGTCGACTCGGGCTCGTCCATCTCGCCGTCGCCGAGGAAGGCCCAGACGTGCGAGTTCGACGTGTCCTTGATGCCGCGGTTGTGCAGGTAGCGGTTGAAGCGCGCCTGGTAGATCGCGGAGAGCGGGCCGAGGCCCATCGACACGGTGGGGAACTCCCACAGCCAGGGCAGCCGGCGCGGGTGCGGGTAGGACGGCAGACCGTCGCCGCCCGCCTCCTGGCGGAAGTTGTCGAGCTGCTGCTCGCCGAGCCGCCCGTCGAGGAAGGCGCGGGCGTAGATGCCGGGGGAGGCGTGGCCCTGGACGTAGAGCTGGTCGCCGGAACCGTCCCCCTCCTTGCCGCGGAAGAAGTGGTTGAAGCCGGTCTCGTAGAGCCAGGCCGCCGAGGCGAAGGTGGCGATGTGGCCGCCGACGCCGAGCCGGGAGCCCCGGGTGACCATCGCGGCCGCGTTCCAGCGGTTCCAGGCGGTGATCCTGCTCTCCATCTCCAGGTCGCCGTCGAACTCGGGCTCGGCGGCGGTCGGGATGGTGTTGACGTAGTCGGTCTCCAGCAGCTTGGGCAGCGCGAGACCGGCGCCCTCGGCGTGCTGGAGGGAGCGGCGCATCAGGTACGCGGCGCGGTGCGGGCCCGCGGCCTTGGTCACGGCGTCCAGGGAGGCCGCCCATTCGGCGGTCTCCTCGGGGTCGCGGTCCGGGAGCTGGTCGAGCTCGCTCGGAAGCTTTACGAGGTCGGTCATGATCGCCGCCTTCCGGAGTGGGAGGGGGGTGGAGAAGGCCCTGACTGGCAGGACAGGGCGATGGGGCCGGTGAGCCCGCGAGTGAACTGTAAGTCGCCGATCGATGATCGATCAAAGGATGAAGGGCAAAACTTCTCGATATGAAGAAATTGGCATTCCGTGCCGCGAAACGGGGCACGGAGTGACGGGATTAATCACATAAATGGGGCGCCGTTCTGCACGGCCGAGCACGCCCCGCATCAGATGCGCCGCCCGCTTCCTTCGCTCAGGCGCGCGGCGCGCAGCCGAGCACGTGCGCCTTGACCAGCGGCCCGATGTCCGGGTCCTTCCGCAGGAACGCCTCGATGAGCGCCTCGTGCTCCTCCGCGTACGACTTCTGCACCGTGCCCAGCCACCGGATCGACAGGGCGGTGAACACCTCGATGCCCAGCCCCTCCCAGGTGTGCAGCAGTACGGCGTTTCCGGCGGCACGGACCATCTCGCGGTGGAACGCCACGGTGTGCCGCACCTGAGCCTCGCCGTCGGCGAGCCGGTCGGCCTCGTAGAGCGCGGTCACGTGCGGGGCCAGGCGCGAGCAGTCCTCGCCCAGGACCGGGGCCGCCAGCTCCGCGGCGATCTGCTCCAGACCGGCCCGGACCGGATAGCTCTCCTCCAGGTCGGCCGCGGTGAGGTTGCGGACCCGCACGCCCTTGTTGGGGGCCGACTCGATCAGCCGGAGGGTCTCCAGTTCGCGCAGGGCCTCCCGCACGGGCGTCTGGCTGACCTCCAGCTCGGTGGCGATGCGCCGCTCCACGATCCGTTCGCCCGGCTTCCAGCGCCCGCTGACGATCCCGTCCACGATGTGCTCGCGGATCTGTTCGCGCAGCGAGTGGACGACGGGCGGGGTCATGAGGAGCTCCTTCGGGGCAAACCGGTGCTGTCCGCGCCATCACGGCCTCCGGGCGACCGGCGGTCTTCGACGCGGCGACCGGAAGGGTTCACCGGCAATCCTTCCCGGTCACAGCACTAGACAATACGGCGGCGCCCCCGCCCGGAGGAGTTCCGGGCGGGGGCGCCGCCGGTGAGGCTGGTTACAGCCGCGGTGTTCAGAGGCCGAGCTCGACCTCGAACTCACCGGCCTCCAGGATCGCCTTGACCGTGGTCAGGTAACGGGCGGCGTCAGCGCCGTCCACCAGACGGTGGTCGTAGGAGAGCGACAGGAACGTCATGTCGCGCACCGCGATCGTCTCGCCGAGGTCCGGGTGGTCGATGACCACCGGGCGGCGGACCGTGGCACCGATGCCCAGGATGGCGGCCTGGTTCGGGGGCACGATGACGGTGTCGAACAGCGCACCGCGCGAGCCGGTGTTGCTGATGGTGAAGGTGGCCCCGGACATGTCGTCCGGCGTCAGGCCGCCACCGCGGGCCTTGCCGGCCAGCTCGGCGGTCTTCTTCGAGATGCCGGCGATGTTCAGGTCGCCCGCACCCTTGATGACCGGCGTCATCAGACCCTTCTCGGCGTCCACGGCGATGCCGATGTTCTCCGAGTCGAAGTACGTGATGGTGCCCTCGTCCTCGTTGATCCGGGCGTTGATGACCGGGTGGGCCTTCAGCGCCTGGGCCGCCGCCTTGACGTAGAACGGCATCGGGGACAGCTTGACGCCCTCGCGGGCCGCGAACGCGTCCTTGGCCCGGGCGCGCAGCTTCATGAGCTTCGTGACGTCGACCTCGACGACCGAGGTCAGCTGGGCCTGCGAGTGCAGCGCCTTCATCATGTTGTCGCCGATGACCTTGCGCATGCGGGTCATCTTGACCGTCTGACCGCGCAGCGGGGACGCCTCCAGCTTCGGCGCCTTGGCGGCGGCATGGCCTCCGGCGGTCGCAGCGGGGGCGGCGGGCGCCGGGGCGGCGGCGGCCTTGGCGGCCTCCGCGGCGGCGACGACGTCCTGCTTGCGGATACGGCCACCGACACCGGTGCCCTTGACCGCGCCCAGGTCGACACCGTTCTCGGCGGCGAGCTTGCGGACCAGCGGCGTGACGTACGCACCGTCGTCGACGGAGGGCGCGGCCGGGGCGACCGGGGCCGGAGCCGGGGCGGCGGGTGCCGGAGCGGCCGGTGCAGCCGGGGCCGGGGCCGGAGCAGCGGGTGCCGGAGCCGGAGCAGCCGGAGCGGCCGGGGCCGGAGCAGCCGGAGCCACCGGTGCGGGGGCCGGGGCGGGAGCGGCCGGAGCCGGGGCAGCGACCGGGGCGGGGGCGGCCGGAGCCGGAGCCGCGGCCGGGGCGGCCGGGGCAGCGGCCGGAGCGGCACCCGGGGCGCCGATCACCGCGAGCTTGGCGCCGACCTCGGCGGTCTCGTCCTCGGCGACCACGATCTCCAGCAGCACGCCGGAGACCGGGGCGGGGATCTCGGTGTCGACCTTGTCCGTGGAGACCTCCAGGAGGGGCTCGTCCTCCGTGACCTCCTCGCCGACCTCCTTCAGCCAGCGGGTGACGGTGCCCTCGGTGACGCTCTCGCCGAGCGCGGGAAGGGTGACGTCGGTGCCGGCCGCGCCACCGGCCGGAGCGGCGGCGGGGGCCTCGGCCACGGCGGCCGGGGCCGGTGCGGCGGGGACCTCGGCGACCGGAGCCGGGGCCGGAGCGGCCGCGGGCTCGGCAGCGGCGGGGGCCGCCGCTGCGGCGGGCGCGCCCGTGCCGTCGTCGATGACGGCCAGCTCGGCGCCGACCTCGACGGTCTCGTCCTCGGCGACCTTGATGGACGTGAGGACGCCGGCCGCGGGAGCCGGGATCTCGGTGTCGACCTTGTCGGTCGAGACCTCGAGCAACGGCTCGTCGGCCTCGACGCGCTCGCCCTCGGCCTTCAGCCAGCGGGTGACAGTGCCCTCGGTGACGCTCTCACCGAGCGCCGGAAGGGTTACGGAAACCGACATGGTTTCGGTTGCTCCTTACGAATGTGCGGAAGTTGGTCGGTCGTCGCGCCCGGTCGGCGGGATCAGTCGTGGGAGTGGAGGGGCTTGCCGGCCAGAGCCAGGTGGGCCTCGCCGAGCGCCTCGTTCTGAGTCGGGTGGGCGTGGATGAGCTGCGCGACCTCGGCGGGCAGCGCCTCCCAGTTGTAGATCAGCTGGGCTTCGCCGACCTGCTCGCCCATACGGTCACCGACCATGTGGACGCCGACCACCGCACCGTCCTTGACCTGGACGAGCTTGATCTCGCCCGCGGTCTTCAGGATCTTGCTCTTGCCGTTGCCCGCGAGGTTGTACTTCAGGGCGACGACCTTGTCCGCGCCGTAGAGCTCCTTGGCCTTGGCCTCGGAGATGCCCACGGAGGCGACCTCGGGGTGGCAGTACGTCACCCGCGGGACACCGTCGTAGTCGATCGGGACGGGCTTCAGACCGGCCAGCCGCTCCGCGACCAGGATGCCCTCGGCGAAGCCGACGTGCGCGAGCTGGAGCGTCGGGACCAGGTCGCCCACGGCCGAGACGGTGGGCACGTTGGTCTGCATGTACTCGTCGACGAGGACGTAGCCGCGGTCCATCGCGACGCCGGCCTCCTCGTAGCCCAGACCCTGCGAGACCGGGCCGCGGCCGATGGCGACCAGCAGCACCTCCGCCTCGAAGGTCTTGCCGTCGGCGAGGGTGACCTTGACGCCGTCCTGGGTGTACTCGGCGCTCTGGAAGAACGTGCCGAGGTTGAACTTGATGCCGCGCTTGCGGAAGGCGCGCTCAAGAAGCTTCGAGCTGTTCTCGTCCTCGACCGGGACGAGGTGCTTCAGGCCCTCGACGATCGTGACCTCGGTGCCGAAGGACGTCCACGCCGAGGCGAACTCGACGCCGATGACGCCGCCGCCCAGCACGATCGCCGACTTCGGGACGCGGTCCAGCTTCAGCGCGTGGTCCGAGGAGATGATCCGGTTGCCGTCGATCTCCAGGCCCGGCAGCGACTTCGGCACGGAGCCGGTCGCGAGCAGCACGTGGCGGCCCTGGACGCGCTGGCCGTTCACGTCCACCGAGGTGGGGGAGGAGAGCCGGCCCTCGCCCTCGATGTAGGTGACCTTGCGCGAGGCGATGAGACCCTGCAGGCCCTTGTACAGGCCCGAGATGACGTCGTCCTTGTACGCGTGGACGGCGTTGATGTCGATGCCCTCGAAGGTGGCCTTGACACCGAACTGGCCGGCCTCGCGCGCCTGGTCGGCGATCTCGCCGGCGTGCAGCAGCGCCTTCGTGGGGATGCAGCCGTTGTGCAGGCAGGTGCCGCCGACCTTGCCCTTCTCGATCAGGGCGACGTCCAGGCCCAGCTGGGCCCCGCGCAGGGCCGCGGCGTAACCGCCGCTGCCGCCGCCGAGGATCACTAGGTCGAAAACGGTGCTGGCGTCGTTCGCCACGTCACGTCCTCCATGCATGTGCGCCGTACGCCGGGCCCCGTCGCTGGGGGATGACCGGCCGGTCGGCTGGTGTGCGGCCGCTTTGTCTGTCGGCCCTGTGGTGGGGGCCCTGTCCTGCCGAAGACCCATCTTCGCACTTGTCGGCGGTCGGCGGGACGCGGGGCCCGGTCCGGGAAGGATGATCATCCGCCCCGAGGGGTTACCGCTCCGTACTGAGCTGCTGATTCCGTCGAGAGCGAAACCCCCTTCGCGCCGCGGTGCCCTCGTCGGCGCCGCGGGGGACGGCGTTCGCGCCACGACCGGATCGGTCCCCGTGATGCCACGGGGGGAACGCGTACGGCCCCGGACGTATGCCCGGGGCCGCAGGTCGGTCGAGAACTCAGCCGAGGTCGCCGGCCGCGGTGCGCTCGGCCAGCCCCACCAGCGTGCGGACCGCGGAACCGGTGCCGCCCTTCGGCGTGTAGCCGTACGGCGCGCCCTCGTGGAAGGCCGGGCCCGCGATGTCCAGGTGCGCCCAGGTGATGCCCTCGCCCACGAACTCCTGGAGGAACAGACCGGCCACCAGGCCGCCGCCCATCCGCTCGCCCATGTTGGCGATGTCGGCGGTCGGGGAGTCCATGCCCTTGCGCAGGTCGGCGGGGAGCGGCATCGGCCAGGATGCCTCGCCGACCTCCTCGGCGATCTCGTGGATGGAGGTCCGGAAGGCGTCGTCGTTCGCCATGATGCCGAAGGTGCGGTTGCCCAGCGCGAGGACCATCGCACCGGTCAGGGTCGCCACGTCGACGATCGCGTCCGGGTTCTCCTCCGAGGCACGGGTCAGCGCGTCGGCGAGGACGAGACGGCCCTCGGCGTCGGTGTTGAGGACCTCGACGGTCTTGCCGCTGTACATGCGCAGCACGTCACCGGGGCGGGTGGCGTTGCCCGACGGCATGTTCTCCGCGAGCGCCAGCCAGCCGGTGACGTTGACCCGCAGGCCCAGGCGCGCGACCGCGACGACGGCCGCGAACACGGCGGCGGCGCCGCTCATGTCGCACTTCATCGTCTCGTTGTGGCCGGCCGGCTTCAGCGAGATGCCGCCCGAGTCGTAGGTGATGCCCTTGCCGACCAGGGCCAGGGTCTTCTCCGCCTTCGGGTGCGTGTAGGCGAGCTTCACCAGGCGCGGGCCGTGGTCCGAGCCCTGCCCGACGCCCAGCAGGCCGCCGAAGCCGCCCTTGACGAGCGCCTTCTCGTCGAGGACCTGCACCTTGATGCCGTGCTCCTTGCCCGCGGCGGTGGCCACGGCGGCGAAGGACTCGGGGTACAGGTCGTTCGGCGGGGTGTTGATCAGGTCGCGGGCGCGGTTGATCTCCTCGACGAGCGCGGTGGCGCGCTCGGCGGCGGCCTTGTACGCCTTGTCGCGCGGCTTGGCGCCGAGCAGGGCGACCTCGGCGAGCGGCAGCTTGGCGCCGTTGCCGTTCTTCTTGCCCTTGGGGGCGAGCTTGTCCTCGCCGCCCTGGTACGCGGTGAAGGCGTACGCGCCCAGGAGCGCGCCCTCGGCGATCGCCCCGGCGTCCTCGGCGGACTCGACGGGCAGTGCGAAACCCGCCTTCTTCGTACCGGTCAGGGCGCGGGCGGCCGAACCTGCGGCGCGGCGCAGCGCCTCGGCGTCGTACGCCTCGTTCTTCTTCGGGGCGGAACCGAGGCCGACCGCGACGACGACCGGGACCTTGAGGCCGTCGGGAGCGGGGAGCTTGGTCACCTCGCCCTCGGCACCGGCGGCACCCAGGGCATCGAGGACGGTGGCGAGCTTTCCGTCGAACGCCTTGTCCACGGCCTCGGCGCCCGGCGCGAGAACCGGCCCCTTGGCGCCCTTGGCGACGCCCACGACGAGTGCGTCGGCGCGCAGCGTCGACGCACCTGCAGTGCTGAGAGTGAGAGCAGTCACGGTGGTGAAATCTCGCTTCCGTTGAGTTCGTTGGTGGTCGATGGGTGGGCCGACCGTGCCCGGCGCATCGTAGACGCCGCCGCAATGTGCCGGGAATGAGCCTACGCGCGCCTTTGCTGCGGGATCACGGGGGCGGGCCGACGACGGCGCGCGGCCGTGTCGTGCGCACGGTCGCGGACGGCCGGGGCGGGGGCGGCGGCGCCGGAGGAAGCGGTACGCATAGGGTCGTCGACGGTGCCGTACACAGGGGGGAGAACCATGCGCGCCCGAGGGGCTGCCCGCGTGACACGACCGGGGCCGGCGCTGCCGGCCGCCGTGCTGGTGCTGCTGGTGCTGCTGGCCGGCTGCACCGCGGCGGAGCCGGAGCCGGGCCCCGGCGACGAGGGCGGCGGCCGTTGGCGGCCGAAGCCCGGTATCGGCTGGCAGTGGCAGCTCTCCGGCAGGCTCGATCCGACGGTGGACGTCCCGGTGTACGACATCGACGGCTTCGACAACGAGGCGTCGGCCGTCGCCGACCTGCACCGCCGGGGCCGCCGGGTGATCTGCTACCTGTCCACCGGGGCCTGGGAGGAATTCCGCCCGGACGCCGGGAAGTTCCCCGCCCGGATCCTGGGGAGGGGCAACGGCTGGGAGGGCGAGCGGTGGCTCGACATCCGCCGTACCGACATCCTGGAGCCGCTGATGGAGAAGCGGATCGAGATGTGTGAGCGGAAGGGCTTCGACGCGGTCGAGCCCGACAACATGGACGGCTACCGCAATTCGACGGGCTTCCCGCTGACCGCCGCCGACCAACTGCGCTACAACCGGCTCATCGCCCGGATCGCGCACCGCCACGGACTCGCCGTCGGCCTGAAGAACGACCTCGGGCAGATCCCGGAACTGGAACCGGACTTCGACTTCGCGGTCAACGAGCAGTGCGCGCAGTACGACGAGTGCGCAAGCCTCACCCCGTTCGTGAAGGCCGGCAAGGCGGTGTTCCACGTGGAGTACGAACTGCCGGTCGCCCGGTTCTGCGCCACGTCGCGGAAGCTGGGGCTCAGCTCGTTGCTCAAGAAGTACGAACTGGGCGTCTGGCGCGAGGAGTGCCCGGCGGCCGGGTAGGTCGTGTCCGGTCAGGAAGCGGACAACGCCGAGCGTCGACGCGTGCGGGCCCGTGTGGAACACGCCTTCGTCCGCTTGAAGCACCACAAGATCCTCCGCGACTGCCGGCGACGCGGCAACGGCCTCCACTACGCAGTCCAAGCCGTCGCCACCCTCCACGACCACGCCCTGGCCGCCTGATCCACAACGTCACGGATCCCGGCTCCACCTGCCCGACCACAGCCTTCTGCAACACGCTTCAGCCGAGCGCCAGGACCACCAGGGCCGTCGTCGCCGCCGTCTCGGCGAGCGCCCCGAAGACGTCGCCGGTCACCCCGCCGAAGCGCCGCACGCAGTGCCGCAGCAGGAGTTGGGCGACCGCGAGGGCGGCCGTCGCGGCGAGGGCGTGGCGCAGCGCCCCGTACCCACCCAGCAGCGCACCGGCCCCCGCGCAGGCGGCGACCACGCCGACGCCGACGGCCACCGCCGCCGCCCCCGGGACCGTCCCCGCCACCGCCGCCCCCAGCCCCTCCGGACGCGCCGCCGGCACGCCCCGGCGCGAGGCCAGGGTCAGCGCCAGCCGGGCGGCGACCGCGGAGACGGCCGCCGCCGCCGCGCCGTGCGCCCAGCCCCGCGCGTACAGCTGGTCGAGGACCGCCACCTGGGCCAGCAGCACGAACAGCAGGGTGATCACGCCGAACGGCCCGATGTCCGACCGCTTCATGATCCGCAGGGCGTCGTCGGCCGGTCTGCCGCTCCCCAGGCCGTCGGCGGTGTCCGCGAGACCGTCCAGGTGCAGCCCCCGGGTCAGCACCGCGGGCACGGCGGCGGAGGCCGCCGCGGCGAGCAGCGGGCCGGAGCCGAGCAGCAGCGACAGGCCGCCCGCCGACGCCGCGAGCACCCCCACCACCAGGCCCGCGAGCGGGGCGCAGAGCATCCCGGTGCGGGCGGTGTCCCGGTCCCACCGGGTGACGCGGACGGGAAGCACGGTCAGGGTGCCGAAGGCGAAACGCAGGCCATGGCCGTTCAGGAAGGTCACGGCGCGCAGGCTAATCGCTGCGACCGGCCGATAGATTGGGTAAAACGTGATGAAGTGTGACGGAAGCTGTCGAATCGAGGGTGGGTGGTGTGAGTCACTGGTTCGACCGGAACATCATCGAGCCGGGCAAGCTGCCGCTGCTCCTCGCCCTTGCCGCGTTCGTGCTCACCTTCGCCGTCACCCGGGTCGTCACCCGGATGATCAGGGCGGGGAAGGGGCCGTTCCGCAACATCACGCCCGGTGGGCTGCACATCCACCACGTGGTGCCCGGCGTGGTGCTGAGCGTCGTCGGGGGCTTCGGGGCGGTGGCCAGCGGGCGGCACGGTGTCTCGGCGGGTATCTGCGCGGTGGTCTTCGGCGCGGGCGCCGGGCTGGTGCTGGACGAGTTCGCCCTGATCCTCCACCTCGACGACGTGTACTGGACCGAGGAGGGACGTCAGAGCGTGGAGGTCGTGGTGCTCACCACGGCCCTCGTGCTGCTCGTCCTGGCCGGGTTCTCGCCGTTCGGCGTGAACGAGCTGAGCAGCGACGAGCAGCAGAGCAGGCTCGGCGTGATCCTGACCCTGGTCGTCAACTTCTGCTTCGTCCTGATCGCGCTGTCCAAGGGCAAGGCGCGGATGGCGGTGCTCGGCACCCTCGTCCCGTTCGTCGCGCTGATCGGCGCGGTCCGGCTGGCCCGGCCCACCTCGATGTGGGCGAAGCGCTTCTACCGCCGGCGTCATCGCGCCCGTGCCCGGGCGGTCCTGCGCGCCTACCACCACGACGTGCGCTGGGCGGGACCGCGCCGCAGGCTTCAGGACCTCATCGGAGGCGCGCCGGACCGGGTTCCGGTCCCCGGACGCAGGTCC
The DNA here is from genome assembly GCF_042266885.1 of Streptomyces sp. NPDC056061. NCBI lineage: Bacteria > Bacillati > Actinomycetota > Actinomycetes > Kitasatosporales > Streptomycetaceae > Streptomyces > Streptomyces sp. NPDC056061. The sequence goes on along the minus strand of NZ_JBHJWQ010000023.1, from coordinate 33,112 downwards.
TGAGCGGGGCGGTTCGCGGCGCGGTGCCGGTGCCGCGCGGTCGTGACGGCGCACAGCACGAGCACCGCGGCGATCGCCGCCAGATGCTCCTTCCCGGCCAGGTTGTTCTTGAGGACCACCTCGACCACCATCGTCACGATCACCAGGCCGCCGGTGAACCGGGCCCGGTGGATGAAGCACACGTACACGGCGAGACCGACCACCGCCGCCGACGGGCCGGTGTCCACCACCGAGGCGTCGGACGCCGGAAGCCCGAACGGCCCGTCCGGGCCGAGCGCGATGCCGATCCGCGCGTACAGCGTCCCGGCGAGGGTGGCGACGTAGGCGAGCGCGAGCGTGCGCCACCGGCCCAGGCAGATCTCAGCGATCCCGAACACCACCAGGATCTGCGCCAGCGCCCCCCACGCCGGCAGGTCGAGCGCCGGGACGAACAGCGACAGCGGGGTGCGCAGCAGGGCCGCCCACAGCGGGTCCTCGGCCCGCACCGACCCCAGGGCCAGCACCGGGCCGACGCCCCACGGCCGGGTCTGCGCCGCGTGGAGCAGCCCCGTCAGGCAGACCGCGCCGAGCGTCAGGGGGATCACCCGCGGCGGGGGGCCCACCAGCCCCGCGCGCACGGTCCCCGCCAGTGGCGCCCACTCGCGGCGGGCCGCCCCGCGCAGGACGCCGACGGGTCTCACCCACCGGTCCCGAGATGCGAGCGGTGCAGCCACTTGGGCAGACCGGGCGCCTCCAGGAACCCTTCGGCACGGCCCGCGGACAGGCCGATGCGCAGCAGGTCGGAACTCTTCTCGAAGAGCATGAAGCGCGGCTCCCAGATCGGCCGGTACTTGGCGTTCGCGCGGTACAGCGACTCGATCTGCCACCAGCGCGAGAAGAAGCTGAGCATGGAGCGCCACAGGCGCAGCACCGGTCCGGCACCGAGCCGTGAGCCCCGCTCGAAGACCGAGCGGAACATGGCGAAGTTCAGCGATACCTGAGTCACCCCGATCGTCCCGGCGCGCTGGAGGAGTTCGATCACCATGAACTCCATCAGGCCGTTTTCGGCCTCCCGGTCGCGGCGCATCAGGTCCAGCGAGAGCCCGTTCGGTCCCCACGGCACGAAGCTCAGCAGGGCCCGCAGTTCGCCCCTGCCGCCCTCCTCGGCGGGCGCGTCACGGCATTCGAGCATCACGCACCGGCCGTCGGCCGGGTCGCCGAGCCTGCCCAGCGCCATCGAGAAGCCGCGCTCGGTCTCCCCGTCCCGCCAGTCGTCGGCACGGCGGACCAGCTCGGCCATCTCGTCGTCCGGGATGTCCTCGTGACGGCGCACGGTCACGTCGTACCCGGCCCGCTTCACCCGGTTGTACGCCTGGCGCACGGTCCGCATCGCCCGGCCCTCCAGGGTGAACTCGGCGGTCTCCACGATCGCCTCGTCGCCCAGTTCCAGCGCGTCCAGGCCGTGCCGCGCGTAGATCGTGCCGCCCTCCTCGCTCGCACCCATCACCGCCGGGACCCACCCGTGCTCGCGGGCCTCGGCCAGCCACGGCACGATCGCCCCGGGCCATGCCTCCGGATCGCCGATCGGATCGCCGGAGGCCAGCGAGACCCCGCCGACCACCCGGTAGGCGACGGCCGCCTTTCCGGTCGGCGACCAGATGACGCTCTTCTCCCGGCGCAGCGCGAAGTAGCCGAGCGAGTCGCGGTCCCCGTGCCGGTCGAGCAGGGCCCGCAGCCGGGCCTCGTCGTCGGGGGTGATCGGGTCGACGGCCCGGCGGGAGCGGAACGCCGCGTACACGACGGCGATCAGCAGCAGCGTGGAGAGGATGTTGATGGAGACGTTGACCCAGCTCGGCGTGGTGATCCCGTCGTAGTTGGTGTCGTTGTCGGCGATCGACACCAGGCGCAGGGTGCCGTAGCGCCAGCGGTCCAGGAAGGTCGAGCGGTATTCGTCGTGGGCGGTGTTGGTGAGCGTGACCAGGCCCGCCGCGATCAGCGAGGTGAACAGCAGCCCGACGCCCGCGACGGCGGTGGCCAGCTTCGGGTTGGACCGGTCGCCCTTGGCGTAGAACTCGCGCCGGCCCAGGAGCAGCGCCAGCACGAACACCGCGGTCAGGAGCAGCGAGATCCAGTTCTGCGGGTACTGCCGTACCTCCGGGAACGGGATCACCAGGGCGAACAGCAACAGCAGCAGACTGCTCACCACTATGTTCACGATCCACGCGGCCCGCTTGCGGCGGCGCATGGTGATCGCCAGGAAGAGCGCCACCACCCCGGACGAGAAGCCCGCGGTGAGCAGGTACGGGGTGAAGAGGTTGGCGGTGTTGTGGCGACGCAGATCGTTGCCGAGAGTGACCCAGACCGCGCTCAGGAAATTGATGAACGAAACGACGCGCAGGTACCAGATGGCGAACGCGGCACTGCGGCGTGACCGGACGGTGCTCGGTGCCCGGGTGCCGTCCCGCCCGGAATCCTCGGTGGACAATCGGACCTCTCCCATGAAAAGCGATCATATGGTGCATCGCGCCGTGGGAGAGGACCGCGCTGCGGCCGGTGTTGGCCACAGCCCTGTCGGGTCCGTCAGCCGTCGGTCGCGCCGATCGTGTCGGTCGTGCCGCTCCGGTCGGCCTCCTCGCCGGTGCCGCCCTCCCCATCGGCGACGGGTGCGCGTTCGGGCAGCTCCGCCGCCAGCGCGGCCGCGGCCCGAACGAGCGGGAGTGCGAGCAGGGCCCCACTTCCCTCGCCCACGATGACGCCGTGGTCCAGCAACGGGTTGAGTGCCATCCGGTCCAGCGCCTTGGCCTGTGCCGGTTCGCCGCTGGTCTGGCCCGCCAGCCACCAGTCCGGCGCCCGGAAGGCCGCGCGCTGGCCGACGAGCGCACAGGCCGCCGACACCACCCCGTCCAGGATCACCGGCAGCCTGCGCACCGCGCACTGGAGCAGGAAACCGGTCATCGCCGCAAGGTCCGCGCCCCCCACCGTCGCCAGCAGCTCCAGCTGGTCCCCGAGGACCGGCCGGGCCCGGCGCAGCGCGTCCCGGATCGCCGCGCACTTGCGCATCCACGCCAGGTCGTCGATGCCCGCACCACCGCGCCCGGTGACCACCGAGGCGTCCGTGCCGCACAGGGCCGCGATCAGCGTGCCCGCCGCCGTCGTGCCGCCGACGCTCAGGTCTCCCAGCACCACGAGGTCGGTGCCCGAGTCGGCCTCCTCGTCGGCGATCGCCATGCCGAGCCGCACCGCCCGCTCGGCCTCCTCGGCCGTCAGGGCGTCCTCGACGTCGATCCGGCCGCTGCCCCGCCGCACCCGGTGCCGCACCACGGACTCCGGCAGCAGCTCCGGATCGCAGTCCAGGCCGGCGTCCACGATCCGCACCGGCACGGAGAACTGCCGGGCCAGCACGGCGAGCGGGGTCGCGCCCTCCAGCGTGGCCCGCACCAGCTCGTGCGCGCTGCCGGCCGCACGTCCCGAGACGCCCAGCTCGGCGACCCCGTGGTCCCCGGCGAAGAGCACCACGCGCGGCCGCTCGATCGTCTTGACCGGCACGGACTGCTGGGCGGCGGCGAGCCATTCGCCCAACTCGTCCAGGCGGCCGAGCGCGCCCGGCGGGACGACGAGGCGTTCCCGGCGTTCCTCGGCATCGCGCCGTACACCGCCGTCGGGGCGTTCGATCAGGTCGGAGAAGTCGTCCAGATTCACGGGGGTCTGCCTCGCGGGTCGATGCGTGAGTGGGTCCGGCGAGCCCGGCGCGGGCTCACTGCGGAACAGTACCCGCCGTGTTTCCGGCAGCCGGGGGGACGAAGCGACCCGGCGGGCACGCGGGGCCGTCCCGGTGGAGCCCGGGGCCACCGGGCGGACACCCCGGTGGGGGAGCCTCACGGCGGCGCCGTGTCGCCGAACCGCAGCCGGGTCATCGCGGGCGTCAGGGCCCGCAGCCCCGGCAGCATCGCCTGGAGCCGGATCAGCTCGCCCGTCGCGCCCCGCCCCCGCGGCAGCCGCAGCGCTCGCACCTCGGTGATCCCCGGATGCGCGCCGAGCAGTTTGTGCCGTTCACCGGGGTCCATCGCCCAGCGCATCGGCGGAATGGTCATGCCGCCGACCTTCCACCGCCCGGTCATCGTGTGCCGGGCGGGGCGGCGCGCCATCGAGTCCATGACGAGGACGCCGCCCGGCAGCCGTTCGGCGCAGGCCGCGAGGATCGCCCGCACCTCCGGGGGACGCAGGTACATGAGCAGCCCCTGCGTCGTGACGACGACACCGCGCCCGCGCGGGTCCTCGATCTCGTCCAGCCACGCCGGATCGGTCGCCGACCGGTCCAGGACGCGCATCCGCTCCGAGGTGGGCAGCAGAGTCCGGCGCAGCTCGGCGACTTCCGGAAGCTCCACGCTCAGCCAGTTCAGCGTTCCGTTGTCCACCCGCCAGAAACCGGTCTCCAGACCGTCGCCGAGGGCGACCACGGTGGCCCTCGGCCGTTCCAGGAGGTACTCCTGCACGGCCAGGTCGAAGCAGCGCGAACGCAGCCCCTGGAGCTGCGCGTAGTACGCGTTCGGCCGCCCGAACCGCTCCTCGAAGGGATAGTCCAGGGCCTCCAGCAGCCTCGGGGCCAGCGGATCGTCCAGCACCGCATAGCGCTGCGCCGCCTCGTGGGCCCGGTTGTAGAGCGTCCACAACAGGGTCTCGGGGACCCCGCTCAGCATCGGTCGTACCCGCGCCATGACCGCTCCTCCTCGTCCGTGGTTCCGCCGCGCCGCCGCGTGTCCCGTGTCCCGTGTCCCGGCCCTCCGGCTTCCCGGCATCGCGGCCCGTCGGCCCGGCCGCCGGTCAGCCGCGCAGCACGAGCGCCTGTCCGGCCACGACCAGCAGCACCTGCTCGCACTCGTCGGCGAACGCGGCGTTCAGGCGCCCCAGTTCGTCCCGGAACCGGCGCCCCGCAGCGGTGGCGGGCACCACGCCGGAACCGGTCTCGTTGGTCACGGCCACGACCGTGCGACGGGTCCCGCGCACGGCGGCCACCAGCTCCGCGGTCCGCTTCCGCAGCGCGCTGCGCCCGCCGCCCGCCCACGCCGTGTCGTCCCAGGCGTCCACCCGGTCCATCGCGTCCGTCAGCCACAGCGACAGGCAGTCGATCAGCAGCGGCGTCCGGTCGTCCGACTCCAGCAGCTCCACCAGCTCACAGGTCTCCTCGGTGCGCCAGGCGGCGGGCCGCCGCTCCCGGTGCAGGCCGACCCGGACCGCCCATTCCGCGTCGCCCTCCCGGCTGCCCCCGGTCGCCACGTACACCACCTCGGGGAACGTCTCCAGGCGGCGCTCGGCCTCCACCGACTTCCCCGACCTGGCCCCGCCCGTCACCAGCGTGCGCCGCGGCACCACGGGCAGTGCGGGGTACTCGCCCGCCACCAGCGTCGTCCCGTCCGGCACGGCCCGCGCGCCGGCCGCCGCGAGCCGCCGGTCCAGCTCGGCGCCGGGCGGCGCGTCGTGGTCCAGATGGACGGCGATGATCTCGGTGTGCGGTCCGATCGCCGCGGCGGCCCTCAGCCGCGCCACCCCGTCCGGACGTGCGACCACGTCGCCGACCACCACGTCGTACGGCTGCGCCATCCGGTCCGTGAGGCCGGAGGGGGCGGCGCCCGGCGGCAGGTAGAGCAGCCGGGTGCCCTCCGGCGCGGTCACCTCGTAGCCGGTGCCCGGCGCGTCCATCGGCACCGCCCGCACCCGGTGGCCGCTGATCAGCGTCAGCTCCCGTCCGTCCGGCACCCGGCCGGCCGGCGGCAGCCCGGCGGGGAGCTCCAGGGCGGGCCCGTCGTGCGGATGGGTGAGCAGGACCTGTCGCACGCCGGTGAGCGAATGCCCCGCGCGGGCGGCGGCGAACACGGCCCCCGGAGTGAGATCGAGCAGCAGCGCGTCGTCGACCAGTACCGCGGTCGCGGCCCGTGAACGCGCCCCGCGGGAGGTGGCGCAGGCGGCGCAGAGGCATTCGGGGCGCGGCAGCCCGTCGGGGCCGCCGGTGCCGAGCAGAGTCAGTTCCACGCTTTTGATCCTCCCGCGTTCGCGTGGCGGATGCGCGCCCTGGGGTGTCCGGTACCGGGGCGGAGCACGGAGCGGGGCGGGGCGCCGAGCGCCGGTGAGCCGTTCCGGTCCGCGCCGCCGCCCGTCGAGGAGCGGGTGCGGGGCGCGTGCCTCGGGCGTGCCGGTCGTGGGCCCCGTACGGGACGCGGGCGGGCCGACGGGCGCGGGTCTTCGGCCGGTGCGGCGCCGAGCGTGCGTGCCGGGGGTCGCGACGGGGCAGACGTTGCCTGTCGCGGCACTAGGCTGCGGTGAGCAGAGCGACCCGGGAGGCGTGCATGGCGTGGACATGGCGGTTCGAGAAGTCCGACGGTACGGAGACGGAGCCGGCCCTGCCGGTGGAGGGATTCACCACGCAGGGTGATGCGGAGTCCTGGATCGGGGAGTTCTGGCAGGAGCTCCTCGACGGCGGGGCGGAGCAGGCGACGCTCTTCGAGGACACCACCAAGATCTACGGCCCGATGAGCCTCCGGGCCGATCAGACCGATCAGGGCTGATCTCGCGTCCCGGTTCCGGCGACGGGCACGCCCGGCGCGGCCCACCGCCGGAACCGGGCGGCCCTCAGATCTCGCCCAGCGTGACCTGGGCCGTCCGCTGCGCCCCGTTGCGCAGGTACGTCACCGTGACCTTCTGGCCGGGCTTGTCCGAGGCAAGGGCCTCCGACAGGGAGGTGATCGTGGTGACCGGCGTGTCACCGATCCCGGTGATGATGTCGCCCGGCCGCAGTCCCGCCTTCTCCGCGGCGCCGCCCCTGGCCACCCTGACCAGGGCCACCCCGGCAGGCCGGTAGTTCTGGTCGACGACAGTGCGTCCCGTGATGTTCAGGGCGGCCCGGCCCGAATCGATCACCCGGCCGCTCTTGATGATCTGATCGGCGACCGTCTTCACCATCGACACCGGGATCGCGAAACCGATCCCCGGCGCCGCACTGCCGCCCAGATCCGGGTCCGTCGCCGCCAGGGTCGGGATGCCGATCACCTCGCTGTTCAGGTTGACCAGCGCGCCCCCGCTGTTGCCCGGGTTGATCGCCGCGGAGGTCTGCACCATGTTCGCGATCGTCGCGCCCGTGCCGCCCCCGGCGCGCCCCTCGCTGACGGTCCGGCCGACCGCGGAGACGATGCCCTGCGTGACGCTGGAGGACAGGCCGAGCGGGGAACCCATCGCCAACACGATCTGCCCCACCTCGACCTTCTCCGAATTGCCGAACTTCGCCGGCTTCAGGCCCTTCGGCACGGTGCCGAGCTTGATGACGGCGAGGTCCTGTTCCGGGTAGGTGTACACGAGGGAGGCGCTCAGCTCCTTCTCCCCGGTGGCGGTCGTGACCTTGAACGTTGTCGCGCTGCCGACCACGTGGGCGTTGGTGACGATGTGGCCCTCGGCGTCGTAGACGACGCCGGACCCCAGCCCCGCGGGCGCCTCGATCTGCACGACCGACGGCAGCACGTTCTTGATCACGGTCTCGTATTGGCTCTGCAGGTCCGTGCCGTCGGCCGCCCGGGAGACGGAGCCCTGCCGCGAGGAGACCGGCGCGGTGGTGGCGCCGGACTCCTGCGAACCGGTGCCCTCGCCCGAGCAGCCGCTCACCAGGGCGATCGCACAGGCCCCTGCGGTCATGGGCAGCAGCAGCCGTTGCGCACGGCGGCGGGAGTGGATTGCGTCCATGTCCGGATCATTGCTTTTCGCCCCGGCGACGGCCCGCTGTATTCGGCCGTGCGGGTGATGCGTCGGGCCCCTCCGGAAGCCGTCGGGAGGGACGGGGAAGGGCCCGCGACCCCGTAACGCCGGGGCCGTCAGCCCCGTACGCCGCAGAGGTGCAGCAGCGCGGCCACCCGGCGGTACGGGTCGGTCCTTCCGGCCCGGTCCTCCACGGCCAGCATCCGTTCCAGTTCGGCGGCGGCCGGCAGCTCCACGTCGTTGCTCACGTTGTCCGTGAAGACACGCACCCCGTACCAGGCGTGCAGGGGCGCGGCGATGCCCGCGAGCGTGGAGGTCAGGGCGTCCAGCCGGTCGGCCCGGACCGCGAGGCCGAGCCGGTTCGTGTACGCGTCCGTGTCGAAGGCGTCCAGCGCCGCCTCCCAGTCCCCGGCGTTGCCGGGCCGCATCACCAGCGCGTCGGCGTTCCGCACGAGCAGCGAGAGCAGTCCGCCGGGAGCCAGCATCCGGGCCAGCCCGGCCAGCAGCGCGTCCGGTTCCCGGATGTACATCAGCACGCCGTGGCAGAGCACCACGTCGAAGCTGCCCGGCAGGAAGTGCACCCCGGTGTCCAGGCCGTCGCCCTCGATCAGCCGCACCCGCTCCCGGATGCCCGCCGGCTCGCCGCCGAGCGCCTCACGGGCCACCAGCAGCATCTCGGCGTCGGACTCCAGCCCCGTCACGGTGTGCCCGGCGCGGGCCAGGCGCAGCGCCTGGGTGCCCTGCCCCATCCCGACATCGAGGATGCGCAGCCGCTGGCCGACCGGGAAACGGGCCGCGATCTGCTCGTCGAGCTGCCGGGCGACGAGCTCCTGGCGGACCGTGTTGCGCAGCCCTCCGAGTCCCTTCAGCCATGCCGAGGACGCCCCCGAGAAACCGGTGACGGGGACGATGTCGCCCGGGGAGCCGGCGGGCACGCCGCCGGGCGAGCCGGAGATGTCTCTGCTCAGGGCCTTTCTCCACGCTTGACCTGCGGCTTCGGCAGCCGAAGCCGACGCATCTGGAGCGAGCGCATCAGCCCGTAGGCGACAGCGCCGCGCTTGGGGGTGTTGGGGAAGCGCTCCTTCAGTTGCTTCCTCATGCGGAACGACAGCCCGATCGAGTCGACGACGATCAGGACGATCACGAAGAGCCAGAGCAACAGCGAGATGTTCTGGATGTTCCGTACCTGGATCACGCTGAGGACCAGGATGATCACCGCCATCGGCAGGAAGAACTCCGCGACGCAGAAGCGCGAGTCCACGTAGTCGCGGACGAAGCGCCGCACCGGGCCCTTGTCGCGGACCGGCAGATAACGCTCGTCGCCGTTGGCGAGTGCCTCGCGCTGCCTGGCGAGATCGGCGCGGCGCGCCTCGCGCTGCCGCTTCATGGCCTCCTTGCGGTCCAGCGGCGTGCCGCTGGAAGCACGACGGCGCTGCGACTGGGCCTCGCTGCGCTTGGGGGTGGGGCGACCCTTGGGTGCCTGCGGGTCGCGGGGCTGCTTGGAGAGGTCGGCCGTCACCTTGTCGGTGGGCGCCTTCTCTTCCTTCGAACGGCTACGGAACACAAGGCCCAAGGGTACGGGGTCGATCGCCGCGCCCCCAGGCCGGTCGGGAACGATCCGGCAACGGAGCGCGTCCTCGCAGGTGTCACCATGGATTCCGCACGGATGCCGCGCCGGTTTCCCGGGCCGTCACCTACTCCCTGGGCCGGAGCGGTGACCGGACGCAGTCGTCCTTGGGGAGGAGCACATCCGTGCTCGAACAGTGCGGTAATAGAGGCAGGGCCCGTACTGTGGGTTCTGTTGGAGTGCTGGAGCTCAGTCCGTCAGAAGGGGGCGCGCGAAGCCCATGAGCGGTGTCATGAAGCGTATGGGGATGATCTTCCGCGCGAAGGCAAACAAGGCCCTTGACCGGGCCGAGGATCCGCGCGAGACCCTCGATTACTCGTATCAGAAGCAGCTGGAGCTGCTTCAGAAGGTGCGCCGCGGTGTTGCCGACGTGGCCACCTCCCGCAAGCGGCTGGAACTGCAGCTGAACCAGTTGCAGGGGCAGTCGGCCAAGCTGGAGGACCAGGGCCGCAAGGCGCTCGCGCTCGGCCGCGAGGACCTGGCCCGCGAGGCGCTGTCCCGGCGTGCCGCCCTCCAGCAGCAGGTCACCGACCTGGAGACGCAGCACTCCACGCTGCAGGGCGAGGAGGAGAAGCTCACCCTCGCGGCCCAGCGGCTGCAGGCCAAGGTCGATGCCTTCCGTACCAAGAAGGAGACCATCAAGGCCACCTACACCGCCGCCCAGGCGCAGACCCGCATCGGCGAGGCGTTCTCCGGGATCTCCGAGGAGATGGGCGATGTCGGCCTGGCGATCCAGCGGGCCGAGGACAAGACCCAGCAGCTCCAGGCCCGTGCGGGCGCGATCGACGAGCTGCTCGCCTCCGGCGCCCTGGACGACCCGAGCGGCACGGCCAAGGACGACATCGCCGCCGAGCTGGACCGGATCTCCGGCGGTACGGACGTCGAGCTGGAGCTCCAGCGCATGAAGGCCGAGCTGGCCGGCGGCCCCGCCCAGCAGGCGATCGAGGGCGGCCCGCAGGACGCCGCGCAGCAGCAGACGTCCCAGTCCCCGCACAAGTTCGACAAGAACTGAGGAAACGTCATGATCGTACGGATCATGGGGGAGGGCCAGGTCGCCCTGGCCGACAGCCATCTCGCCGAGCTCGACAGGCTCGACGAGGAACTGCTGGCCGAGATCGAGAGCGGTGACGGTCCCGGTTTCCGTGCCACCCTCCACGCGCTCCTGGCCGGCGTGCGCGAGTTCGGCACACCCCTGCCGGACGACTCCCTGGAACCGTCCGAACTGATCCTGCCGTCGCCCGACGCGACCCTCGAAGAGGTGCGCGCGATGCTCCGCGACGACGGCCTGATCCCCGGCTGACGCACCTCCGGCACTCCAGCACCGCACCATGCCCTGCCCCGGACCGGCCCGCCGGTCCCGGGGCAGGGGTGTGTCCGGAGTGCCCGGTGTGTCCGGCACCGGGGCGTCCCGGTCCGCCGCGCGACGCCTCTTCTTCGAACCGGCCGGACGGAATTCGCGCGACACGCCGTAACGTGGCTTGACGTGACCACCCTCGGAACCGGCGTTCTGCGTGCCCGGCACTGGCTGCGCGGCCATCGCCTGGCGCTGGACGCCGCGCTCGCGCTGGCCGTGCTCGTGGCCATGATCATCGGGTCGTTCCTGCATCCCGGCGCACCGGACGGCGCGGCCCTTGGTTCCCGAGATCCCCGTCCGAGCAGCGTGCTGATGATGGTGCTCGGCGCCGTGGCGCTCGTCTGGCGGCGGCGCAGCCCCATGGCGGTGCTTGCCGTCACCGCCGGGCTGACCATCGTCGAGCTGATGATCAGCGACCCGCCGATACCCGTGGTGATGAGCAGTGTCATCGCCCTGTACACGGTCGCCTCCCGCACCGACCGGCCCACCACCTGGCGGGTGGGCCTGCTGACCACCGCCGCGCTGACGGCGACGGCCATGTGCTTCGGTGAGCCTCCCTGGTACAGCCAGGAGAACTTCGGCGTCTTCGCCTGGACCGGCCTGGCCTGTGCGGCGGGGGACGCCGTCCGCTCCCGGCGCGCCTTCGTCGACGCGATAAGGGAGCGGGCCGAGCGCGCCGAGCGGACCCGTGAGGAGGAGGCCCGGCGCCGGGTCGCGGAGGAGCGGCTGCGGATCGCACGCGACCTGCACGACGTCGTCGCCCACCACATCGCGCTGGTCAACGTGCAGGCCGGGGTGGCCGCCCACGTCATGGACCGGCGGCCCGACCAGGCGAAGGAGGCGCTGGCCCACGTCCGGGAGGCGAGCCGCAGCGCGCTCGACGAACTCCGGGCCACGGTCGGGCTGTTGCGGCAGTCCGGCGACCCGGCGGCGCCGACCGAACCGGCCCCCGGGCTCGCGGTCCTCGACGAACTCGTCGACACCGTGCGGCGGGCCGGGCTCCCCGTCGAGGTGGCCTGCACCGACCGGCGGCCACCGCTGCCTGCGGCCGTCGACCTCGCCGCGTACCGGGTCATCCAGGAGGCGTTGACCAATGTGCGCAAGCACGCCGGGCCCGGCGCGAAGGCCGAGGTCAGCGTCGTACGGGTCGGGGTCACCGCCGAGATCACCGTGATCGACAACGGCACGGGCGGCGGCCACAACACGGACGGCGGCGGCCACGGCCTGCTCGGCATGCGGGAACGCGTCACGGCACTCGGCGGAACCCTCAGCGCCGGGCCCCGCTACGGCGGCGGGTTCCGGGTGCATGCGATCCTGCCCGTCGAGGCCCGGACGGCAGAGCCCCAGGAGCCGGGCACGGCGGGCCGGACGGGGGAGAACGCATGACACCGCCCATCAAGGTGCTGCTCGTCGACGACCAGGCGCTGCTGCGCAGCGCGTTCCGGGTGCTCGTCGACTCGGAGGCCGACATGGAAGTGGTCGGCGAGGCGGCGGACGGCGGCCAGGCCGTGGAACTGGCCCGCGCGAACCGCCCGGACGTGGTGCTGATGGACATTCGGATGCCGGGCACGGACGGGCTCGCCGCGACCCGCATGATCAGCGCCGATCCGGAACTTGTGGACGTCCGGGTGGTGATGCTCACCACCTTCGAGGTGGACGAGTACGTCGTGCAGTCGCTGCGGGCCGGGGCGTCCGGCTTCCTCGGGAAGGGCGCCGAACCGGACGAACTGCTGAGCGCCATCCGCATCGCGGCGGCCGGCGAGGCCCTGCTCTCCCCGACCGCGACCAAGGGACTGATCGCCACCTTCCTCGCGCAGGGCGGCAGTTCGGACGCCGGGGGTCCGGGCTCCGCCGCGTACTCCGAGCGGCTCGCCGCGCTCACCGGCCGGGAACGCGAGGTGCTCGTCCTGGTGGCGGGCGGACACTCCAACGACGAGATCGCGGAGCGGCTCGTCGTCAGCCCGCTGACCGTCAAAACCCATGTGAACAGGGCGATGGCGAAACTGGGCGCCCGGGACCGCGCGCAATTGGTGGTCATCGCCTACGAATCGGGTCTGGTGCGCCCCAGGGTGGAGTGAGGGGTGGAGACGGGATGTACTCCACCTGCGGTATGCGCGGCCCCGGAAAGCGACCCTGGGACCGAGGCTTTCGGCTCTTCCGATGGGCGATCGTGTACGTGGGCAGGGTCTGTCCCCCCGCTACCCGCCCATCTGCCGCGCAAGCCACAGAGGAGAAACCTCACCCATGTCCTGGCTGTCCAGATTCAGCCTCGCGCAACGGGCCCTGATCGGGCTGATCTCGATCGTCGCCCTCGTCTTCGGCGCGATCGCGATACCGCAGCTCAAGCAGCAGCTGCTGCCCACCATCGAACTGCCCATGGTGTCGGTGCTCGCCCCCTACCAGGGCGCGTCGCCCGATGTGGTCGAGAAGCAGGTGGTCGAGCCGCTGGAGAATTCCATCAAGGCGGTCGACGGCGTCACCGGCATCACCTCGACCGCGAGCGAGGGCAACGCCGTCATCATGGCGTCCTTCGACTTCGGGGACGAGGGCACCAAGCAGCTCGTCGCCGACATCCAGCAGGCGGTGAACCGCACCCGCTCCCTGCTTCCCGACAGCGTGGACCCGCAGGTCGTGGCCGGTTCGACGGACGACATCCCGACCGTCGTCCTCGCCGTCACCTCCGACAAGGACCAGCAGGCGCTCGCCGACCAGCTGGACCGCACCGTCGTTCCCGCCCTGGAGGACATCGACGGCGTCGGCCGGGTCTCCGTCGACGGCGTGCAGGACCTCCAGGTCTCCGTCACGCCCGACGACAAGAAGCTCGCCGCGGCCGGTCTGACCGGCGCGTCGCTCTCCGAGGCGCTGAAGTCGGGCGGCGCGACCATGCCCGCCGGCGCCTTCTCCGAGGCGGGCAAGAGCCGCACCATCCAGGTGGGCGGCCCCTTCACCTCGCTGAAGCAGATCGAGGACCTGCGGGTCGTCGCGATGGACAAGAACACCGGCAAGTCCGGCGACCCGGTCCGGCTCGGTGACGTCGCCACCGTGAAGCAGACGCCGTCCACCGCGGTCTCCATCACCCGCACCAACGGCCGTCCGAGCCTCGCCGTGGTCGCCACGATGGACAAGGACGGCAGCGCCGTCGCCATCTCGGAAGCCGTCAAGGACAAGCTCCCCGACCTGCGCAAGGACCTCGGCTCCGGCGCCGAGCTGACCGTCGTCACCGACCAGGGCCCGGCCGTCTCCAAGGCGATCTCCGGCCTGACCACCGAGGGCGCCCTCGGCCTGGTCTTCGCGGTCGTGGTGATCCTGCTCTTCCTCGCCTCGCTGCGCTCCACCCTGGTCACGGCGGTTTCGATCCCGCTCTCCGTGGTCCTCGCGCTGATCGTGCTCTGGACCCGCGACCTGTCGCTCAACATGCTCACCCTCGGCGCGCTGACGATCGCGATCGGCCGCGTCGTGGACGACTCGATCGTGGTCCTGGAGAACATCAAGCGCCACCTCGGCTACGGCGAGGAGCGCCAGTCGGCCATCATCACGGCGGTGAAGGAAGTGGCCGGCGCGGTCACCTCCTCGACCCTCACCACGGTCGCCGTGTTCCTGCCGATCGGACTCGTCGGCGGCATGGTCGGCGAACTCTTCGGCTCGTTCTCGCTGACCGTCACCGCCGCCCTGCTGGCGTCCCTGCTGGTCTCGCTGACCGTCGTGCCCGTCCTGTCGTACTGGTTCCTGCGGGCCCCGAAGGGCACCGTCGAGGACCCGGACGAGGCCCGCCGCAGGGCCGAGGAGAAGGAAGCCCGCAGCCGGCTCCAGCGGCTGTACGTCCCGGTGCTGCGTTTCGCCACCCGGCGTCGGATCACCAGCATCGTCATCGCCTTCGTGGTGCTGTTCGGCACCTTCGGCATGGCCCCGCTGCTGAAGACCAACTTCTTCGACCAGGGCGAGCAGGAAGTCCTCTCCATCAAGCAGAAACTGGAGCCCGGCACCAGCCTGGCGGCGGCCGACGAGGCTGCCAAGAAGGTCGAGAAGGTCCTCACCGGCGACAAGGCCATCAAGGACTACCAGGTCACCGTCGGTTCCTCCGGCTTCATGGCGGCCTTCGGCGGCGGCACGGGCTCCAACCAGGCCTCGTACCAGATCACCCTGAGGGATGCCGGCGATGCCGAGGCGGTGCAGAAGCGCCTCGAAGCGGAGTTCGGCAAGCTCGACGGCATCGGCGACACCACCATCTCCGCCGACGGCGGCTTCGGCGGCCAGGACCTCGGCGTCGTCGTCAAGGCCGCCGACGCGGACGTGCTGAAGAAGGCATCCGAGCAGGTACGGGCCGAGGTCGCCAAGATCAAGGACGTCACCGACGTCCAGAGCGACCTCGCGCAGAGTGTCCCGCGCATCTCCGTCAAGGCCAACGACAAGACGGCCGACGCCGGTTTCGACCAGGCCACGCTGGGCGCGGTCGTCGCCGGAGCGGTGCACGGCATCCCGGCCGGCAAGGCGACCATGGGCGACACCGAGCGCGACATCGTCATCAGGTCCGCCCACCCGGCCACCACCATGGCTGAGCTGAAGAAGCTCCCCCTCGGCCCGGTCGAGCTCGGCCAGATCGCGGACGTCGAACTGGTCCCCGGACCGGTCTCGATGACCCGGATCGACGGCCAGCGCGCCGCGACCATCACCGCCCGCCCGGTCGGTGACAACACCGGAGCGATCAGCGCCACGCTCCAGACGAAGATCAACGCACTGAAGCTCCCGGACGGAGCCACCGCCAGCATCGGCGGCGTCTCCGAGGACCAGGACGACGCGTTCCTGAAGCTCGGCCTCGCCATGCTGGCCGCGATCGCGATCGTCTTCATGCTGCTGGTGGCGACCTTCCGGTCCCTCGTCCAGCCGCTGATCCTGCTGGTCTCCATCCCGTTCGCGGCCACCGGCGCGATCGGCCTGCTCGTCCTCACCGGCACCCCGATGGGCGTCCCGGCGATGATCGGCATGCTGATGCTGATCGGCATCGTGGTCACCAACGCGATCGTGCTGATCGACCTGATCAACCAGTACCGGGCCCAGGGCATGGGCGTCGTCGAAGCGGTCGTCGAGGGCGGCCGTCACCGACTCCGCCCGATCCTGATGACGGCACTCGCGACGATCTTCGCCCTGCTCCCGATGGCGCTCGGCGTCACCGGCGAGGGCGGCTTCATCTCGCAGCCGCTCGCGGTGGTGGTCATCGGCGGCCTGATCACGTCGACCCTGCTGACGCTGCTCCTGGTGCCGACGCTCTACGCGATGGTCGAACTCCGCAAGGAGCGCCGCGCGGCGAAGAAGGCGGCCAAGCGCGCCAAGAAGGCCGGCGTGCCGGCCCCGGCAGAGTCTGCGCAGACCCCTTCCGAGGAGCCGGAGCCCGTGAAGGCCTGACCTGACCGGCATGACGAGGGGCCTGTCCCACACGCGCGTGTGGGACAGGCCCCTCGGGTTTTCGCTTGCTGCTTGAGTGCTGCTACTTGCTTGAGCGCCGCTACTACTTGAGCGAGGAGACGAACGCGCCCCAGGCCGCGGCCTGGACGACGAGTGCGGGACCGGCGGGGTTCTTGCTGTCGCGTACGGGGACGACGCCGGGGAAGTCGTCGCTGATCTCGACGCATTCGCCCCCGTTGGAATTGCTGTAGCTGCTGCGGCGCCAGTGGGCGTTGCTCAGCTCGGGGGAGTGGGTCATGGTCGGTAGCCCTCCATCGCGGTCCGGATCAGTTCCGCCGACTCGGCCAGAGGGAGGGAGTTGGCACGCAGTACCTCGTACTGCCGCCGCCACTTCTTCACCGCGGCCGGATCCTCGTAGAGATGACCGGCCTGGATGCCCTCCTCGTACGCCACCGAAGTGCCGTCGGGCAGGGTCAGCAGAGTCAGCGCGCCACCCAGCAGCGAGTGGAGTCCCGCACTGAACGGCATCACCTGAACTTTACTGTTCGGAGTATCCACCTGCTCCAGCAGCGAAGCCAGTTGCTCACGCATGCAGACCGGACTGCCCATCTGCCGTCGCAGCACGGCCTCGTCGACGATCGCCCACCGGAACGGCGGGTTCTCCGAACGCTGCCGCTCCTGCCGCGACATGCGCGCGGCGACGCGTTCCTCGACCTTTTCGGCACTCAGGTCCTCCTGGCAACGGAGAAACGTGCGCGCGTACTCCTCGGTCTGCAACAGACCCGGCAGCGCCTGCGCGCCGTACTGCTCTATCACCTCGGACCGGAACTCGAAGTCCATGTACCGCTGGTACTGGTCGGGGTGGATCTCGCGCCGGGCGAGCTCGTACAGCCCGTGGAAGTGGTCATCCGTCCCGAAGGCCATGTCCAGTCGGCTGGGAATGTCCGGCGGCGGCATCAGGTCGGCCGTCTCGATCCGGGCCAGCGTGCTCTTGCTGGAGTTCACGACGCCCGCGAGCTGCACGAGCGACAGGCCCGCCCGCTCGCGATGGCGGCGCTGTTCGGAGCCGAAGTAGTGGCGGGCGGACAGATATGGGGTGAGCGGCTGGGGCTTGAACGTCACGGTGCGTGCCTTTCGTGTGTCCCGTTCCCAAGGCCGGGACAGCGGCGCCCTGTTGGGGCGAGGTTCCCCAGGGCGACGATTGCGGCACACACCGTAACCGTCCTCTCGTGCGACGCACCAGAGGGCCTGCTCCGGAGGTAGCGACCGACATGATGTCCGACGGACAGGGCCGGGCCCTGCGACTGCTCCCGTGGACCAACGAGCGCGGCGGCCCGTGCTGGCTGAGTACGGCGAACCCGGACAGCCGCATCTCCCGGATGGCCGACGAACTGGAGGCCGACATGATCGCCTCGGCCGAGTACGTACTGGAGCAGGCCCGGGCGCTGTTGACGGAGACCGTGGTGGGGGAGCAGGAGCTACGGTTCGCGGGCACCCGGCTCGCCGAGTCGCTGGGGGACACCCTGCGGATCGCGGAGAGCCGGGGCGGGCGGTTGGAGAGCGGCGAGAACGCCGGCTGACAGCGGGGCGGCGGGCGTCAGGCGGTCCCGTTTCCGCTGAGAGCCTGGACGATCCGGAGCCACGTCTCGCCGTGTGGATGGGCGTGCCGGACGCTGAGGGCGGTGATCTCCTTCAGTAGCCGGGCACGGGTCGTCTCGGGTGCGCGGGGGAGGAGCGTGGCAAGCTCGTCCGGCTCGATGCCCTCGACGACTCCCGAGAGCACCATGCCCGCCTGGGCGTGGGCGAGGGAGGACAGCCTGTCGTCGAAGACCTGGCCCTCGATGGCCGCCGCGTGCAGCAGCGCGTTGCCGTCCCCGGCCGCCAACGCCCTTTCCACGTACGCCTGGAGGGCATTGCGGTCCTCGACGAGGCGGTACGCGGCGTCCAGTCCTTCGGTGCCGGCGACATCGAGGACGGCGACGTGCGCGAGCGGGGTGTCCTCGGACGGCTGGGCCCGGAGGATGCGCGGGTGGTCCTGGAGGAAGGCCCGTGACTCCGCCCAGTCGGCGCAGTCCACCCACTCCGCCACCTGCTCCGCGAGGATCAGCGGATCGTACGCGGCGGTCACGCCGTGGGCGAGGACGGCCTCGCGGAGCGCGGCGTGCCGCTGTGCGGTGTGTGGGTCCAGGAGCGCCAACTCGTCGAGGGCTGTGGCTGTCTCCTCGCTGCTGAGCACCTCGGCGTTCCGGGACCAGACATCGCGTGACTGGGGCCAGTTGGGTGCGAACATCCAGGAACTGACGAGGTTCACAGTCTCCGGCGGCAGGGTGAGCCAGGCCGGTGCGGGGGCGAAGGTCTCTTCTTCCCACGCGGCGCGTACGGCCTCGGCGTCGCTGTGGGCGCGAAGCGCCCGCCGGGCCCGTACGGTCACGGGGTCCGTGCCGCTGTCGTCCGGCGCGGAGCCACCGGCGAGAAAGGACACGAGCCCGCGTACGCCGGCCGAGGCCTGGGGATCGGGACCGTCCAGCAGGAAGACATTCCGCTCGACACGGAGACGCCGGGCGGTTGCAGGGTGGGCGGAAGCGAACTCCGCCACGACCTCGTCGAATGCCCGGATCGCCGACACGCGGTCGTCGGTGCGGACGAGTGCCCGTGCCAGGTTGGCGAGAGCGGAGACCAGGGCGTTTTCGAAGGTCCCGGGATCTGCTAGCGCCAGCGTCCGGTAGGCGGTGACCGCTTCCTCTGCCGTGCCCACGGCTCCTTCGGAGTCCTGGTTCCGTCCCAGGTGCTTGCTGAGATTCCGCAGGGCAAGAGCCAGATGAGGGAGGTAGGTGCTGCCCAGTTCTTCGACGAGTCCGCGCAGGAGACGGACGCCCTCCCGGGCCGGCGCCAGGGCTTCCTTCCGGCTGCCGGTATCGGCGAGGTTCTGTGCCAGCGCGCCGAGTGCGCCTGCGAGAGCGACGCGGAAGTCGGGCTGACGTTCGACGATTTCACGATGGAGAACGACAGCTTCCTCCGCTGCTCGCAGTCCTGACGCCGGATCTCCCGCCTTGTTCAGGTGAGCGGCCAGGTTGGTGAGTGCCGTGGCCAGGTCCTGCCGGAAGACGGCGGGCTGCTGTGCGGCGAGCACGCGGCGGATGGAGACGGCTTCCCGACCTGCTGCGAGCGCCCCCGAAACATCACCCAGGGCCGCGCGATGGTTGCCGAGGTTGCTGAGGACTGTCGCGAACTCGGGGAGAAAGGCGTTCGGATCCTCGGCGGCCAGGCGCCGGTAGACATCGGCCGCTTCCTCGGAGTGGAGCAGGGCTGTCGCAGGCTCACTTGCGGAGACGAGGTGCGTGGCGAGGTCGTTGAGCATCGAGGCCAGGCCGGGGAGGGACGCTGTCGGCCGGTCCGCGGTCAGTTCGCGCTGGATGCGCACGGCCTCCCGTGCGAACAGTACCGCTGCTGCCCGGTCTCCCGCGGCGGCCGTCTTATTGGCCAAGGAGGTCAGGGACCGGGCGAGATCCGGCTGAAAGACGTCCGGGTGCCGCGAAGCGAGCCCGGCGTACATGCGCGCTGCCTCCCGCGCCGGAGCGAGCGCGCCCGCGTGGTCCCCGGTATCGGAGATCCGGTCCGCCAGGTTGTGGAGGGCGCCCGCCAACTGCTCCTGGAAGGCGGCCGGATGACGTGCGACGAGTTCCCGGCAGATCTCCACGGCCTCCCGTGCGGGCGCGAGGCACCCTGCGACGTCACCGACGTCCTCGCGGTGCACGGACAGATTGGTCAGGGAGCCGGCCAGGGCGGACCGCAGGACGGTGGGGTGACGTTCGGCCACCTTCCTGTTGACCTGGACCGCTCGCTCCGCGTGAGGAAGGGCTTCCGCGTGGCTCCCGGTGGCCCTGAGGCTGCTGGCCAGAATGGTCAGGGCGGCGGCGAGGCCAACCAGGAACTCGTCGGGGTGTGACGCGGCCAGCTCGGTGTGGATCTCCACGGCCTCCTGTGCGGGTGGCACAGCGGCCCGGCGTTCCCCAACGGCTGCGAGGCTCACCGCCAGGTTGGTCAACGCGGCGGCGAGGCCGGGACGGAACGCCTCCGGCTTTCGTGCGGCGAGCTGTCGGTAGACGCCGACGGCGTCCCGATTGAGTGTGAGCGCCCCCTCGTGGTCGCCGATGGCGTGGAGGCGCGGGCCGAGAGTGCCGAGGGCGAGAGCCAGGCCGGGGAGGGACGCGCTTCCTCCCGCGTCGGCAAGGCTCCGCTGGAGCATGACTGCTTCGCGCGCCGGCGTCAGCGCTCCCTCATGGTCGCCGACGGCGGCGTATCGGTTGGCGACGTTGACGAGCGTGCGTACCACCGCCGTCGTACAGGACCCCGGAGAGGCGCGCTCCAGTGCCTTTTGCAGGGCGAGCGCCTCCCGCGCGCGGGCCAGCGCACCGTCCAGATCCCCTTCCGCCCCGAGCCGCTCGGAGAAGCGATGCAACGCCTCGGCCAGAAACAGCGCCGCGCCCGCCCCGCCCCGCTCCACCAGCCCCCGCAGCATCCCGATTCCCGGCTCACCCGCCCGCGCCGCGTGCAGCGCCAGCCCCCGCACCACGTACGGATCGACCGCCCGCGAGTCCTCGCTCGGCGCCCGTCCCTCCACGTGCGAGATCAGCGCTCCCAACACCACCTCATCCGCCCTCGCGCGCGCCGGCCCCTCCCGCCCCGCGAGATACGACACGAACTCGCGGTGGTACAGCCGGAACACCGCCTGCCCGTCTTCCACGTCCTCGACGATGTAGCGGCCGTAGGCGGACAGCACCCAGTCCACGTCGCTCTCGTCGTATGACACGTCACCGCCGCCCAGCGCTCCGGCCACCTCCTCCCACACGCCCCCGGCGGGCATGCCGCGCCCGACCGTCCACGCCAGGGCGGTCAGCAGATCCCGCGCAGCGGACGGCAGTTCGGTGCCGTCCACCCGGAGCCGTACCGGCCCCGCCCGCAGGTCCTCCTCGAAAGCGGCCTCGATGGAGCCCGGCAGTCCGGTCAGCCACCGGTCGTCCTCGGCGCCACGGCTCCCCGCCAGCAGTGAGCCCGCCACCAGCCGCGCGAACAGGAACCCGCCCCCCACGCCCGTGGCAAGCGAGGCGACTGCCTCGCCCGCCTCCCGCGCATGGTCCTCGGGGACACCGGCCGCCGCGCACCGGCGGAACACGTACGCACCGATGTCCTCCTGCGTGTGCGGCTCCCGCTCCAGGTCCGCGGTGGTGACACCCGCGCCGATCAGCCGGGCCAGGGCGTCGGGCAGGGTCTCGTTCCCCCGTCCGTCCTCCTCGATACGGCTGCGGAACGCGCGCTCGCGGGAGCCGAGCAGGACCGGGACCGTCCGGCTGAGCGGGAAGACCAGCTCCTCGATCATGGCGCGGAGGTGCTCGGCGGGCACCTCGTCCAGGCCGTCCAGCACCAGCACCGGCCGCGGGGACAACTCGCGGAGTTCGCCCCGGAAGTCGTCCGCGTTGCGGGGCTCCGGAAGCCCGAGCTGCCGGG
The DNA here is from genome assembly GCF_042266885.1 of Streptomyces sp. NPDC056061. Lineage (NCBI taxonomy): Bacteria > Bacillati > Actinomycetota > Actinomycetes > Kitasatosporales > Streptomycetaceae > Streptomyces > Streptomyces sp. NPDC056061. The sequence goes on along the minus strand of NZ_JBHJWQ010000023.1, from coordinate 11,510 downwards.
CCAGCTCCGAGGCCGCCTGGAGAGGGCTCAGGCCCCGCAGATGCACGGAGGCGAGGGAGGAGCGGTCGCGGCGGAGGCCCGGGTCCGGGTCGTCCTCGCGCAGGCCCCCGTGCGCCTCGGTCTCCTTCCGCTGCACGGGATCGGTGAGCGTCGCGATCCGGCCCAGCACTGCCGACTTGCCGCAGCCCGCCGGGCCGGTCACCAGGAAGAGCCCGGCCTCGTCCGCCTCCAGCCATGCGGTGATCCGGCCCAGCACCTCCTTCCGGCCTGTGAAGAACCAGCCCTCCTCGCGGTACCCGACCCCGCGCGCCGCGAGCACCAGGTGCTCCACCAGCCGGGCGGGTGCCCCGGGCACATGGCACGGGTTCGGGAAGACCGGCCGCCCGGTGCCGAGCGTGGCGGGCACCGGTGTCTGCCCCTCGCCGCGCCATCGCTCGCCCAGCGCGGCCAGCAGGTCCGGGCCGCTGACGAGCGCGTTGTGGGCGCTCCACGCGGAGCGGTACTCAGTGGTGGCAGGGCCGGCCCTCAGTACCTCCGCCAATGCGGTGAGCAGGGGGCCGCCGCCGTCCGACGTCTCGTTGCGCCGACAACTCGCCATGATCCCGAACCATTTGGCCTGGCCAGGAGGCGTGGAGGTGGCCTCCCAACGCCGCAGAGCCCTCTCCAGGCCCCGGCCCACCGCGTCCCCCGCGTGGCAGGTGTCGATGATCACCAGGATCTGGTCGGCGCCCGAGGCCACCGCGTCATCGACCAGTGTCTCGGCCGAGACGCCCCGCTTGCTGGCGCGTGCGTCACGAATCACCTGCTCCACGTCGAGATCCAGGTCGCAGAGCGCGAGGCGCAGTTCGTCGTCGATCAGCACACCGTGCCCCGACCAGACGATGATCGCGGGCCGCGCGGCCCCCGTTTTCTGCCAGCCCTCGCTCCAGGCGGTGAGGGCTTCGTCGAAGGCCGTCCAGGACGGGTTCCCGCCGCCCGCCACGTGCGCCGCGATCCCCAGGCCCTCCAGCAGTCCGGCGATCTCCTCCATCTGGGCCACTGCCCCGGTCAGCCGGGGAAAGCTCCGCCGGTCGGCATACTCCTCGCACACCACGCACAACGCCGTCGCCACCGGCTCGCGTTCGTTGTCGCCTGTCATGCCCGCCACGCCCGCCTCACTCACCATCGTCCGCCCCGCCCTCCAGCACCAGCACCAGCGCGGTCATCACGACATGGCCCGCGTTCCCCGTACTCACCCGCACCCGGTGCGGCCCCGCCGACAGCCCGGCCAGGCGTGCCACGTAATGGCCTCCGCCCAGGTTGTTCAGCGTCCGCACCGGTCCGCCCTCGGCCGCCGCGAAGACGGCCACCCGGTCGTGGCCCCGTATGTCCGGCGGGACCGCGGCCCGCAGCTCGTACACCTCGCCCTCGTCGATCGCGTCCGGGGCGTCCACCACCAGCGGGATGTCCGCAACCTCCGGGCCCCGGTGCACCGGCAGGTCCGGGGTGAGCCAGTTGTAGAGGTTCTGGCGCAGCGCCGTGTTGTTCTGGAGCGAGCCGTGCTTTTCCCAGGGCGTGAGCGCGGGTCGTCCCGCCGCCCCCACATGGGCGCTGGAGAGCCTGGGCACGCGGCCGTCGCCGCCCTCGTCGGTCCCGTCGATCGTGAGCAGTCCGGCCAGCTTCTCGCCCCGGACCTCGGCGGTGGTCGGGGTCGGCTGGAGCACCCCGCTGATCGGTACGTACTCCACTCCGTACGCCGCCCCCGCCCCGGACTCCCGCAGCGCCTCGTGGAAATGGGCGGCGTCCTCGATCAGTGCCGCGTCGGTCCCGGGCAGGCCGGTCACCTCGCGGGCGTATCGCAGCGGCTCGCCCGGTGCGGTGATCAGCGCGGCGTAGTCGGGGACGAGCTGGTGGAGCGACGGAAGGCTGCGGGCGAACGAGGCGAGGCCGGTCCTGGCCGGGCCCACCCCGTTGACCAGGTGGAGGAGGGCATCCAGGGAGCCCCGGTAAGGGGTCCCGAGCGTGATCACACGGCGCGTCACCTCCGCGCCGCCGCACCGCTCCACGTACTGGCGGGCGACCAGGCCGCCCATGGAGTGGCAGATGAAGACCACCCGGGCCTCCGCCCGCTCCGGTGCCGAGGCCCGCCAGCGGCCGAGCTCCTCGTCCACCCGCTCGGCCAGCCCGTCCGCGTTGTAGCGGCAGGACAATCGCCAGTCGTAGGCGAAGTCGACCAGATTGGCGGGGGCGTCCGGTTCGTCCTCCTCGCGCCGACGCCGGAGGGTGAAGTTGTTCTCCAGCCACGTCAGGAAGCCGTCGTAGCCGTCCACGAGCGTCCCGATGCCCAGCAGCCCGTGCAGGTCGCGCATCGGACCGAGCGGGCGCACACCGTCGCCGGGGTGTCCGTCGCCCAGGTCCGGGGGCAGCGCCAGGCCCGTGACGGTCCGGCCGAACGTACGGATCCCGCGGAGGAGGGCAGGGCCCGAGAGGCCCCAGACCTCGTGCCCGTCCGCGTCCGCAAGCCGACTGCCGAGAATGCCCGGGACGACGACCACCATGTCGTGGACCCGGCTGCGAGACGTCATGTGGCGCCGTACCCCCGTGAATGTGCGCTTGCTGCCATGGATAAGGCAGCGTAATGACGAAGGGGGCTGTTCGAGTGCCGTATGGGGGAAACCGGGCAGCTCGGGGCGTTCCGCACCCGTATTTACGAGCGGAAGGCCCGGTCCACCGACCGTCCGACGGTGGACCGGGCCTCGTAGCCGGGCCGTGAGCAGTACCCGCTACGGCAGCGCCAGCATCCGCTCCAGCGCCAGCTTCGCGTACTTCTCGGTCTCCGGGTCGACCTCGATCCGGTTGACCAGGTTGCCCTCGGCCAGCGACTCCAGGGCCCACACCAGGTGCGGCAGGTCGATGCGGTTCATCGTCGAGCAGAAGCAGACCGTCTTGTCGAGGAAGACGATCTCCTTGTCCTCGGCCGCGAACCGGTTCGCCAGGCGGCGCACCAGGTTCAGCTCGGTGCCGATCGCCCACTTCGAGCCGGCCGGGGCCGCCTCCAGGGCCTTGATGATGTACTCGGTCGAGCCGACGTAGTCCGCCGCGGCCACGACCTCGTGCTTGCACTCCGGGTGCACCAGCACGTTCACGCCCGGTATCCGCTCGCGCACGTCCTCGACCGACTCCACCGTGAAGCGGCCGTGCACCGAGCAGTGCCCGCGCCACAGGATCATCTTCGCGTTCCGCAGCTCCTCGGCGGTCAGACCGCCGTTCGGCTTGTGCGGGTTGTAGACGACGCAGTCCTCCAGGGACATCCCCATGTCCCGGACCACGGTGTTCCGGCCCAGGTGCTGGTCGGGCAGGAAGAGGACCTTGGCCGTCCCGGACTCCCGCTGCTCGAACGCCCACTCCAGCGCCCGCTTCGCGTTGGAGGACGTGCAGATCGTGCCGCCGTGCCGCCCGGTGAAGGCCTTGATGTCGGCCGAGGAGTTCATGTACGAGACGGGCACGACCTGCTCGGCGATCCCGGCCTCGGCCAGCACGTCCCAGCACTCGGCGACCTGCTCGGCGGTGGCCATGTCGGCCATGGAGCAGCCCGCCGCCAGGTCCGGCAGCACGACCTTCTGGTCGTCCGTGGTCAGGATGTCCGCGGACTCGGCCATGAAGTGCACACCGCAGAAGACGATGTACTCCGCCTCCGGGCGCGCGGCCGCGTCCCGGGCGAGCTTGAAGGAGTCGCCCGTGACGTCGGCGAACTGGATGACCTCGTCGCGCTGGTAGTGGTGGCCGAGGACGAAGACCTTGTCCCCGAGCTTCTCCTTGGCCGCGCGGGCACGCTCCACCAGGTCCGGGTCGGACGGGGAGGGCAGGTCGCCGGGGCACTCGACACCGCGCTCGCTCCTCGGGTCGGCCTCGCGGCCGAGCAGGAGCAGCGCGAGGGGCGTCGGCTGGACGTCGAGATCCTGGACGGGGTGGGCCGTGGTCACGTCACGCACCCTTTCTTCTCTGCGGAGGTGCCTTTTCGTCTAATTGACGCTATCTATCATATCTGCTTTGCGTCACTTTGACGACTGCCATAGCGTCGATGTGACGCATCCCCCGGCACGGCCCGTGTGCGAGCATGAAGGGAACAGGCAAGCGCGCGGCCCGGAATGAATCCGCGGTCCGGACGGTTGCAACGTCGGCAAGCAGTCTCCGTACAACCTCGGGAGAGAAGCAGATGTCCGTATCGGACGACACCACCACCGTGAGCGACGGCATCCTCCTGTCCGACGCCGCCGCCGCGAAGGTCAAGAGCCTGCTGGAGCAGGAAGGCCGTGACGACCTGGCGCTGCGCGTCGCCGTCCAGCCCGGCGGCTGCTCGGGCCTGCGCTACCAGCTCTTCTTCGACGAGCGTTCGCTCGACGGCGACGTCGTCAAGGAGTTCGACGGCGTCAAGGTCGTCACCGACCGGATGAGTGCTCCCTACCTCGGCGGCGCCTCCATCGACTTCGTCGACACCATCGAGAAGCAGGGCTTCACGATCGACAACCCGAACGCCACGGGTTCCTGCGCCTGCGGCGACTCCTTCAGCTGAGCCACGAGGGAGAAGTTCCCGGCCGCGACGGCGGCGGAATACGACAGAGGCGGTCGCCCCGGAACCCGGGGTCACCGCCTCTGTCGTGTCCGCGCGCGGACGCGGGTGTCCAGCTCAGGCGCGGGGCACGAGCTTGCCCGAAGCCGCGTCGACCACCGTGCGGTCACCGAGCGGCGCGTCCAGCGTCACCGTCCGGGTCAGTTCCTTGGCGAGCAGGACGCAGACCTTCTTCCCCTCCTGCTTCGACTCCGCCACCGTCACCCGTACCGTCTTCCCGTCCTCGGCCGCGCTCGCCGTGTACGTGCTGCACGCCCCGCCCCAGAACGTCACCGACAGGTTCCGTCCGTCGGCGCCGTACGACAGGACCTGCCGCGAGGCCCCTGTCCCGTCACCGCCGTCGCCCGTCCCGGCCGGGGCCTCGGGGGTCGCCGGGGCGTCCTTCGTCAGGTACGCGGGATCGACGGCGACCTGCGTCACCGTGGCGCCGGTGCCGCCCGCGGCCGGTCGCACGGAGAACAGCCAGGACGGGACGAGCGTCCGCTCGCCCGCCACGTACTGTGCCGACAGCCCGAAGACCGCCTTGTCGATCGTCACGGTCGTGGTCGCCCGCTCCGCCCCGGTCCGTGTGCCGCAACGGACCTTCGGCGAGGTCCGGCCGTCCTCCAGCGGCACGGGATCGGCGCACCCGCCGATGTCCGTGCGTCCGCCCGCCCGGGACGACGACCCGTTCAGCTGCTTCAGCGCCTCGCCCGCGCTGATCACCGGATAGCCGGCCCCCTTCTTCAGAGGCTTCAACTGACCGCTCCCGCCGACCACTTCACCATCCGGACCCACCTGGATCCCGGTCGACCAGCCGTACGTGGGCAGTCCGCCCACCCGCGGGTCGGCGTTCACCACCCGGGCCGAGCCCATGAGTTGGCGGGCGTCGAGTGCGGCGTCGTCCTGGCCCGCCGCCTTCAGGACCGGGGTCGCGGCGGCCCTGGCCGTGCTCTCGTCCACCGGCGAGCCGCTGTCGCCCGGAGCGATCTTCCCGCTCGAACAGGTCGACGTGCCCGTGCAGTTGTCCGTGCCCCCGGAGCCGTACCGGGCGAAGGACCAGGTGCCGGGGGCCTGCTTCTCCACCCGCAGGACCGGCCCCGATCCGTCCTTGTCCGAGCCCACCGTCCAGGACGTGCCCACGGCCCGCGGCGCGCCCGCCAGGCCCAGCGCCTTCGCCAGCCGGGTCACCTCGGCCGCCGTGACCGCACCCTCCGCCCGGTACACCTCGGCCCGGCCCGGCCCCTGGGGGAGCGTCCCGGACACCCGGTAGACCACCCGGCCGCCGTGCGGATCGGGCTCGCCGATCGCGATGCCCTGCGGGGGCCCGTCCGGCGGCGAGGCCGGACCGTCGGCCCGGTCGTCCAGGGCCAGCGGGGGAGGGGTGGCGGAGGACCCGCCGCCCGCCGTACCGCTGCCGCCGTCGTTGTCCGCGGCGGTCGCCGCCCAGTACGCGCCACCGCCCCCGGCCAGCAGCACCGCCGCCGCCACCGAGGCCACGGTGAGTCGTGAACGCCGCCGGGGGCCGGTCACATCGTTGTCGGGTCGCTCGGTGCTCACCGGATCCGCTCCTTCACCTGCGTTGCCATCACGGACCGTCACCCGGTCCGTCGTGCGCCCCGCGATCGGGGCAACGGTGGGACGGGGCACGGGCGCGCGCGGTTCCCTCGGTGGTGGCGGGTTCCCCCGGTCGGGTGGCGCGACCCCTCCGGGAGCACGGCTCCGGGACGTCCGGCGGCGACCGGATCGGGGTCGCCGACGGACGGCGCTCAGTCGCCGTAGTCGGACATGGTGTCCACCAGCCGGGCGGAGGCGGCCGGAACGGTCACCCCGTGGATCCTGGACGGGGTGACCGGGGCGGCGGCGGACTTGGCGTGCGCCGCCCAGCGCGGGGTCATGCGCGCGCAGTCGCCGCGCAGCTCGGCCAGGCTGATCTCGGTCTCGTCCGTGGCGGTCTCGCGCATGGCGATGTGGTTCGACATAACCGCACCGTAGGCATCACACGTCTCGGGAAGAAAGCCCTACTATTGGGTAGTTTTCCCGTCTTCAGGGCGGCTGACGACAACGGGTAGCGTGAACTGTCACGCCGCCCCGGGAACACCGTCACCCGTTCCCCCCGATCTCCGCAGGAGCAGTCTCCCCGTGCGAATCGCAGTCACCGGCTCCATCGCCACCGACCACCTCATGACCTTCCCCGGCCGTTTCGCCGACCAGCTGGTCGCGGACCAGCTGCACACGGTCTCGCTCTCCTTCCTGGTCGACAACCTCGACGTGCGCCGGGGCGGTGTCGCCGCCAACATCTGCTTCGGGATGGGTGTACTGGGCACCGGACCGATCCTGGTCGGCGCGGCGGGCGCCGACTTCGACGAGTACCGCGCCTGGCTCGACCGCCACGGCGTCGACACCGGTTCGGTCCGGATCTCCGAGGTCCTGCACACCGCCCGGTTCGTCTGCACCACGGACGCGGACCACAACCAGATCGGCTCCTTCTACACCGGGGCCATGAGCGAAGCCCGGCTGATCGAGCTGAAGGCCGTCGCCGACCGCGTGGGCGGCCTCGACCTCGTCTCGATCGGCGCCGACGACCCCGAGGGCATGCTGCGCCACACCGAGGAGTGCCGCTCCCGCGGGATCCCGTTCGCCGCGGACTTCTCGCAGCAGATCGCCCGCATGGACGGCGAGGAGATCCGCATCCTCCTCGACGGTGCCACGTACCTCTTCTCCAACGAGTACGAGAAGGGGCTCATCGAGTCCAAGACCGGCTGGACCGACGAGGAGATCCTCGCCAAGGTCGGCCACCGCGTCACCACGCTGGGCGCCCGCGGCGTCCGGATCGAGCAGGCGGGCCAGGAGTCGATCGAGGTCGGCTGCCCGGAGGAGGAGAGCAAGGTCGACCCGACCGGCGTCGGCGACGCCTTCCGGGCCGGTTTCCTCTCCGGCCTCGCCTGGGGCGTCGGTCTGGAGCGTGCCGCCCAGGTCGGCTGCATGCTCGCCACCCTGGTCATCGAGACCGTCGGCACCCAGGAGTACACCCTGCGCCGCGCCCACTTCATGGACCGCTTCACCAAGGCGTACGGCCACGACGCCGCCGCCGAGGTCCGCACGCACCTGGGCTGATCCCCGCGGGAGATCAGGTCAGCCGGCGGACCACATGGGCCGAGCCGCGGTCCGCCGGCTCCTCGCCCACGTACTCCTGCTCGCGCATCGCGCACCACGCCGGGATGTCCAGGCGCGCCGCCTCGTCGTCGGAGAGCACCGTCACCGTCCCGCCCAGCGGTACGTCGCCGATCACCTTCGCCAGTTCGATCACCGGGATCGGGCATCGCTTCCCGAGCGCGTCGACCACCAGGGAGGCGGACGCGGCGGGGGAGGACGACGGGGCGACGGGCGCCTCCGGCCGCTCCCGTACCTTCTGCACCCCCAGCGTCTCCCGTGCCTCCGACACCACCCGGGGCAGCACCTCCAGGAAACGGTCGACGTCCTCCTCCGTGGTGCCGACGGGCAGCGACACCCGCACGTTCCCCTCCGACAGCACCCCCATCGCCCGCAGCACATGGCTCGGCGTCAACGTGCTGCTGGTGCAGGACGAGCCGGACGACACGGAGAACCCCGCCCGGTCCAGTGCGTGCAGAAGTGTCTCCCCGTCGACATAGAGACAGGAGAAGGTCACCAGATGCGGCAGCCGCCGCACCGGATCGCCGACCACCTCCACATCGGGCACGAGCTCCGGAACCCGGGCCCTGATCCGCTCCACCAGGGCCCGCAGCCGGGCCGCCTCCGCGGCCGCCCCGGCCCGTACGGCCCGCAGCGACGCCGCCGCGGCCACGATCGCGGGAATGTTCTCGAACCCCGGGGCCCGCCCCGACTCGCGCTCGTCGACCGCCCCGCGGACCGCGAACCGGACCCCCTTGCGCACCGCCAGCAGCCCCACCCCGGGCGGCCCGCCCCACTTGTGCGCGGAGGCGGTGAGCAGCGACCAGTTCTCCGGCACCGGCCCCCAGGGCAGCGACTGCGCCGCGTCCACCAGCAGCGGCACCCCCGCCGCCCGGCACGCCTCGGCGACTTGGTCCACCGGCTGCTCGGTGCCGACCTCGTGGTTGGCGGACTGCAGACAGGCGAGCGCGGTGTCCTCGCGCAGCGCCCGCGCGTACGCCGACGCGTCCACCGCGCCCGAACGGTCCACCGCCACCTCGGTGATCTCCCCGCCCTCCGCCTCATGGGCGGCGGCCGCGTGGAGCACCGACGAGTGTTCGACCGCGGAGACGACAAGATGACGCCCGACACGCCGACGTCCCGCGAGGGCCCCGGAGATCCCGGAATGCACCGCCAGCGTCCCCGAAGGAGTGAAGATCAGCTCGTCCGGGCGACACCCGACGGCCTCGGCGGCGGCCTGCCGGGCCGAGTCCAGCAGCAGTCGCGCCCGCCGCCCCTCGCGGTACGGCCGGGCCGGATCGGCCCAGCCCTCGTCCAGTGCGGCGAGCAGCGCCTGGCGGGCGACGGGGTGCAGGGGGGCGGAGGAGGCGGCATCGAGGTAGGGCACACGGCCACGCTAATGCCCCTCCCGGTGGGTGTGCGTGCCGGGCGGCGCCCCTCCCCGGCGACGATCGCCGGTCACGGCGCGGGCCCGGCCCGCGCCCCGGCGCGAGGGCCCCCGTCGGGCGAGGAGAGAAGGCGTCAGATGGCGCCCGCGAGCCCGTGTTCCACCCCTTCGGGGAGTCGGGCGGCGCGTTGGGCACCCTCCCCGCGCGACCTCAAATAGCGTCCAGTAGGGTTTGGTCCGCATAAACATCCAAACCCCTGCCCGCGTCAGGGCGGCGACCGACCAGAAAGACGGCCGCGCCGACCGCGCGGGCGAGACTCTCGGGAAGGCGCTACGTGAGTCCCAACGGCTCCGACCGCTCGTCGCGGCGCCCGATGCGGCGGAAGCTGCCGCAGGTGCTGACTGCGGGCCTGGTCCTGGCAACCGCGACCGGTTGCACATACAAGGACTTCCCCCGCCTCGGTATGCCAACGCCGGTAACGGAAGAGGCACCACGGATCCTTTCCCTCTGGCAGGGCTCGTGGGCGGCAGCGCTCACCACGGGCGTGCTGGTCTGGGGCCTGATCCTGTGGAGCGTCATCTTCCACCGGCGCAGCCGCACCAAGGTCGAGGTTCCCACCCAGACCAGGTACAACATGCCCATCGAGGCGTTGTACACCGTCGTCCCCCTGATCATCGTCTCGGTGCTGTTCTACTTCACCGCGCGCGATGAATCGAAGCTCCTCACGCTCTCCGAGAAGCCCGACCACACCATCAACGTGGTCGGCTACCAGTGGAGCTGGGCCTTCAACTACATCGAGAACGTGGAGGGCTCCAACGCCGCGAGCATCGAGGAGTCCAAGGAACTCGCCTCCATCCCGGACCGGTTCCGCAAGGACTTCCCCAAGGATGCGAAGGGCGTCTACGACTACGGCATCCCGGGCACTCGGAACCCGCAGAACGGCAACCCGGGCCCGACCCTGTGGCTGCCGAAGGGTGAGACGGTCCGCTTCGTCCTGACTTCGCGTGACGTCATCCACTCCTTCTGGGTGGTGCCGTTCCTCATGAAGCAGGACGTCATTCCGGGCCACACCAACGCCTTCGAGGTGACCCCCAACCACGAGGGCACGTTCATGGGCAAGTGCGCCGAGCTCTGCGGCGTCGACCACTCCCGGATGCTCTTCAACGTCAAGGTCGTCTCCCCGGAGCGCTACCAGGCGCACCTCAAGGAGCTGGCGAAGAAGGGCCAGACGGGCTACGTGCCGGCCGGCATCGCGCAGACTGACCCGGCCAGGAATGCGGAGACGAACAAACTGTGAGCATCCTCAACGAACCTCAGGGTGCCGCGGCAGCAGACGACTCGTACGAGGACGAGCTGCCGGTCCGGCGGAAGCAGCCGGGAAACATCGTCGTCAAGTGGCTGACCACCACTGACCACAAGACGATCGGCACGATGTACCTGGTCACGTCGTTCGCGTTCTTCTGCATCGGCGGTCTGATGGCGCTCTTCATGCGCGCCGAGCTGGCCCGTCCCGGCACGCAGATCATGTCGAACGAGCAGTTCAACCAGGCGTTCACGATGCACGGCACGATCATGCTGCTGATGTTCGCGACGCCGCTGTTCGCCGGGTTCGCGAACTGGATCATGCCGTTGCAGATCGGCGCGCCCGACGTGGCGTTCCCGCGGCTGAACATGTTCGCGTACTGGCTGTACCTCTTCGGCTCGCTGATCGCGGTGGCCGGCTTCCTCACCCCGCAGGGTGCTGCCGACTTCGGCTGGTTCGCCTACTCCCCGCTCTCGGACGCGGTCCGTTCGCCGGGCGTCGGCGCCGACATGTGGATCATGGGTCTTGTCTTCTCCGGATTCGGCACGATCCTCGGTTCGGTCAACTTCATCACCACGATCATCTGCATGCGCGCACCCGGCATGACGATGTTCCGCATGCCGATCTTCACCTGGAACGTCCTGCTGACCGGCGTGCTGGTCCTGCTGGCCTTCCCGGTTCTCGCCGCCGCGCTCTTCGCCCTGGAGGTGGACCGCAAATTCGGTGCGCATGTATTTGATGCAGCAAATGGCGGGGCATTGCTCTGGCAACACCTCTTCTGGTTCTTCGGCCATCCAGAGGTGTACATCATCGCCCTGCCATTCTTCGGAATCATTTCCGAGATCATTCCGGTCTTCAGCCGGAAGCCGATGTTCGGCTACATCGGTCTGATCAGCGCCACCATCGCCATCGCGGGTCTTTCCGTGACCGTGTGGGCCCACCACATGTATGTCACCGGTGGGGTACTGCTGCCGTTCTTCTCCTTCATGACGTTCCTCATCGCGGTACCGACCGGGGTGAAGTTCTTCAACTGGATCGGCACGATGTGGAAGGGGTCGTTGTCCTTCGAGACCCCGAT